>JAIPIQ010000165.1 GCA_021734645.1 Fidelibacterota bacterium | reverse complement strand
CCTGTTGACCCTGCCGTCGGAAACCGTGCCCGGCACGCCGGTCTCCGCGGTCCTGGACCTGCCCGATGCCGTCCTGGACCTGGAAATCACGCCCAACCGGCCCGATTGTCTGAGCCTGCTCGGCCTGGCGCGCGAGCTGGGCGCCCTCTATGATTTGCCCCATCGCCGCCCGGCCGTGGAACTGACCGAGCAGGGGCGACCGGTGGCAGATTGGGCGCAGGTCACGGTGGCCGATAACGAGCGCTGTCCACACTATACCGCCCGGGTGCTGACCAACGTGACCGTCGCGCCCAGTCCCGCCTGGCTGCAGCGCCGCCTCGAGCGGGCCGGGGTGCGCTCGATCAATAACGTGGTGGATATCACCAATTACGTCATGCTCGAGACCGGCCAGCCCCTGCACGCTTTCGACTACGACTTGCTGGCCGGCGGCCGGATCGTCGTCCGGCGCGCGGCCGCCGATGAGAAACTGACCACCCTGGACGGCCTCAAGCGCGTCTTGACCCCGGACATGCTGGTGATTGCCGACGGCGAAAAGGCCGTCGCCCTGGCCGGGATCATGGGCGGCGCCGACAGCGAAATCCGCGCCGCGACCCGCACCGTCCTGCTGGAAAGCGCGATTTTCGCGCCGGATCCCATTCGGCGCACGGCGCGCGGCCTGGGCCTCAGCAGTGAATCCGCCCGGCGCTACGAACGGGGCGTTGATCCGGCCCAGGCCGAGTGGGCCAGCCGTCGCGCCGCCGCGCTGCTGGCGCAGTGGGCCGGCGCGCAAGCGGCCCCGGGCGTGCTGGATGTCTTTCCCGCGCCCCCGGCGCCTGTCGAAATCACCTGTCGCCGCGGCCGCCTCGAAACCCTGCTGGGGCTTCCGGCCGCCACCGCCGACCTGGCCCGCGCCTTCACCCGCCTGGGGATCGAGGTCCTGACCCAGGACCAGGACGCCGTCACCGTCCGCGTGCCCTCGTTCCGGCCCGATCTGACCCGCGAAGTGGACCTGATTGAAGAATACGCCCGCCTGGATGGCCTCGACCGCATCCCGGCCACCCCGCCCCGCAGCACGATCATCCCCGGCGCCGCCGATGCCCCCTCCGCTCTCCGCCGCGACCGCGTCCGCCAGATCCTGGTCGCCCTGGGTCTGCGCGAGGCCATGAATTACAGCCTGACCACGGCCGCCACCCTCGATCCGTTCGCACCCGACCCGGACCAGCGCCGTATCACCCTGCCCCACCCCATCAGCCAGGACCAATCCGTGCTGCGCACGACCCTGCTGCCCCAGCTCGCCGCCACCCTCGCCCATAACCGTGGGCGGCAGATCGAAACCGCCGCGCTCTTCGAACTCGGCCGCGTCTATCGGCTCGATGCAGCCGGCACGCCGACCGAGGAAGAACATGTGGCCTTGGGCTTGCTGGGACCCGTTGGCCGGCCGCCGGTCGAGCGCCGCCGTCCCCTGGCGCCCGCCGAAGCGTTCCTGGCCCTCAAGGGGATTCTCACGGAATGCCTGCAGGCCCTGGGGGTCACCGACTGGCAGGCCGAGCCGACCGCGGCGCCCTGGGCGCAACCGGGCACGGCCTTGCGCCTCACCTGCCAGGGGGCCACTCTGGGCCTGCTGGGGCTGGTGACGGACGAATGGCGGCAGCGCCAGCGAGTGTCGGATCCCCTGGCCCTGGCCGAGCTGTGCCTCGACGGCCTCCCAGCCACCGCGCCGCGGGTAACGGTCGCCCCGCCGCCCGCCCAGCCCGCCATCCGGCGCGATGTCGCCCTTTGGGCATCCGCCGGCGTCACCCATGCGGCCATCACCGCGTGCATCCGCGCCCATGCGCCCGCCGAACTGGAACAGATCGAGCTCTTCGATGTTTTTGCGGATCCGGAGCGCGAGCGCCGCAGCCTGGCGTATGCCCTGACCTTTCGGGCGGTGGACCGCACCCTCACCGATGAACAGGCCAATGCCTTCCACGAAGCCATCAAGACCGGCCTGCAAACAGATCTGGCCCTCGAACTGCGAACCTGATCCGGTCTTGACGGCGCCCGCCGGACGTGCTTCACTAGTCGGGCCATGAATGTGCGGATTGCCCCAACTGGAACCGGACGCCGATGAAACTGCTGTTCGTCACGAAAATCCTGCCGCGCGCAGGCTTTTCCACGGGAGAGACCATCATCTACCAGCGCCTGCGCGGGCTGGCGGCCCGTGGCCACCAGGTCAGCCTGGCCGCCTTTCGCGTCGAGCCGGAGCAGCAGCCGGACCAGGCCCTGCGCGAGGCCCTGCATACCATCGAGGTGCTGCCGCCCCCCCGGGAGCGCCCCTGGCCGGCCTATCTCGCGGGCATGCTGCGCACCAACGTCCCGCCCCACTTTGCCGCGGTGTATGATCCGCGCATGCGCCGCCTGGTGGGTGACCTGGTCGAGCGCGAACGGCACGACATCGTGATCGCCGAGTATTCCAGCATGGGCCAGTACCTGTGCCACAACCCCTACTTGCCGGCCGTGCGCAAGGTCATCTCCTGCCATCGCAGCGCGACCATGATGTGCCGGCTGGCCGTGGACGTGCTTGGTTCCAGTCCGGCCTCCCTGCGCCAGCGCCTGCAATTAATCGGCTTGCAGCGCTTTGAATTCGGGTTGTACGAGGCGGTGGACCGGATCCTGGTCCTGACCCCCTGGGAACGTTATCGCCTCTTGAGCTATGCGCCGGACTTGCGCATCTCCGTCGTGCCCTGCGGGATTGATTGCTGCGCGGCCGCCGGCCATCCGGGTGGCCCGCCCCCCCCGCGCCCCACCTCACCCCCCGTGGTCTTGTTCACCGGCAACTACTTCGAGCGCGATAACGTGGATGCGGTGCTCTGGTTCGGGCGCAAAGCCTGGCCGGCTGTGCGCGCGCGCCACCCGGACGCTATCTTCCGCGTGGTGGGCAACGGCGTGACCCCCGCCATGTACCGCCTCGCGCGCCCGCGCTCCGGCATTGAATTCGTGGGCCGGGTCACGGATATGAGCGCCTGCCTGCAAGCGGCCACGCTCTTCGTCTGTCCCGTCCGCCTGGGCACGGGCATGCGCGGAAAAGTGCTCGAAGCCATGGCCGCGGGCGTGCCCGTCGTCTCCACCACCCACGGCATGGAGGGAATTCCCGCGCAGAATGGCGACCAATGCCTGTTGGCGGATCATCCCCGGTTGCTCGCCCAACACGTCAATCTCCTGCTCGAAGACGATGATCTCCGGCGGCGTCTGAGCCGGGACGCCCGCGCGTTCGCCGCCGCACGTTTCAGTTGGCCGCGCGTGATCGAGCACCTCGAGTCCGTCCTGCTCGAGCTGGCTGCGAATCAGGGCCAACGGTGCTTGGGATAGCGCCGGGACAAGGCCGGTCGCAAGGCGGGATAGGCGGTCCGCCAGAAGGAATCCAGGTCGGTGGTGGTTTGCACGGGCCGCTGATTCGGGGCCAGGATTTCAATGGTGAGCGGCATGCGGCGCCCGGCGATCCGCGGGGTGGTTTGTAAACCGTCCAGATCCTGAATGGTGGCCGCCAGCCGCGGGGGCTGCGGGGGACAATAGACAATTGGCCGCCGCCGGCCTGAAGGCAGGGTGAAATGCGTCGGGGCCTCGCGTTCGAGCACGGTGACGGCGGCCGCCCCCAGCCAAACCCGGAAACAGGGCAGCAGCTTGCGGTCCTTGAGATCCCTGGCCCCCACCGCGCCGACGCAAAAGGCACCCAGGACCGTCTGTCGCGCCGACGCGTCGAACGTGGGCAGGCGCCAATCGGGACACCAGGCCGCCAGGCTTTCGAGCCGGGCCAGCCAGGGCGTGATGGCCTCCGGCCACTGGGCGCTTTCCAGCGCGCCGCTGGCCAGGGCCTGCGCCAGTACCGGCGCGGCCTCCGCCGCCGTCACGTCCTGACGAATCTGGTCCCGCAAGACCAGATCCAGAAAACAGCGGCGCAGATGCAACAGCACCCGCTTCTGACGCGGATCGTAGCGGTATTCCTTTTCGTCACGCAGGGCGTCCGGCCGGGCCTCGGCCAGCCATTCAGTCTCGAGCGCGGTGGCCTGGGACAACAGGGTCCGCACGCCGCCGTGCCGGTCGTCCAGTTCCGTGATCTCACCCACCAGGAGCAAAGGGGCATGATGCACGGCGCTCGACCGCGCCAGTTCACCGCGGCGCCCATGTACCAGTTCACAGCGCAGACTGCCCTGATCGCATCGGCGGGCGACCCGGTCGGGAAAAGCCGCCAGCAGGGCCCGGCCGATCTGCGCGGCCGTGGCCGGCGGCGTATCCAGGGCGAGTCCGGCGGAACGGGCGATGACCTGAAAGCGCGCGGCCAGGCGGTCGGCCTCGCGGGCGGCCTCGGCCTGCAATCCGATGGCCTGGCAGAAAGCGGGGGCGTAGCGTTGCGCGGTGGCCGCCGCCCACCCGCGCAGGGTAAGCGCGTAATCGCCGGGAACCGGCTCATCGGTCAGCGCGCCGCGGGCCTCACGGACGGCCGGATCGCGCGCGGGCGGGAGAAGGGGGCGGGTTTGCGTCAGGGCGGCAATCCGGGTGGCTTCGGGCAGGCAGCCGGTCTCGGCCGCGGCGAGCAAGAGGCGCGCATAGCGCGGGTGCAGGGGAAACCGGAGGAGTTGGCGCCCCAGGGAAGTAATCCGGCCGGCCGCATCCGTGGCGGCCAGATCGCGCAACAGGGCTTCGGCCTGCTCGAGGGCGGCCGGAGGAGGCGGCTCGAACCAGGGAAAGTCGGTGCTGCGCGCGAAGCCGAGGGCTTTGAGCGCCAGCAGCGGCTCGGCCAGATCCACCCGCTGGATTTCCGGGCGCGTGTAGGCCGGGCGCTGCTCGTGCTCGCGCGCCGTCCACAAGCGCAACGCCACGCCGGGCGCCGTCCGGCCGGCGCGGCCGCTCCGTTGCTCGGCGGCGGCCCGACTGATGGGCGCCACCAACAAGGTCTCGATCCCCCGGCGCGGATCGAAACCCGCCTCGCGCGCCAGGCCACTGTCCAGCACCCCCCGCACCCCCGCGATGGTAATGGAGGTCTCGGCAATGTTCGTGGCCACAATGATCCGCCGCCGGGCGCCCGGGCTCACCGCGCGATCCTGGTCTGCGGCCGATAACCGCCCATGCAGGGGCAGCACCTCGAACCCCCGCGCGGCCCCTACCCCCCGGAACGCCTCGATGGTCCGCTGAATCTCATAGGCGCCCGGCATGAAGACCAGCAGGTCACCCTCCGGCACCCCGGCCAGCAAGGCCGGCAACGCGCGGGCCGCCGTCTCCCAAATGGGCGCCCGGCCCCCGGCCGCGGCCCGCTCGAGATATTGGATCGCCACCGGATGACAACGCCCCGCCGGTTGCAATAAGGGCGCCGGCGCCAGGTAGTCCGCCACCCCGCTGACGTCCAACGTGGCGGACATCACCAACAGCTTCAACTCCGGCCGCCGAGCCTGCAGCGCCCGCGCCAAACCCAACATCAGATCTCCCGGCAAATGCCGCTCGTGAAACTCATCAAAAAGTATTGCGGCGACGTCCCGCAAGTCCGGATCGCTCAGCAGCCGACGCAGCAAAACGCCCTCGGTGACGTAACAGATCCGGGTGTGCGGACCGGCCACATGTTCGTCGCGCACCTGATAACCCACCGCGCTGCCCAGGGCCACGCCCCGCTCGCGCGCCACCCGGCGGGCCAACATCCGCGCCGCCAGCCGCCGGGGTTGCAACACCACAATCTGCCCCGCCGGCGCCAGCCCCGCATCCAGCAAGAATTGGGGGATCTGGGTGGACTTGCCCGAACCGGTGGGCGCGGTCAGCAGCAGGCGCGAGGCGGCACCCCAGGCCGCCGCCAGCGGCGCGGCCAGCTCACCTATCGGAAGCGCATCCAAGATAGCGACAGCCCGAACGCGTGATCCGCACCCCGAACCAACCTATCGCAGAACCGTCAGCTCTTTCTGGAGCTTGGCGATCTCTTCCTGCAACAGGCGCTTCTTCTCTTCCTTCTTCTGATCCATGATCTCCGCAATCCAACGATGTACATGCATCAGTTCGTCGGCGCTCAACAGGCTGTAGTTGCCCTTAACCATCAGCGTCCGCCGGATCTGCTCCTGCGCATCGCCGCCGCGACCGCGCCGCGGCGCCGACTGGGCCATTTCCTCCGCGGTCTTCGGCGCCAGCGTCCAACCGCCCTCGACGGGCTCCCATTTGCAGCCGTTCGGCAATTTGCCGATTATACGGTCCTTGACCACTACTTTTTCGCCCTTTTGAATCCGGAGCCACATTTGCTTCGCGGGACCTGCCATCGTATACCTCTCTCTGGTTCTGGTTTGACAATACAACACGATCACCCCCCGCGCGCCGTGGGCGCACATACCCGAACGTTCGCGGGGGATAGAAAAATGACGGAACAAACCGCGCTGTAACTGCATCCACCCTATATGATAAACCGCCCTTGTCAAGCAAATGCGTGAGAATATTCTCTGCTCCCGAATCCTTAGCGAAGGGCGGCGGCGTGCCGCCGCCCGCCTTCGCCCAGGAGGGGGTGGCTGGAAAAGGGGCCGGGCGGGCTGGGGCTGGGCG
>JAIPIQ010000164.1 GCA_021734645.1 Fidelibacterota bacterium | reverse complement strand
TGCCGCCGCCGCCGCGGCTTGGCATGCGGCCCTGGCGCGGGTGGCCGGCACGGTCACCGGCGCGGTGATCGAGGACTACGGCAAAGGCGCGGTGACCCAGGCCGCCGTAGACCAGCTTTTGGCCACCTGCCGGGCCGCGCGGGTGCCGGTGGGCTATGATCCCAAGGAGGACCATGCCCTCGAGGTGGCCGGCATCGCGTTGGCGACCCCCAACCGGCGCGAGGCCTGCCTGGCGGCCGGGTTGCAGGAGCCGGCCCTGTTGCCGCCCCCCCTCGAAGACAAGGTGCTGCTGGCCGCCGCCAGGAAACTGCTCGAGATCTGGCAGCCGGAATTGCTGGCCGTGACGCTCGGGCCCGACGGCATGCTGCTTTTCGACCGCGCGGGTCGGCGTGATCTGATTCCAACCGTCGCCCGGGAAGTCTTCGACGTCAGCGGCGCGGGCGATACGGTCATCGCCACGGCGTTGCTGGCGCGGGTGGCCGGCGCGGCGCCGGTCGAGGCCGCCCTGCTGGCCAACCTGGCCGCGGGGGTGGTCGTGGGCAAGGTCGGCACCGCCACCTGCTCGATGGCCGAGCTGCGCGCGGCGTTGGCGGATTGGACTCCGTCATGAGCGCCCGCATTGTTGGGGTGATTCCGGCCCGCTGGGGTTCGACCCGCTTTCCGGGCAAGAGCCTGGCGATGCTGGCCGGCGAGCCCTTGGTCTGCCGGGTGTGTCAGGCCGCCGCCCGGGCGGCCGGGCTCGACGACCTGTGGGTGGCCACGGACGATGAACGCATTGCGGCCGCCGTACGCGCCGCCGGTTTCGAGCCCATCATGACGCCCTCGGAGCTGCCGTCGGGGACCGACCGCATTGCCTGGGCGTTGCGCGGACGGCCCGCCGAGGGCGTGATCAACATCCAGGGCGACGAGCCCCTGATTGCGCCGGCGTTGATTGACCGGCTGGCGGGTGTCTTGCGCCATCAGCCCGCGTGCGGCATGGCCACCGTGGCCGTACCGTTCGGTCCCGACGAAGACGTGGGCAATCCGGCGGCCGTCAAGGTGGTCTGTGACCGCGTCGGCCGGGCCTTGTATTTCTCCCGCGCCCCGATCCCGTACTGGCGCGACCGCACCGCCGCCGGACCGGCGCCCCGCTATCTGCGCCACATCGGCCTGTATGCCTACCGGCGCGATCTGCTCGAACAACTCGTCGCTGAGCCGCCCTGCGCCCTCGAGGAGGCCGAGCGCCTCGAGCAGCTCCGCGCCCTTGACCTGGGCGCGCAGATTCAGGTGCTCGAAACCGAAGCGGCCGCCCCGGGCGTGGATACGCCCGAAGATCTCGCCGTCGTGCAAACCTTGTGGCGCGCCCGGCAACCCGAGGGAACCCCATGAAAATGCGTACCATCCGTTGCGGTCCCGTGACCTTTGGTCCCGGCCAACCCCTGGTCCTGATCGCCGGTCCCTGCGTGATCGAAAGCCGGGCCGCCTGCCTGCGCCTGGCCCAACGCCTGGCCGAATGGTCTCAGGCCTCCGGCGTGCCCCTGGTTTTCAAGGCCAGCTATGACAAGGCCAACCGGACCTCGCTGCGTTCCTTCCGCGGCCCCGGCCTCGAACGCGGCCTCGAAATCCTGGCCGAGATCAAGGCCAAAACCGGTTTGCCGATTTTGACGGACGTGCATGGCCCCGAGCAGGTGGCAGCGGTCGCGGCCGTGGCCGATATCCTGCAGGTGCCTGCTTTTCTGTGCCGCCAGACGGATCTGCTGGTGGCTGCGGGGGCGAGCGGCCGGATCGTCAATATCAAGAAGGGGCAGTTCCTGGCGCCGGGCGACATGCGGGCGGTGGTCGGCAAGGTCGAGAGCACGGGCAATCGCCGCATATTACTCACTGAGCGGGGTGCGTCGTTTGGCTACAACAACCTGGTGGCGGATTTCCGCAGCTTGCTGATCATGAGCGCGCTGGGGTATCCGGTCATTTTCGACGCGACGCACGCGGTGCAGCATCCGGGCGGGGCGGGGGATCGCAGTGGCGGGGACGGCTGCTGGGCGCCGGCGCTGGCGCGCGCCGCCGTGGCGACCGGGTGCCAGGGCCTGTTCATCGAGACCCATCCCCAACCGGCCCGCGCCCTGTCCGATGGCCCCAATTCCATTCCCTGGCGCGCTCTGCCCGCGCTCTGGGATCAAGTCCGGCGGATCCATGCCGTGCTCAACCCCAAGGTGGGCGCCACGCCGCCCGCCAAACGGTCCCGGAGTAAGCCCGCCCGGCCATGAATGCCGCCGCCCTCACTGTCCGCGCGCGTCTCCGACGGCCCCGGCCCGTTCCAGCGGCTGTAATGGCGCGCTTTTTTCGTTCCAGCGGCTGTAACGGAGCACCCCTTGGCGTTCCAGCGGCTGTAACGGGCGCCGGAGCCGCCTGAGATGCGCGCGGTCTGTGCCATTGCCGGTTTGACCCTGCGCGCGGCCGTGCGGTCGCGGGCCTTGCCGGCCGTGGCCTTGCTGCTGGTGGCTCTGGCCGTAGCCCTGCCCATGACCCTGCGGGGCGACGGCACCCCGGCCGGCGAAGTGCAGATCCTGTTGCAGTATACCCTCAACGCCGCCAACTTCCTGCTGGCGCTCTGCGCCTGCTGGTTCGGTTGCGCGGCGGTCTCGGCCGAGCTCGAAGACCAGCGCCTGTTCCTGGTGCTGACCAAGCCCGTCAGCGCGGCCCAGCTCTGGCTCGGCAAATGGCTGGGCCTGTTGCTGCTGCTGGCCCTGCTCCAGGCCGTGACCGGCGCGACCGCCTACGGGCTCCTGCGCTGGCGCACGCGTCCCGGCGCCCTGTCGCCCGCCGCCACCCAGATCCTGCACACGGAAATCCTCACCGCCCGCCGCCTGATCCGGCCCGAGCCGCCGGACTTCGCCGCCGCCGCCCGGGCCGAATACGAGCGCCGCGCCGCCGCTGGCGACCTGCCGCCCGATCTCGGACCCGCCGCCATCATCCGGCTGCTCGAAGACCAGTACCGCGCGGGCGCGGGCGCCGTGCCCCCCGGCCTCCAGCGCCGCTGGATCTTCCCCGTGGGCACCGACACTCCCGCCGCGCTCAGCCTGCGCTTCCGCGCCGCCAGCTCCGCGCCCGAGGCCGAAGAACCGCTTTTTCTTGTTTGGGTCGCGGGCGCCCCCGAGCGCAGCGACCGCTGGATCGAGCGTCTCGAGGCCCAGCCCAACGCCGTCTATACCCTGGCCCTGCCCGATGATGCGGTTGCGGCGGATGGCGCCTTGACCGTTGACGTGGCGAACCTGAGTCCCGGGGGCGCGACGGCGGTTTTCCCCGCCGAGGACGGGGTGCTGCTGCTCGTCCCGGCCGGCGGGTTTGCCCTGAATTATCTGCGGGCCCTGAGCATTCAATTCGCCCGGCTGGCGCTCCTGGCCGCCGTGGGCCTCACCGCCGGTTGTATTTTCACCCTGCCGGTGGCCGCGCTGCTCACGGGCTGGACCGCCCTGCTGCTGTCGCTGGGCGGCTACGTGGGAACCATGGCCCGCTCGAGTCATACGATTACCGACACCCCGCTCTTTGAACCATTCTTTCGCGCGCTGTTTCTCGGGCTGGATTATCTCCTGACGCCCCTGCGCCTGCCGCCGGTGCTCGAGTGGGTCAGCACGGGCGAATGGGTCGGTTGGGGGCTGGTGGCCCGCACCTGGATCTGGCGCTGCGGGATTTACGCGGGACTGTTGTGGCTGCTGGCCGTGGTGGTGCTGCGGCGGCGCGAGCTGGGAGCGCCGGTATGAAGAGTCCCTTCAAGGCCATGGCGGGCTGGGCGGTGCTGGGCGCGATGCTGCTGGGCGCGGCGGGCAGCCTCTTGCCGGACTTGCAGCGGCGACGCGAGTTGGCCGGCCTGGTACCCGTCACCCCCTTCGAGAATGCCCCGCCGCTGGTGGCCTTCACCACCGTGGCTCTGGGCGGTTTCCGCGGGTTGATTGCCGACGCCCTCTGGGTGCGGGCGTCGCGCCTCCAGAATGAGGGCAAGTATTTCGAACTCGTGCAATTGGCCGATTGGATCACCAAGCTCGAGCCCCGCTTCACGGAAGTCTGGGCCTGGCAGGGCTGGAATCTGGCCTACAATATCAGCGTGCTGTTTCCCGCGCCCGAGGACCGGTGGCGCTGGGTGTCGGCCGGCATCGAGTTGCTGCGCGACCGGGGCCTGCGGTACAATCCCGGCTCGAGCGAGCTCTTCCGCGAGCTGGGCTGGCTGTTCCAGCACAAGGTGGGCGGCCAGCTTGATCAGGCCCATTGGTATTACAAGCGCCAGTGGGCCGAGAATATGCGCCAGTGTTTCGATGGCCCCCGGCCGGATTACGAGGCCTGGGAGGCGCTGCCCGCCACCCGCGCGGCCCTCGAAGCCGAGCCGGAGGTCGCCGCCGCCCTGGCCGACCTGCGTGCCGCCGGGCGCGACCCCTTCGCCGCGCCGCCGCCCCTGGCCGAAGCCGCCGCCGCCGATCCCCTCTGGACCACGCCCGGCGCCGCCCGCCTGCGCGCCTTTCTCCAGCGCGCCCGCCTGCGCGAGGTCTATCGCCTCGAACCGGACATCATGCGCGCCCTCGAAACCGACTACGGCCCGCTCGATTGGCGCCTCTATCAGGCCCATGCCGTCTACTGGGCCTATCGCGGCCGCCCCTTCGCCCGCGAATTCGGCCGCGTCCAGATCGACCGCATGATCTTCCAGTCCCTGGCCGAAGCCTTCCGCTACGGCCGCCTGTTCATCGAGCCCGAACAGGATGTCTTTCTGTCGCTGCCCAATCTCGACGTGCTGCCGTGGGTCCGCCGGGCTTACGAAGAGGCGCTGACCGAGCACCCGGAGCAGGACGCCATCCGCACGGCCTACGTTAATTTCCTGCGCGAGGCGCTGGTCACGACCTACAGCTACGCGCGCAACAGCGAGAGCCGGGCGTTGTATGACCGCCTGCGGGAACTCGAGCCGGCAACCTACGCCAACCGGTCCTTCGAGGACCATGTCTTCGCCGCCCTGACCGAGGAACTGGGCGATCTTAATCCGCGCACGGTCCTGGCGCTCTTCGAGGGGGCCTTGTATCAATCCTATTTCTGGCTGGCGGCGGGGGAGGCGGAGCAGGCGGCCGGCTTCCGCCAGATGGCCCAGTTGATCCGGCGCGAGTACCGCCGCATCTATGACAGCGCGGAACAGCAGGAGCGCATGGGGCTGCCGCCCCTGGCCCGCATCGAACGCCAGGCCTTCGAGCAGGCCCGCGCCGCCTTCGAGGGCGCGGCCGCCCGCGCCCGGCTCGAAGCAGCCGCGCCGCCGCCGGGAGGATCCGCGCCATGAACCTCCGCGTGCGCACCCGTCAATTTTTCGCCGTCGCCCGCCTGACTGCCCTCGAGGCCGTGCGGCTGCCCACGGCCCTGCTCTTGATCCTGTCCATCGTCGGGCTGTCGTCCCTGCTGCCCGTGCTCATCGCCCACAAGATCGGCGAGGGCGTGCGCCTGGTGCGCGACAGCGCCCTGGCCCTACAGTGGGTCGGCGGGTTGCTGCTGGCGGGCTTTCTGGCGGTCTCGACCCTGCGCCGCGAGCTGGGCCGCGGCACCGCGGCGGGGATTCTCGTCAAGCCCATGCCCCGCGCCCTGTACTTTGCCGCCAAGTACATCGGCGTGCTCGCGCCCCTGCTGCTCTACGCCTGGATTTGCGGACTGGCCACCCTGCTGCTTACCCGCGCCGCCGCCGAGAATTACCTGCTGGACTGGTGGGGCGCCGCGCCCCTCTGGTTGGCCCTGCCCGCCGCCCTGATCCCCGCCGCCCTCATCAACTACTTCACGCGCCGCCCCTATCCCTCGACCGCCCTGCTGCTGCTGGCCCTGACCCTGCCCCTGGCCGTGGCGGTCTCCGCCATCGGCGGCGGCGACCCCGCCGCGCTGCCCTGGGCCCTGGCGCCCACCATCCTGCTCAATGCTGTCTCCCTGGCCGTCCTGGCCGCCCTGGCCCTCAGTCTGGCCGTGCGGGCGGAAGCCGGCGCCACCCTGGCCGGCCTCGGCTTCCTCTTCCTGCTCGGGTTGGTTTCGGATTACATGGTCGGCCGCCATCTGGCTGAACTGCCCTGGCTCTGGCCCCTCTATGCCCTGATTCCCAACTGGCAACTGTTCTGGACCGCCGATGCCCTGGCCGTGGGCGCGGGCATTCCCTGGAGCTATGTCGGGGCGGTTTCGCTGTATGCGGTCTTGTACTTGGCGGGCGCGCTTTCCTGGGGTATGGTGAGCCTGCGCAATTTGGAAATGAACTGATGAACGACATGCAACGGGAACGTGTGATTTGGGGCGCCCTGATCTGGGCCGGCGTCGTGTTGTTGCTCGATTGGCTGCTGGCCCGCGTCAGCGGGCTGCACGCGCCGCGCGCCCTGGTGGTCCTGGCGCTGCTGACGGTCATCCAGAGCGCGCTGGTGGCCCTGCGCCTGCGCCTGCGCCGGCTGGCGGATGACGAACGCCGGGCCGCCGAGCTGGCCGCGCGCGAGGGCACAACCGCCGGGCTGTTCGCCGCCGCTGCCGAAGAGGACGCCGCCGATGAACCCTTCAGCGCCGAGC
>JAIPIQ010000163.1 GCA_021734645.1 Fidelibacterota bacterium | reverse complement strand
GGCGGGCAATATACATGGTGTTGCCGGGGCCTTCAGGGGCGCTGATCAGGATTTGGCCGGTGGTGGGCAGGCCCGTGAGGGGATGGGTGAAGGGCTGGAGGCGGAAGGCGGGGCGGGTGGTCAGCCAGGCGCGGATCAAGTCGGAGGTTTCGGCGCGGGTCCAGGCGCACACGGCATAGATCAACACGCCGCCGGGTTTGACGGCGCGGGCGGTTTGATCGAGCAGCGCGCGTTGGCGCTCGACCACATCCGCCAACTGGGACGCCTGGAAGCGCCAGCGCGCATCGGGATTGCGGCCCCAGGTGCCCAGTCCGGAGCAGGGGGCATCCAGCAGCACGCCGTCACAATCGGGATCAGGCGGCGGATCCACCGCCGCATCGAGCGGCCGGCAGGCGATCGTCTCGTAGCCCGCCTTTGCGGCCCGGCGCCCGCACTCGCGTAGCGCGGTTTCCCGGCAATCCGTGGCCCAAACGCGGCCCCGGTTGCCCATGAGCGCCGCCAGGTGCAGGCTCTTGCCGCCGCCGCCCGCGCAGGCATCCCACCAGGTCTGGCCGGGCAGGGGGCGGGCAATCAGCCCCACGGCCTGGGAGGCAATGTCCTGAATGACCGTTGCCGGTCCCAGCACGTCCTGGATCTGATGTTCGCTCAGGGGCTTGGCGGCGCTGGCGGCATGGGACAGCCGCGCGTCCCGCCGCAGATCGAGCGCCCGCAGTTGGACATCCTTGACCGAATCGGCCAACCGCAACCAGAGTGGGGGCCGGCACTGGCCGATGGCCAGCAACAGGGCCGGTTCAAGACCCGGGGGACAGTGGGAGGTGAAGAGGTCGCGGACCGCGGGTGGATACAATTCGCCCAGGGCCGGTTCCGGGTGGCCCGTGCGCGCGGCCAGCCAGACGGCCCGCCGACGCAGGGCGGCCGGGTCCGGGTTGGCGGCATCGAGCGGCAGCAGGGGGGCCTCGAGGCCGGCCGCGGCTTCCGTGGGCAGGCCGTCCAATTGGCGCGCCAGCACACCCAGGGTGGGGCCATCCAGTCCCAGCGGATCGAGCCAGCCCCGCCAGCGAAGGTAGGCAAAGACCGTATCGCCGTAAAAGCGGCGGTCTTTGGCGCCCCAGTTGCGATGGCGGCGGAAGGCGCCGCGCAGGAAATTGTCGGCCGGAATGCCCGCGGTGACGGCGGTCCCCGTTTCGCAGAACAGGTCGGCGGCAATGTGCAGCCGGTGCCGTGCGCGCTGGATGGCTGGCGCCGGGGCCGTCATGCGCCGCCCGCGGCGGCGGACGTGACCGCATACACCGTCCCCTGGCGCGCCCAAGCCCCCCGCGGGCTCTCCGCCTGTAGTTCGCGCTCCCGCGCCGCCAGCACCACGTCGTCCGCCAGGGGCGCATGATGCGTCACCAGAAACTGTGCGGCGCCGACCGCGCGCGCGACCGCCGCGACCTGTTCGCTGCTGCTGTGTCCCCAGCCGCGGTACTGGGCCAGTTCCGCCTGCCGGTAATGCCCGTCCATAAGCAAAAGCGCGGGCGGCGCCGGGGTACGGCAGAATGTCACAAAGGCCGCCTGCGCCTGGGGGGGCGCCCGGTCCCATTCGTAATCCGTGGCAATCACCACCGCTGGGCTGTCCGGGGTCAGGCTGATACGATACGCCAGGCAGCCGCCGGGATGCGCCAGGGGAAACCAGCGAATGACAAAACCATTGATCCGCAAGGGTTCTTCATTGGCCAGGGGGTTAAGCCCCTCGAACTGCAGGTCGGCCCGCAACTCGCCGAGTTCGAGCGGCCAGAAGGGGCGGGACATGAGCGCGCCGAAAATGGAAGCCGGTGAGGACTTGACGCCGGCGGGCCCCAGAATGCGCAACTGGGTTCCCGGCCGGTAAATCGGGCTGAAGGAGGGGAAGCCCAACAGATGATCCAGATGATAATGCGTCATGAGCATTGCCGGATCACCGGCGCCGGGACAGGCGGCCAGGCGACGTTCCACGAGGCGCAGACCACTGCCGGCATCAATCAAGATCCGCCCGCCGTCAGGGTGCTCCAGCAGCAGGGCGGTAGTATCGCCGCCGTAGATGCGGCAGGCCGGATCCGCCACGACGCTGCTCCCGCGCGCCCCGCCGATGAAAAGTCTCATGCTGGTGCTCATGAAGCCATCCTATACCCGCCGCCCCGCGCGCGCCAATCTCGAATATTGGAAAATTTGGGAGTTGACAGAATGGGCGCCCTGCGTTTTATTGGCCCTGTTGCCGCAAGTTGGCCCTGCAACCGGCAGCCATGTGGTTCCCCGTCGTGGGGGGTTAGCTCAGTTTGGGAGAGCGCCTGAATGGCATTCAGGAGGTCGTGGGTTCGATCCCCATACCCTCCACCATGGCGGAACGGAATCAAGCAACAATAAAGGAGTCGTGCGATGCAGAAGTTCATGTCCCTGCTATTGGTTCTGGTCCTGGGCCTGCTCTTGAGTGGTTGCGGTGAATGCGCCGTGAAAACCACCCCGCCGCCAACCGAAGCCGCATTTGTACCCGTGGAATCCAGCGTGCTCGACGGGGCCAAGTATGACGCCGCCGAACAGCGCATGACCCTGCGCTTCAAAAGCGGCAGTGAGTATGTTTATGACCAGGTGCCCGCCGCCGTTTATCAGTCCCTGATTGCGGCCGAATCGCCCGGCGCCTACTACAATGCCCACATCAAGGGCCAGTTCACAGGGCCGGACCCCAAGCCGGCCGCGGAGGCGGACGAGTAACTTTTTCAGTTTGGCTTGCCTTACGGCGCCTGGGATCGTAAGGTGACTGAAGTTCCCGGCGCCTCGCGCGCCGACGAAATGGAGAGTAAAAATGAAGAATGGCAGTAAATGGTTGGTTCTGGGGCTGGCGTTGGCCGTTATCGGTTCGGTGGGGTGCGGCACAACGCGCCAGGGCGCGGTGGCGCCGGATACCGGATTCACCCAGATTCGCACGGACACCCTCTTCAGCGTCAAGTACCTGCCTGAAGGCGGCGTCCTGACCGTGGTCCTGACCGATGGAACCGGAATGGACTTCAGCGATGTCCCGGCGGAGGTCTACGAAGGCCTCGTGCAGGCGGACGACAAGGACGCGTACTACGCCGAGGAAATCGCGGCGAAGTTCGAAGGCGTCCAATTCTAGACGTTCGCGCCCGCCACCGTGCCCGCGCGCCCGCCCCGGCGGGACTGCCCCCAGGCTGGCTGGTCTGGGTAGGCTTGGCGTTCCTCCTTGGCGCCTTGGTCTGGTGGCAGGACCAACAACCCAAGTCCCAAGCCGCTGAATGGATCCGCTTGGCGCCCTGTTACTGGATCGCGGACGACGGCAACGATGGCGATAGCTTCCTGGTGGCCACCCCCGTGGGGGAACGGGTCTTCCGGCTTTACTTCGTGGATGCCTGTGAAACCAATGCGCGTTTCCCCAGCCGGGTCGCGGAACAAGCCGCGTATTTTCAAATCCCGCCCGCCAACGTACCCACCCTTGGACAGGCCGCCGCCCGCTTCGTCGAAGCCCAACTGAGTGAGCCGTTCGCCGTTTGGACCCGCTGGCAGGACGCCCTAGGCAGCGGACAGCGGCCGCGCTTCTTCGCCTTTATCGAAACCCGCGATGGGCGCGACCTGATCACGGAACTCGTGCGGCACGGGTATGCGCGCATTTATGGGGTGGGCGCCCCGCATCCCAACGGGGTGCCCGCGCGAAACCGGCAACGGCAATTGCGGCGCCTGGAAAAAAAGGCCCGCGCCGCGCAACGGGGCGGCTGGCAGCCGCGGTTTGAGAAGATGGAGCGGGAGACCGGGATCGAACCGGCGACGTTCAGCTTGGGAAGCTGACATTCTACCACTGAATTACTCCCGCTCGAGAGATTCAATCGGAGCGTACTGTACCGTACCCAGCCCGGTTGTCAAACGGGAAATCCTGGCTGCTTTATTTGCTGGTCGGGGCGGGGGCGATTGCATAGCATGGCGGGCGCGGGGAAGGTGAAAGGATTGCGGGCGATGGATTTTGCGGCACGGGCGAAAGAGGTGATCGGGATCGAGGCTGAGGGCCTGGTTCAGGTGGCGGAGCGGATTGACGGCGACTTCAGCCGGACGGTCACGGAGTTGGCGGCGCGACTGGGTCGGGGCGGCAAATTGGTGGTGACGGGCATCGGCAAGAATCTGCATGTGGGGGCCAAGATGGCGGCCACCTTGACCAGCACGGGGGCGCCGGCCGTCCTGCTGCATCCGCTCGAAGCGTTGCATGGCGATCTGGGGCTGCTGCAGGCGGCGGATGCCCTGCTGGCCCTGAGCTATAGCGGTGAGTCACCGGAGCTGCTCAACCTGTTGCCGCTGGCCAAGCGGGCGGGTTTGTTCCTGGTCGCCGTCACCGGCGAGCCGGACAGCACCCTGGCCCGGCTCAGTGACGCGGTTTTGTCCGTGCGCGTGCCCCGCGAGGCCTGCCCCTTTAATCTGGCCCCCACGGCGAGTACCACCGCGACCCTCGCTCTGGGCGACGCCCTGGCGCTGGTCCTGCTCGAAGCCCGCGGCTTCAGCCGTGAAGACTACGCCCGGCTGCATCCTGGCGGCTCGATCGGCAAGACCCTGCTGCTGCAAGTGAAGGACGTGATGCGCTCGGGCGCCCAACTGCCGCGGGTGGGACCGGAGACCAGCGTGCAGGACGCCCTCAGCGCCATGACCGGCGCGCGGGCCGGCGCGGTGGTGGTGACCGATGAGGCGGGCCGGCCAGCCGGCGTGTTTACGGATGGCGATCTCCGGCGTTTGCTGGCGCAGACCGGTTCGATCAGCGGGGTTGCCGTGCGCGAGGCCATGAGCCCCCGCCCGGTGTGCGTGGTTCAGGACCAGTTGGCGGCCGAGGCTTTGGCGGTGTTCGAACAGCACAAGATAGATGACCTGGTGGTGGTGGACCGGGCCGGGGTGCTGGTGGGTCTGGTTGACATTCAGGACTTCCCGAAGCTCAAGCTGCTGTAGGTTGGGTGGTTGGTTGGCGCCGGGAGGGAGAGCGGGGGCGCCGCCAGCCTATGCGGTTCGGCGAGCGCAGCGGCGGTGTTGGCGGGTGGCGAGGAGGGTCAGCAGGCCGACGGCGAGGAGGGCGAAGGCGCCGGGTTCGGGGACCAGGCTCCAGGCTACGCCGTACTCCACGGTTTCCTCTTCGGTGAAGTTCCAGACGTCTCCGGTGTACTCGACGCGCAGGCCGTATTTGCCAGCTTCGGCAATATAGATGCGGAGGTGTTCGGTGTTCGAGACGTAGCCGGCGGAGGCGGCGACGTCGGTGTGGCCGGACTCGTCATAGCGGAAGAGGTAGAGGTCCAGATCGGCGAAACGTTCCTCGCCGAAGGTGCCGTCCACGACGAAGTTGCCCGCGCCGGGGTTGCGGTCCACGAACCAGTTGAGCGTGGCGGTGAAAATATCGCCGGGTTGGGCTTCCTCGTGGAAGTAGTACCAATTGGCGCCGCTGCTGTAGGTCTGGCCGAAATCCCAGCCGGTGAGACCGACTTCGCCCAGGTCGCCATTGCCGGTGCCGGCGACATCGGCGGTGGCGGCCTGGCCGTCGAGGGAGAGGGGCAGGTACTGATCGAAAGTTGCGTCCAGGTCGAGGGCGCCCGCGCCGCTGGTGTAATCGAGGGCCTGATAGGTGACGATCAGGCCGCTTTGCGGATCGAGGGCCTGGCCGTTGTCCCAGCCGGGAATCTTGTCCGCGGCATTCATCAGCACGGCCTTGATGACGCGGGCGTCAATGGCCTGCGCATTGCCGTCGTAGGCCTCGAGTCCGGCGCCGATAAGCAGGGCCGCGCCGCCAGCCACCATCGGGCTCGCGAAGCTCGTGCCCTGCAGGCCGGACAGATAGAGATTGGTGGCCGTGGTGGAACCGCCCCAGGCGGGGGAACCGGGTAGAACGGCGCCGTTGCCGCCGGTCTGGCCGTTGTAGTGGGCCAGGACGAGGTTCTGGCCCGGGGCGACCAGGTCCACGGCGGGCCGCGGGGTGACCGAGTACTGCCCGTTTAGACGGCTGGTGGCTACGACAAAATCATTCGGGCCGCGGCTGGAGAAGGACGCCACGGTGTCATAGGGCGGAGTGGCCGTATCGCTGCCCAGGGCGCCGACGCTGATGCTGTTGTAGCCGGCCGCCATTCCCCCAACGCTGTTTGCCCCGGGGCCCGCATTCCCCGCCGCTGTGACGCTGACGACGTTGCCCTGCTGAATCCAGCCGTCAATGCCAAGGGTCACCAGGGTGAAGCCGGTGGGATCGCCATCGCCCCAACTGCTGTTGATGACGTGCGCAGTCTGGCCCGCGACCCCCGTGACCAGTGCGGGCTTGTAGACCGTAGCGATGGATTCGAGCGTATTGCCGAACCTGCCGCTATAGGCGTTGGTGGTCCAGGCGGTGGCAATGGCGCCGCTCCAGAGCGCCGCGCCCGGCGCGATGCCCTGCCCCCGTTCCGGATCGCCCGGCAGACGCCCGGCCAGAGCGGAGGCGACCCAGGTGGCATGCGCATCGTATTCGCCCAGCGCCCCCGTGCCGGTGATCTGCGTGCTGGCCTGGCCAAGGGATTCATGCCCGTTCCAGAGGTGCCCCGCTTCGAGATTGGCCACA
>JAIPIQ010000162.1 GCA_021734645.1 Fidelibacterota bacterium | reverse complement strand
TGAGTCCGGCACCATCGTCGAATCGTATATGTATGATGCCTGGGGCAACCTGTTGGGAGTTTATGACAGCGCCGACCAGCCGCTTACGAGCAGCACCATTGGCAACCGTTACCTCTTCCACGGCCGCGAATACAGCTTCGCCACCGGCCTCTACAACTTCCGCGCCCGCTGGTATGACCCCACCACCGGCCGCTGGCTCTCCAAGGATCCGATTGGGATCTCCGGCGGATTGAACCAGTACGTCGCCTTCGGTAATAATCCGGTGATGTTCGTGGATCCCTTTGGAAAAGAAGCGAGATACAAAGGGCCAAGACTTTCTCCTGCACACGAAAGGCAGGCGCGGTTGAAGCATGAACTACTGTATGGACCTGATTCCAGCTATGAAGATGCTCGCCACGAGAGACAGACGTTCTTGAATCAGGCCTCTGATAGCTCCGTTGATTTGGTGCAGAAAATCACAGAGTATGCAGTTGACCCGTACCGTACAGCAGTGTCTGATGTCATCAGTACATTGCCGGGTGGTAAATTGTATAATGAGGCATACTCTGTTGACAAAAAAGGGATCAAAGATTGGGCTAAAGGAAAGGGTGTTAAGTTCATTATCAACAAGATATTTGAGGGGGTCAAGAACCTCACGAGGTGGCCCGATGATAATGGAAAGAAGGGGTGCGAGTAAATGATGTCGTATCTTTATATGGGAGGCCGTCGTGTCTCTCGGGGACTCTTTCTTGCTGCTTGTTGTCTATTGTGTGTTTTTCTCATGATGCCATTTCTTGTGTCATGTCGTGCTAAAGAAAGTAACCTCCAGTTGCCTGTTCCAAAACGATATGCGTATATGCACATATTGATTTCACAAGACAATCATGCGCGTCCGGACATCCGGACCCTTACGATTCGCGACGGTGAGAAATGGCGTGTTGAATTTGGCGACCTTTCTGAATCGCGCACAAAGGTGTTTCTTAGTGAAGTAGTAAAGGATGGTGAAGACCCTGTGGTTCGATCTGAGATGGCAGATCAAGCTAAATTCATAGAGAATATATTTGCTGCGGCACAGGATCCGGATTACATGCCGTTTCTGGGAGAAGTCCTCAGTAAGGGGCGAAAGGTGCTGAAGTTTAGGTTGGCGGATGGCGAGATCATCTTTATTGATAAAGAGTTTTCGACATTGGTTAGATGGGAATCGGATAAGTGGTTAGAGATCTACACGCCACAAGATCTTTCAGATGCCCAGTGGGCTAATGCGTTCACGGATACCAACTCATGGATGAACGCGATGGCGTCAGATCTTGACATTGTACATTAGCATGCTGCTTTGCCGGTTCTGATTGATCCGTTGTGCCGTCGGGGTCAGGCCGTAACATTACACTATCGAGAAGATCCTTTTTCAGAGCCGCCCCAGAGGAGAGCTTGGTTTTTCCTCAAGCTCTTTCCGCTCTTGCGACATCAGCACCCCGGCGAAGAGAATCACCCCTCGTATCTCCGGGCCGCCGCAAGTCAGTCCTCACGCGAAGGCGCGAAGAACGCGAAGGGGGAAATGGGGTGTTCCCGAGTTCTTGGCTGGACGCACTCACTGTTCGATGGAGTTCACGGCAAAGATGACGATGAAGTCAGAATCGATGTAGATAACGGCATAGTTGATGGATTAGTAGCGGACGACACGGCGGTCGTCCCTCCAGGGGATGGATCCACGACGGCCTGGAGGGTCGGGCTCCGTCCCGACCGGGAAACTGGAGAGGGGCTGGCGTGATGGAGAGTGAGAGAACGTTGAACATCGAATTCAGAATGGCAATTCTCGGCGCAAGACGTTTCTCACGCGAAGGCGCGAAGAACGCGGGCTGCGTGACCCAAATCACCAGGGTCATGACGTTGCGCGGAGTACGAAGACGCGGCGCCTGCTGGGCTATGCCCCGCGCGATAGCACGGAGCAAATCTACCGCGAGTGCCTCGAATACCTGCTGGAGCAGGGTCGGTTGAGCCGGCCGGCCGGAGCCGGAGTGGCGTAAAGCCAAGGGGTTGGCGCGCCCGGTGAGGAAAATGCCCGGGCGCGCCCCCCTCGGTCGGCGTCAGCGGTAGAACAGCATGTCCGCGTAGGTTGGCAACGGCCAGTACTCGGCGCTCACCTCGGGCTCAATCCCGTCGGCCACGGCCCGCAGTTTCTCCATCGCCGGCACAACCAGATCCCGGAACGCGGCGGCCCGCTTGTCGGCGTGGCCCTTGGCCGTCGCGCGGGTGACCGCGGCGCTCAGGGCCTCAATGCCGGCATCCAAATCCTCGACGGCGGAGTTCAGCCGTTGCAGGATCCGGGCCTGGGCTGTCGGTGTCAGGCCGGCCGCCTTCAGGGATCCCATCCCGTTCGCCACCTGTGCCGCATAACTCATGACGGCCGGCAGGATCTGGCGGCGGGCCATGTTCAGCATGGTCTTGGCCTCGATGTTGATCACCTTGACGTAGTTCTCGAGCAGGATGTCATGCCGCGCGGCGATCTCGCCGCTGGGCAGGGTGCCCTGTTTGACCAGCACCGCAGCGTTCTCCGGCGCGATCATTTCGTTGATGGCATCCACACAGTTGCGGACGTTTGGCAGACCGCGCTTGGCGGCTTCCCGGACCCAGGCCGGGCTGTAGTTGTCGCCGTTGAAGATCACTGCTTCATGCTCGAGCGCATATTGCTTCAACAGGTTCTGCAGCGTGGAATTGACATCCTTGGCCCCCTGCAGGTGATCCGCGATCTCCGAGAGCGTCTCGGCCACGATGGTGTTCAGCACGAAATTCGGCCCGCTGAGGGACTGGGACGAGCCCACCATCCGGAACTCGAACTTGTTGCCGGTGAAGGCGAAGGGCGAGGTGCGGTTGCGGTCGGTTGTGTCCTTGGGGATCGCCGGCAGGGTCGTCACCCCGAGCCGCAACTGGCCGCCCTCCCTGGAACTGCTGGCGCCGCCCTTCTTGATCTGGTGGACGATATCCGTCAGTTGGTCGCCCAGGAAGATCGAAACGATGGCCGGCGGCGCCTCGTTGGCGCCCAGGCGGTGATCGTTGCCGGGCGTGGCGACGGTCGCGCGCAACAGGCCGGAGTACTTGTGGACCGCGCGGATGACCGCGAACAGGAATACCAGGAACTGCACGTTGTCGTGCGGCGTGTTGCCCGGGTTCAGCAGGTTGATGCCGTCGTCGGTGCCGATCGCCCAGTTATTGTGTTTGCCGGAGCCGTTGACGCCCGCAAAGGGTTTCTCGTGCAGCAGGCAGATGAAGCCGTGCTTGCGCGCCACCCGCTGCATCAGTTCCATGGTCAGTTGGTTCTGGTCAACGCCGACGTTGACCGTGGCGTACACCGGCGCCAGTTCGTGCTGGGCCGGCGCCACTTCGTTGTGCTGGGTCTTGGCCAGCACGCCCAGTTTCCAGAGTTCCGTGTTGAGCTCGGCCATGTAAGAGGCCACCCGCTCGTGCAGGCTGCCGAAGTATTGATCCTCCAGCTCCTGGCCCTTGGGGGGCGGCGCGCCGAAAAGGGTCCGTCCGGCCAGGCGCAGATCCTCCCGCCGCTCGACAAACTTGCGGTCAATCAGGAAATACTCCTGCTCGCCCCCCAGCGTGGCCGTAACCCGCTGGCTGGTGTGGTTGCCCAGCAGCCGCAGCACCCGCACGGCCTGCTGGTTCAGGGCCTGCATGGACCGCAGCAGCGGCGTCTTCTTGTCCAGGGCTTCGCCCTTATAGGAGGCAAAGGACGTGGGGATGAACAGGGTCGTGTTGGCGCCGTCGGTCTTCACGAAGACCGGCGAGGTGCAGTCCCAGACGGTGTAGCCGCGGGCCTCGAAGGTCGCCCGCAAGCCGCCGGACGGAAACGAGGAGGCATCCGGTTCGCCCTGGGTCAGCTCCTTGCCGCTGAATTCCATCATGATCTGCCCGTTGCGCGTGGGCGCAATAAAGGAATCGTGCTTCTCGGCCGTGATTCCGGTCATGGGTTGAAACCAGTGGCAGAAATGGGTCGCGCCCTTCTCAATCGCCCAGTCCTTCATGGCGTTGGCCACGACATCGGCGATCGCCGGATCCAGCTCCAGGCCTTCGTCAATCGTTTCCCTGAATTTCTTGTAGATGCCTTTCGGCAGGCGGGCCCGCATGGCGACGTCATTAAAGACGTTCGAGCCGAACATTTCGCCCAACGGAATCGTTTTCTTATCGCCGCAGTCCATTTCGTTTTCTCCTTTGCTTGTCATGCTTCTTCGCTGCTGGGCGCGGATCGCGCCACGCTGAAGGTCGTCTGTTCCAGGCGCGCGTCAACCGATGGCTTCCGCGCCGGTTTCGCCGGTCCGGATGCGGATGCACTCCGGCAGGTCGAGCACGAATATCTTGCCGTCCCCGATCTTCCCGGTGCGCGCGCCCCGGACGATCGCCTCCACGGTCGGTTTGACGAAGCCGTCATTCACGGCAATTTCCACGCGCACTTTTTTGAGCAGGTTGACCTCGGCATCGGCTCCGCGGTACGTCTCATGATAGCCCTTCTGCTGTCCGCAGCCCAGGGCATTCATGACCGACATCTTGAACACCTCCGCAGCATAGAGCGCTTGTTTGACGTCGGTCAACTTCTCAGGTTGAATATAGGCAATTACCAGTTTCATTGCGACCGCTCCTTTGGCTTACTTGGTCAGAAATCCCTGGAAGTCCGGATAGGCTTCCATGCCGTGCTCGCCCATGTCCAGGCCGCCGAGTTCCTCGTCGCGGCTGACGCGCAGCCCGAGGGTTGCCCGGATCAGGGCCCAGGCCGCCAGTGCCAGCGTGAACGTAAATGCGCCCACGGCCGCCACGCCCAGCGCCTGCCGGGCCAGCAGCTCCAGGCCCCCGCCGTAAAACAGCCCGTTGCCCGTCGTCGCGGGCATGATTGCATCCTGGGCGAACAGGCCGACCGCCAGGGTCCCGAACACACCGTTCACCAGGTGGACCGACAGCGCGCCCACGGGATCGTCAATCCGGAGCTTGTCGAAGAACAGCACCGCCAGCACCACCAGGGTCCCCGCCACGAGGCCGATGACGGCCGCGGCGCCGACGCTGACGTAGGCGCAGGGCGCCGTGATGGCCACCAGGCCGGCCAGGCAGCCGTTCAGGATCATGGACAAATCCGGCTTGCCGAGCAGGCGCCAGGCCACGACGGTCGCGCTCAGCGTGGCCGCGGCGGCCGCGGTATTCGTGGTCACGGCGATCCGCGCGATATCGTTGAAATTGGCCGCCATGGTGGAACCCGGGTTGAACCCGAACCAGCCGAACCACAGCACCAGCACGCCCAGCGCGGTCATGGACATGTTGTGCCCGTAGATCGGGCGCACGGTGCCGTCCGCCCGGTACTTGCCCAGCCGCGGGCCCAGCAGCAGCACGCCCGCCAGCGCCGCCCATCCGCCCACCGAGTGGACCGTGGTCGAACCGGCAAAGTCCCACAGGCCCAGTTGCTGCAGCCAGCCGCCGCCCCAGACCCAGTGGCCCGTGACCGGATACATCACCCCCACCAGCAGAAAAGAAAAGACAATGAAGGAGACGAACTTGATCCGCTCGGCGACCGCGCCCGAGACGATGGTCGCCGCCGTACCCGCGAAGACCAACTGGAAGAGAAACTTGGCCCAGAACGGCACCCCAGTCCAATTCAGCGCGCCATAGACGCCCTGGTAGGCCGTCCCGACTGCCGGACTGTTGTCAGCCCCCGCCGCAAAAAACAGGCCGCTCAAACCCAGGAAGCCGTTTCCATCCCCAAACATCAGCCCCCAGCCCATCACCCAGAAGGCGATGGACGAAATCGCGAACACGATGAAGTTCTTGGCCAGAATATTGACCGTGTTCTTGGCCCGGCACAGCCCCGATTCGACCATGGCAAATCCCAGATTCATGAAGAAAACCAGAAAGGCCGTGAACAGGACCCAGACCGTGTCCAGCGCGATCCGGTTGTCCCGCAACAGGTCCGCCAGCTCCTGGGTGAAGACCGGACCCCCCGCGCCCGCAGCCGGGACCGCCGCAGCCAAATCCTGCGCCCACCCCAGCATCGGCGCCAACACCACCGCCCAGATTATAAACCACCGGCGCATCGCATACCGTCCTTTGTTGTTCGTTCGCGGCCATCCGACTCGCGAATCGCCAACAGCTTAAGCAGTCGGCGTGCCAAGCGGAAACAATAGTGACGTAAAGTGTTATTCAACAACAAGTAGAAATATCTACCCTGGTTACGACGCTTGAAGATCAGACGACAAAAGACGACAGTATTGTATTTTTGATCGAAAAGAATTACACAATTGTAATTCAGGTTCCCGGGTTGGGCGGCCTGCATGGTCCAGCCCACGGGGCTGGTAGAATGACTGGCGATCGGCTCCCGCCCCCGAGCTGCGTAGCGTGTGGGGGCAGGCAATCGCGGCGGAAGCGTAGCGCGCAAGTTTCCGTTGGACCGCAACCTGCGGTTCACCGCCTTGCTGCATCACATCAGCAGTGAACTTCTCCTAACACCTAGCGCCTAGCGCCTAACCCCTATCCTGGCATCTGACAGCTGGCGCCTGTTTTCTCAAACGAGTCAGCGGCCGGCTTTGACGCGGTCCCAGAGTCGGCTGTAGAGGATATTGTCCGCACCCAGGTCGCGAATGACCTCGG
>JAIPIQ010000161.1 GCA_021734645.1 Fidelibacterota bacterium | reverse complement strand
CAGCCTTCGCTAAGGATTCGGGCAATCAGGAAAAGGCGCAGGAAAAGTTTGACAGGCTGTGCCGCTCCCCGTAAAGTCTGCCGCGAATTTCCCCGTTTCCGCCCGAGTGGGCGCGGGGCCAACCCAGCAACAGTACAGAGGAGTTAGCGAAATGGATATGGGATTGATCATGACCGCGGCCGGCGCGGGTGTCATTGCGCTGGTCTTTGCGGCGATGAAGAGCGCCTGGATCAACCGTCAGGACCCGGGTACGGAGCGGATGCAGGAAATCGGCGCGGCGGTCCGCGAGGGCGCGATGGCGTTTCTGGCGCGCGAATACAAGGTATTGGCGATCTTCGTGATTGCCGTGGCCGTCCTATTGGGCGGCGGCAACTGGTACGCCAACCAGGGCAGCGCGCTCTGGATGGTCGCGATTTCCTTCGTGGTCGGCGCGCTGTGCTCGAGCCTGGCCGGCTATTTCGGTATGCGCGTGGCGACGGCCGCGAACATGCGCACCACGCACGGCGCGCGCACGGGGTTGGGCCCGGCCCTGCAGGTGGCCTTTTCGGGTGGCACGGTCATGGGCATGTGTGTCGTCGGTCTCGGCATTCTCGGGCTGTCCCTGTTGCTGGCCGTCTACAGCAAGTTCCTGATTCCCGCCGAGGGGGACACCATCGCGCTGCTGCGGACCCTGGTCCTGCCCATCCTGTCCGGCTTCTCCCTGGGCGCCAGTTCGATCGCGCTGTTTGCCCGCGTGGGCGGCGGCATCTATACCAAGGCCGCGGACGTCGGCGCGGATCTGGTCGGCAAAGTGGAAGCTGGCATTCCCGAAGACGATCCCCGCAACCCGGCGACCATCGCCGATAACGTGGGTGACAACGTGGGCGACGTGGCCGGCATGGGCGCCGACCTGTTTGAATCCTATGTGGGCTCGATCGTCGGCGCCATGGTTCTGGGCGCGGCCGCAGCCAGCGTGGATATGGTCCTGCTGCCCCTGGTGCTGGCCGGCGTCGGCATCATCATTTCCATCCTGGGCACGTCCTTCGTCAAGGTCAAGGAGGGCGGCAGCCCCCAAGCGGCCCTGAACATGGGCACCATCAGCGCCGCCGTGCTCATGGCGGGCCTGACCTATCCCCTGGTCAAGAAATTCGGTCCGGCCGAATTCGTGCTCAACGACGTGACCTATCAGGGCATCGGCATTTTCTGGGCCACCATCGCCGGCTTGCTGGCCGGCGTGGCCATCGGCATGCTGACCGAGTACTACACGGCCGAAAGCAAGGGCCCCGCGCGTCGGATTGCCAAGCAGTCGGAAACCGGCGCCGGCACCAACCTGATTGCGGGCTTGGGCACGGGTATGCTCTCGACGGCCCTGCCGACCATCGCCCTCTGCGCGGCCATCCTGCTGGCCTATCGCTTCGCCGGCCTCTACGGCATCGCCATCGGCGCGCTGGGCATGCTGGTCACCACCGGCATTCAGTTGGCTGTGGACGCCTATGGCCCCATCGCTGACAATGCCGGCGGCCTGGCCGAAATGGCCGAGCTGCCCAAGGAAGTCCGGCAGCGGACCGACAAGCTGGATGCCGTGGGCAACACCACGGCCGCCATCGGCAAGGGCTTCGCCATCGGCTCGGCCGCCCTGACCGCCCTGGCGCTCTTCGCCGCATTCCGCGAGACGGTCAACATCAAGCTGCTTGATTTGGGCCGCCCGGTGATGTCCATTGATGTCACCGAGCCCACGGTGACCGTCGGCCTGCTGATCGGCGCGATGCTGCCCTTCCTGTTCTCGAGCTTCGCCATGGGCGCGGTGGGCCGCGCGGCGTTCGCGATGATCGAGGAAGTCCGCCGCCAGTTCAAGGAAATCCCCGGGCTGCTTGAGGGCACGGGCAAGGCGGATTACGCGCGCTGCGTGGACATCAGCACCGCGGCGGCCATTCGCGAGATGACCGTCCCGGCCATGCTGGGCGTCCTGACCCCGGTGGCCGTGGGCTTCCTGGGCGGCGTCGAAATGCTCGGCGGCGTCCTGGCGGGCGTGACGGCCTCGGGCGTGATGATGGCCCTGTTCATGTCCAACGCCGGCGGCGCGTGGGACAACGCCAAGAAGTACATCGAAGGCGGCGCGCTGGGCGGCAAGGGCTCGCCCGCGCACAAGGCGGCCGTGATCGGCGACACCGTCGGCGATCCGTTCAAGGATACCGCCGGCCCCTCCCTCAACATCCTGATCAAGCTCATGAGCGTGGTCTCCCTCGTGCTGGCGCCGCTCTTCGTGCGCTAAACGACGGACGGTCCCCGCTCGTTGCCGTGCAACGGCCCCGGCCCCAAAAGCCGGGGCCGTTCTTTTTTTCGAATATAGTTCTTGCACGCTACAATAGAACGGTGTATATATTGACCTCAACATGAAGAAAGCGGATTCAGCGCCTGTCGGGCATTTTGATTTTGGCGTCATGCGTACCTTGCGGCGCGAGCAGGGCTGGACGATTGCGCAGCTCGGCGAGCGGGCCAATGTCTCAACGGCGGTGATCTCCAAGCTCGAGCGCAACCGCAGCGCGGTCGAGCTGGACACGTTGCAACGCCTGGCGCGGGCGTTTGAAATGAGTGTAACGGAACTGGTGGGGTTGGCCGAGCGGCGGCTGACGCATCACACGCGCGCCCGGACCCATCACGCGGGCGAGTTTGCCTTCGAGCGGATCACCTACGCCAATGTCTCGTGCCTGGCCGGGCATGCGCCCGGCGGGGCCACGCTCAATCGCTCGGAGGTCCACCGGGACGACCTGGAGATCTGCTGGGTGCGGTCCGGTCGGCTGCGCTTGACGCTGGCCGACGAGGCGTTGGACTTGGCCGGGGGCGAGGCCGTGCAATTCGACGCGGTCTTCCCCCACCGCTACGAGGCCCTGACAGCCTGTGACCTGGTGTTGATTCACGCCCGCAAAGAAACGAGGTACTGAAATGATTAGTCCCGCGAAATTGAAACCGACGGATTTGGGACCGGAACTGGAGCGCCTCTGGGCGGCTTCGGCCGGCAAGATCAGGAGCATCGAGCGCACGTGTCCGCCGGGCAGCAACGCGCCGGTCTTCACGGTCAAGGGCCGGTATACGGCCCGGGGGTGGACCGAGTGGACCCAGGGTTTTCAATATGGCGCTGCGCTCCTGCAGTTCGACGCGACGGGCGATGAAGAGTTCCTCGAGTTGGGCCGGTTGCGGACCGTGGAGCGGATGGCGTCGCACCTGACCCACACGGGCGTGCATGACCACGGCTTCAACAATGTCAGCACCTACGGCAATCTGCTGCGCCTGGCCGATGCCGGCCGCATCGCCGCCTCGGACTGGGAGCGCGAGTATTACACCCTGGCCCTGAAAGTGTCCGGCGCGGTCCAGGCAATGCGCTGGACGGCGCTGGGCCCCGATCAGGGCTACATCTACTCCTTCAACGGCCCGCATTCCCTCTTCGCCGACACCATCCGCAGCCTGCGCGCCCTGGCCTGGTCCCACCAGCTCGGCCATACGCTCATGGGCGAGAACGACCGCCGCATTCCCCTGCTCGAACGCTGGCACGGCCACATCGCCTCAACCCTGAAATTCAATGTCTACTACGGCAAGGGGCGCGATACCTATGATCTCCCCGGGCGGGTGGCCCACGAGAGCATCTTCAATCTGAACGACGGCGCCTACCGCTGCCCGAGCTCCCAGCAGGGCTTTTCGCCCTTCACCACCTGGACCCGCGGGCTGGCCTGGGTGCTGCTCGGCTGCGCCGAACAGCTCGAGTTTAACGCCGCCCTGCCCGCCGCGGATCTCAAACCCTTCGGCGGCCGCCGGGCCGTGATGCAATTGCTGCTCAAGGGCGCCTGCGCCACCGCCAACTTCTATCTCGAACAGACCCCGACCGACGGCATCCCCTATTGGGACACCGGCGCGCCCGGCCTGGCGCGCCTGGGCGACTATCTCGATCGCCCCGCCGATCCGTTCAATCCCGAGGAGCCGGTAGACAGCTCCGCGGCGGCCATCTCCGCCCAGGGCCTGTTGCGCCTCGGACGCTTCCTGATCAACAACGCCGGGCAGGATCGGGCCGCCGCCCGCCTGGGCCGCAAGTATCTTCAGGCGGGGCTGACCACCTTCAAGACCTTGTGCAGCCCGACCTACTTGAGCACGTCGCCGCGGCATCAGGGCCTGCTGCTCCATGGCGTGTATCACCGGCCCAACGGCTGGGACTATGTCCCGCCCCGCCGGAAAGTGCCCTGCGGCGAAGCCTGCATGTGGGGCGATTACCACCTGCGCGAGCTGGCCCTTTGGGTCCAGCGGGCCGCCGAGCAGGGGCCGTATTACACGTTCTTTGGCGACCAGTCGTAAGCGCCGGTCAGCGGTCGGCAGCAAATAACCACGGAGGATTGTGATGATTGTCAGTGACTTGAGTCAGATCGCGGGCCGGACGTATCCGGCGCGGCGGCGCACCCAGAACATCGCGGGCGGCCCCGCCCCCATTCAAACCGCAAACTTCGCCATGGGCCTGGTCACGCTCGAGCCCCACGGCGGCCAGGTGCCCTGGCACAACCAGGACCAGGAAGAAGTCTATTTCCTGCTCGAGGGCCGGGCCGAGATGTGCCTGGGTGAAGAACGCCGCGAGCTGACCGGCGGGCAGGCGGTTTTTATTCCACCGGGTGTCTTTCATCAATTGACGAATCTGGGCGATCAGCCGGCGCGGATGATCTACGTCTACGGACCTGCCGGCGACGTGGCCCATTGGAAGCAGGAACTCAGCGGCACGCTGCCCGCCGCCGGGCGCGAAGCCCCCCCCCTGCCCCCCGGCGCCCAACCCCAATGTCACTAAACCATTCAACCGTCCAACCCCAAGGAAACAGTCATGAGTAAAAACGAAGCACAAGTCACCCGCATTGGCATCATCATGAACGGCGTCACCGGCCGCATGGGCGCCAATCAACATCTCCTGCGCTCGATCGTCGCCATCCGCCAGCAGGGCGGCGTGCGCATTTCCCCCACCGCGACCATCATGCCCGATCCGATTCTGGTCGGCCGCAACCCGGTGAAGCTCGCCGCCCTGGCCGCCCAGGCCGGCTGCCCGCGCTGGACCACCGATCTGGCCGCCGCCCTGGCCAATCCCGAAGATACCGTCTATTTCGACGCCCAGACGACCGACCGGCGGGTGGACGCCGTGAAGCAGGCCATTGCGGCCGGCAAGCACATCTACTGCGAGAAGCCCACCGCCGTGAATACGGCCGGCGCCCTCGAACTGTACACCCTCGCCCAACAGGCCGGCGTCAAGAACGGCGTGGTGCAGGACAAGCTCTGGCTGCCCGGCCTGCTGAAACTGGCCACCCTGCGCGACAGCGGGTTCTTCGGCAAGATTCTCTCCGTGCGCGGCGAATTCGGCTACTGGGTGTTCGAAGGCGACCTGGCGCCCGCCCAGCGGCCGTCCTGGAATTACCGCGCCGAAGATGGCGGCGGGATCATCGTGGACATGCTCTGCCATTGGCGCTACGTGCTCGACAACCTCTTCGGACCCGTCAAGGCGGTTTCCTGCCTGGGCGCCACCCATATCCCGGAGCGGCGCGACGAACAAAACCAACCCTACGCCTGCACGGCCGATGACTCCGCCTACGCGACGTTCGAACTCGAGAGCGGCGTGATCGCCCACATCAATTCGAGCTGGTGCGTGCGCGTCCGGCGCGATGACCTGCTGACGCTGCAAGTGGACGGCACGCGGGGATCGGCCGTCGCCGGTTTGCGCGAATGCTGGGTCCAGCCCTACGGGGGCACCCCGCGCCCGACCTGGAACCCGGACATCGAGCAACCCATCCGCTTCCAGGACCAGTGGCTGCAGGTGCCCGCCCAGCGCGACTATGACAACGCCTTCAAGATTCAATGGGAGTTGTTCCTGCGCCACCTCGTGCTCGATGAGCCGTTTCCCTGGACCCTGCTCGAAGGCGCCAAGGGCGTCCAACTGGCCGAAAAGGGCCTCGAGTCGTGGCAGAAGCGGGCCTGGGTGGATATCCCCTCGCTGGCCTGAACCCGCCTTGCACCAACTGAAAACCAACTGGAGTTACCGATCATGAAACGCATTGCCTTAATCACCGGCGGCGGCCGGGGCATTGGCCTGGCCATTGCCCGGCAGCTTGCCGCGGAGTCCTTCAATATCGTCATTGCCGACGTCCATGAGCAGACTGCGGTGGCCGACGCCCTGCGCAGCCTCGAGGCCCTGGGCGCGGAGGTGCTGTACTGCCGCGCCGACGTCACCGACGCAACCGCCCGCCAGACCATGCTGGCGGATATCCGCGGGCGCTTCGGCGCGCTGCACGTACTGGTGAACAACGCCGGCGTGGCGCCGGCCGTGCGCGCCGACATCACCGAAATGTCCGAGGCCAGCTATGAACGGGTCATGCGCATCAACCTGCAAGGTCCGTTCTTCCTGACCCAGGCCGTGGCCAATTGGCTGCTCGAACAGCAGGCCGCGGATCCGGCCTTCTCCGGCTGCGTGATCAACATCTCCTCGATTTCGGCGGAGGTGATCTCCATCAGCCGCGGCGAGTACTGCCTCTCGAAGGCGGGCGTGAGCATGGCCACCCAGTTGTGGCCCGCCCGCCTGGGCCCGGCGGGTCTGCCGGTCTATGAAGTGCGCCCGGGCG
>JAIPIQ010000160.1 GCA_021734645.1 Fidelibacterota bacterium | reverse complement strand
GGGTGAGCCAGGCGCGCAGTTTATCGAGGGGGCGTTCGGCGTCATAGGCGGCCAGGCGGGGGCGCTGGCCGGCGAGCACGGCGCGGCGCAGGGGGCCGTCGTGGGCCAGGCGTTCGACCATTTCCGCGAGCAGGTCGTAGCGTTTTTCCTTAAAGAGCACCCCGGCGCCGGCCATGGTTTCGGGCACGGCGGCGGCGGCATGGGCCAGGACGGGCACGTCGCAGGCCATGGCTTCGAGCAGGGGAATGCAGAAGCCCTCGTGTTCGCTCATGCTGACGAAGACCTGGGCGCTGCGATAGACCGCGTTCAGCTTGCGTTGTTCGACGGCGCCGAGGAGGTTGGCGTGCTGCAGTTGAAGGTCGCGGGCCTGGGTCAGGAGGAGGGCGTGATAGCGTTCGAGGCCGGCATGGGAGCCCACATGGATCAGGCGGGAGGCGGGCCGGACAAAACGTTGGTAATAGTGGAACAGGGCCAGCAGATCTTCGATCCGTTTATTGGGCACGCAGCGCCCGACGAAGATGACGTTGACGAGGCCGTCGCGGTACTCCTTGCAGAGGCCCCGGTGGGGCGTGGCGCGCACGGGATCCCAATCGAGCACCAGGGGCAGCACCTGTACCGGGCCGTAGCCCGAGGCCGTCAATTCGGCGGCATTGTAGGCGCTATCGGCCAGCACCAGTTCGGCGCTGCCGGCCAGTTGGGCCAGTTGTTCGCGGCCGCGGGCGAGGAGGTGGGCGGTTTGGGGATTGAAGGCGGCCAGGTATTCCGGCGGGGTCATATTATGATAGAGCAGGGCCCGGCGGCCGGGCAGGGTGGGGAACAGATCATTCACCGCCGAGCCGATGGAAAGGTGCAGCAGGATCACATCGGTCGTCTGCAAGGCCGCGGGCAATTCGGCGACATCGCGGGCATCGCGCCGCAATTCGGGCAGGATGCGGCGGGCCTCGCAGAAGATGTCCGCGTCATGGCCCCAGGCCCGGAAGGCGGCGCGCAGCACCCGGGCCTCATTGCTGATGGCATCCCCGTGGCTGTAGCCCGCGACCAACTGGTGAATGGCACTCACGGGGTGTGCGCTTCCAGCTCCGCCACGCGTTTCTCGAGGGCGGCCAGCCGGTCACGGTACTTGTCGTCCAGTCCTTCGAGGGCCGTGACCAGCATGCCGTTGACCTCATTCTGCTGGGACCAGAGACGGTAGGTGTAAAACTTGAGGAGCTTCCAGATGGTTTGCTTGAGCCGCACCAGCAGCGGGGCCAGGGCGGCACGCCGCTCGCGGATTTCAAAATCCGAAATGTCGATATAGACCGCCTCGCGCAAACAGGCCAGGTAGAATCCGAGAAACTGCTCTTCGCCTTGCAGTTGGGCCAGATTCGAGCGTTCGGCCCGGGCGATCCGGGCATCCTGATAGACGCCCCGCGCCTGCTTGGCCGCCACGTCCGCCGCAATCTCGGCCATCAGGGCCTCGACATCCACCCCCGGCGCCTCGATTTGGAAGCCGGCTTCATTTGTGGTTGCATTCATGCCCCGCATAGTTGCGCAACGCCGGGGTTTTGCAAGCCTGATCTGCCGCGGTTCAGGGGCGGACGGCCAGTTGGGCCCGGATGGCCTGGTCTACGTCTTCAATTCTCAGCGGTTTGGCCAAGAGCGGAATTTCGCCAAGGGACAGGCCCTGCTGTTCGAGATGGTTCCGGGGATAGCCGGAGAGCAGCAGCAGGGCCATGTGGGGGTACAGCTTCCGCACCTGGACGGCCAATTCAGCGCCGCTGATCCCGGGCATGACCACATCGGAAACGAGCACATCCACGGCAGGCAGGGCGGCCAGCATTTCCAGGGCCTGTTCACCGCAGGCCGCCTCGTGTACGGTGTAGCCCTGGTGCCGCAGCAGGCGCGCGGCGATGCGCCGCACCAGTTCCTCGTCCTCCACCAGGAGCACGGTGGTTTCGCTGGGCTGGGGGTCGGTCGCCGGCGGGCGCGGGGCGGTGGGCGCGGCGGCGGCACAGACCGGAAAGTACAGGGTCACGGCCGTGCCCGCTCCGGGCGCGCTGGCGACGTGGAGCCCGCCGTGATGGCGCCGGGCAATACCATGCACGAGGGGCAGGCCCATGCCGTTGCCCTTGGACATGGGCTTGGTGGTGAAGAATGGCTCGAAGATCCGGTCGCGAATATCGGGTGCGATGCCCAAGCCGGTATCGCGCACAGTCAGGGCGCAGTAGGGACCGGGCTGCATATCCAGGGGTTCGCTCACGGCGGCCAGGGCGTCCGCCTGCATTTCTATCCGATCGCAGGTGAATGAGATGGTGCCGCCGACCGGCATGGCATCCCGGGCATTGACCGCCAGGTGCACGAGCGCCTGTTCGACCTCGCCGGCATCCACGGCTGCCCAGCAGTCATTCGTCCGGTTCGGGAAGACCAGTTGCACGGGATCTTCAATGGTCCGAGCCAACAGGCTGCGCAGGTTGTCCAGAATCTGGCTCAGATCGGTCGGCACGGGGGGGGACGGCTGGCGTTGGGCGAAAATCAGCAATTGCCGGACCAGGTCACGGGCCCGGCGCGCCGAGGCCATCAGTTCATCGAGCAGGGGCTGGTCGGTGGCCCGGGGCGTGTGGCTTTGCAGCAATTGGAGATTGCCTACCATGGCCTGCAACACATTATTGAAGTCATGGGCGATGCCGCCGGCCAGTTGACCGATCGCGGTCATTTTCTGGGCGCGCGCCAGGCGCCGTTCGAGTTCCATCTGTTCCGATACGTCGCGTTTCACCGCCACATAGCCTTGAATGCAGCCGTCCGCATTCCGTACCGGGGAGATGGAGGCCTCCTCCTCGTAGAGTATGCCATTCTTGCGCCGGTTGACGAAATGCCCCCGCCAGGTTTCTCCAGCGCCCAGGGTCCGCCACATGGCGCGGTAGAAGGCCTCCGGGTGCTGTCCGCTCTTCAGGAAGCGCACATGCCGACCGATGGCCTCCTCGGCGCGGTAGCCGGTGATTTGCTCGAAGGCCGGATTCACATAGGTCAGGCAGCCAACGGTGTCTGTCACCACAATTGTCTCGGCGGCCTGCCGGATGGCCTCGGCCAGGGCCGCGCCCGCTTCGTGTGCCGTGCCGGCTGCCGCCGACTCCTGGTGTGCTTCCATCATGGTCAAATGCCCCGCTGGCCCGCTTACTCGTCCAGCGCGGCCTCGACCGCACGCAGCAACTCCGGCGCGTCCGGCTTGACGCGGCTGCCGAAACGGCCCACCACCTCGCCGGACCGGTTCACCAGAAACTTGTTGAAATTCCAAGAGATGGCCCCGCCGTGCGCGGGGTGGATCGTCTCGTCCGTTAGCCAGGCGTAGAGCGGCGCCTGATGCTTGCCCTTCACCGAGATTTTCTCGAACAGCGGGAAAGTCACCCCGAAGTTCGCCTGGCAGAAGGTGGCGATGTCCTCGTTGCTGCCCGGCTCCTGCCCCATGAAATCGTTGGCGGGGAAACCGAGGATGGTGAAGCCCCGCTCGCGGTACTGCTCGTACAAGGCCTGCAAGCCGCCATATTGTTTGGTGAATCCGCAGCGACTGGCCACGTTGACGATCAGGAGAACCTGGCCGCGATAGGTCGCCAGGGAAATGGGGTCACCGGCGATGGAGTTGACGTTGAAGGCGTACAGGCCCTCGGCCGGGGCCGGTGGTCCACCCGCCGGCTCGGCCAGTGCCAGCCCCGGTAAAAGCAAGAGCCCGCAGCAGGGCAGGCATTCCCAGATCGAACAGCTCAGCTTCGCGTTTTTCATCTTTTTTTGACCTCTCTTGGGTTAAGCAATGGGCATATTCTACACGCGGCGCGGGCGGAATGCAAGGTGCTGAAAATCGGGGCTTGAGCGGGGGGAGGCGCGCGGCTATACTGTACACGGTGAAATGATGCTGGACCGCGTTGCATGTGGATTGTGTCCGAAAGGATGCGTGCTGGCCGACGGCCAGAATGGAGCTTGCCGGGTGCGGGGCAATCGTGGCGGTACGGTGATTAGCCTGACGGACGGGCATCCCTGCGCGCTGCATGTAGACCCGATCGAAAAAAAGCCGTTGTTTCATTTCTTGCCGGGCAGCCGGACGTTATCCCTGGCAACGGCCGGGTGTAATCTGAGCTGCTTGTATTGCCAGAATGCAGGCATATCGCAGGAGGGGCCGGCGGCGGAGAGTATGGACGGTACCTGGACCGCGGAGGATGTGGTGCGCCTGGCGCAGGCCAGGGACTGCGCCACGGTGGCCTACACCTATACCGAGCCGATCGTGTATTTCGAGTACGCGCTGGCTTGCGCGCGGGCGGCGCGGGCCGCGGGCCTGCGCAATGTAATGGTTTCGGCCGCCTATTGCAATCCGGGGCCCTGGGGGACCTTGTGCCGGGCGATGGATGCGGTCAACGTGGATCTCAAGGCCCTGTCGGACGCATTCTATCGCGAGGTGTGCGGCGCCCGTCTCGAACCGGTGCTCAAGGCCCTGGTGCAAGCGCGGGACCTGGGTCTATTGGTTGAGGTGACCAATCTGGTGATTCCGACGTTGAACGACGGCGATGAGGCGTTGACCGCGTTGTGCCGCTGGGTGTGGGCCGAGCTGGGGCCGGCCACGCCCCTGCATTTTTCGGGATTCTTTCCCCAACACCGTTTGCGGCACCTGCCGCCCACGCCGCCGGCAACCTTGCTGCGGGCGCGGGAGTTGGCGCGCGCGGAGGGGCTGCGCCACGTATACCTCGGCAATCTAGAGCTGCCGGATGGCGCCAATACGCATTGCGCGAACTGTGACGCCCTGCTGATCGAGCGGCGAGGCTACAGTGTGCGGACCAACCGGCTGGAGCCGGGCGGCGTGTGTCCCGCGTGCGGCGCGGTCTGCGCGGGAGTCTGGTCATGAACCGGGAGGCCACATGGCATTCGCCGCTGGCCGGTCATTGGTACAGTGCCGACCCGGCGGTGCTGCGCGCGCAAATCGAGGACTTGCTGACGGCGGCCGCTCCGCAAGCCGGCCCGTCGTCGGCGCCGCGCGGTCTGATCGTACCCCATGCGGGCTATGCGTGGTCGGGCGGGGTCGCGGCGGCGGCCTATGCCCTGGTCCGCGGCCGGCCGTATCAGCGCGTGATCGTGATCGGGCCGAGTCACCGGGTCCATTTGCCGGACCAGGTGGCTCTGCCGGATTTCACGCGCCTGACGACGCCCCTGGGCGCCATCGCCCTGGATACCGAATGTATCGAGCGCCTTGGCGCCGGGCCGGAAGTCGCGGGCCCGCCCGAAGCGCAACGGGCGGGGCATAGCGTGCAAATCCAGGGGCCCTTCTTGCAGGTCGTCTTGCCCGCCGCGCGGCTCACGCCGCTGGTGGCCGGTCAGCTCTCCCCGGGCGGGGCGGCGCGGATTGCCGACCGACTGCAAGCCGAAATCGGCCCGGATACCCTCTTGGTCGTCAGCACCGATTTCACGCATTATGGTCCGGCGTTCGGCTATGTGCCATTCCGACAGGACATTCCAACGCGCCTGCGGGAGCTGGACCTGGCGGCCTTTGCCCGTTTGCAGGCCCGCGACCCGGCCGGATTCCGGTCCTATATCGAGCAGACCGGCGCCACGATCTGCGGGCGCGATCCCCTGACCGTACTGGCCCACCTGCTGGGCGCCCAAGACGAGCTGCGCCTGCTGGCCTATGCCCAGTCCGGGGTCATGACCCAGCCCAACGACGAGCAATCCGTCAGCTATCTGGCCGCGGCCTGGCAGACGAAATAACCCAACCGAAGGAGATATGCCATGAACAGAGCGGACAAGACCGAGCGTATTGAAGTCGGACTCAGCGAGCGGGAACGCGCCCGGCTGTTGGCGCTGGCGCGGGCGGCGGCGCTCTATTTCGCGCGCAACCGGAGAGTGCCCTCGATCGCCGAACTGGGATTCACCCCCACGCCGGCTGAGAGCCTGGTGCAGGGCGCGTTCGTCACCCTTTACCGCGACGGCCGCTTGCGGGGCTGCGTGGGGGAAATCATGCCCCAGCGGCCGCTCTGTGAAGCCGTCCTGGGGCAGGCGGTCAACCCCGCGTTCCACGACGGTCGCTTCATGCCTTGCACCGCGCCGGAACTCAAGGAGGTGTCGGTCGAAATTTCCGCCTTGAGTCCGCCCTGCGAGGTGACTGACTACAGTGCGATTGCATTGGGCCGCCACGGGATTGTCCTGAGCAAGAGCGGGCGCTCGGCGGTCTTCCTGCCCCAGGTTCCAGGAGAACAGGGGTGGGATCTGCCCTGCACCCTGACGCACCTGGCCCGCAAAGCCGGGCTCCCACCCGACGCCTGGAAAATCAACGCTCACTTCCAGGTATTCGAAGCAACGGTGTTTCGGGATGATCCGGCGCGCTAGAAAGGCCCGCCAGGCGGCGGGTAATATTTTTTATTTTTTCGCTTGCGATCCTTGCGCGGGGCAAATATAGTAAGGACTAAGGTCAAGTCGCAAACAACATGGAGGAGATTGCGATGAATGCAGCACGCGGACGCATTGTGTGGGTTTCCCTTTTTTCACTGGTCTTGATGCGGGCCCCCTGGGCCCTGGCGCAGGACCCGGAGGCCGCTCCGCCACCCGCGGCCGCACCCGAGGCCACGGCGGCCGAAGCCGCAGCCGAAGCTCCTGCCGCGGAGGTGG
>JAIPIQ010000159.1 GCA_021734645.1 Fidelibacterota bacterium | reverse complement strand
TAGGGCGACTGGTACGGGGCCGGGGCGGCCTGGCGCACCCGGTACCAGCGCACCGCCAGGCCGACAAATAGCAGAAGCAGGATGAGCCCCAGCAGCAGGCGTTCCGCCGCCGTGAGATAGAATGCGCTCCACAGTCCGCGCGCCAAGGGATGCACCGGCGGTTTCCGGGACGGCGGCATGGCCTTCAGCCCACGACCAGATTGACCACGTCTGAGTAACTCCGTCTCCCGTGCCGAGTGCTTTCAACATCTCATAATCGTTAGCAGCCTTCCTTTTGGGAGTTATCGAGCCACCATTTCTCCGTCCCTTGGGGCTAGTCCCTTGGGGCCGGTTAGGACACACCGGCCGCACTGGGCGGCGGCGTGCGCCAGCGCCGGTGCATCCAAATCCATTGGTCGGGGTGGCGCCGCACAAACGTCTCGATGATGGCGGTATATTGCTGGGTGGCGGCGCGGATGGTTGCGGGCTCGCGATCCGGGGGCGGCTCGAGCAGCTCCCCGAGCAGCACTTGATGCGCGCCGCTGGGCGTCCGGACCAGGAAGACCGGCAACACGGGCGCCTGGGCGCAGGCAGCCAACAGAGCCAGCCCCGGCGTCGTACAGGCGGGCCGCCCGAAAAAGTCAACGAAAACCCCTTCCCGGGCGATGACGTTCTGATCGAGGATGAAGCCCAGTAATTCATTGCGCCGCAGTACGGCAATGCAGCGCCGGAATGAGTTGTGCGCCGGTAGAATCCCCAGGCCCGCGCGCTGGCGCAGGGCCATCCAGAATGTATTGAGCGCCGGCTGCCGCAGGTCTTTCGAGAGAATGCTCAGGGGATACTGTCGGGCAGCCCACAGGGCCAGCAAATCCCAATTCCCCAAATGCGCCGTCAAAATCATAAGCCCACGCCCGCGGGCGCGCGCGGCCCGCAGCGGGCTGATGTCATCCGGCGGCAAAACCTGCTCGAGTTCCTGATCGCAGCCCCCGGCCCAGCGCAGCACCTCGGCATAGTTACGGCCCATGTGCGCATACATGCGCCAGACCAGTGCGCGCCGCTCCGCCGCGCCCAGATCCGGCAAACTGCGGGCCAGGGCCTCCCGCGCCCGACGCCGGTGTCCCGGTTGTAGGGCCGCCAGCAGGCGGCCCGCCCCGGCGCCGCCCGCCAGGGCCCAGCTCCGCGGCAACCGGGCGGCCCCCCGCGCAATACCGTTCAGCATGACGCCAAGCATGGATCAACCTCAAAGATCATACCATTGCGGATCACGCCGGGGCGGTGGCCGCCGGGGCGCCCGCGGCACGCCCTTAACGGCAAACGGCAGCTCATCGTCCTCCCCCAACGCCGCCCCCATGTCCGCCTCGATGCTTTCAGGATCTTCGCCCCCCTCCATCCGCCGCAACGCGGTCTCCATCTGCTCATTCAACTCGAGCCCCGTCATCGCGCTGAACTTGCGCATCAACCGGGATACCGCCGCCGGATTGCTATCATCCATGTGCTCGACCTCGCCCGCCAGCGATTCCAACGCCTGCCCGAAGCGTTGCTCGTCAAAGCCCGGCGGCAACCCGTCGTCCCCATCGTCTCCGGCGGCGCGCTCCGCCCCGCCCTTCGGACAAAGCGCGCTGAAAACCGATACCTCGCGCCGCAGGGCGCCTCCACAATCTGGACACACCGGCTCGGCATCCGGCCGGGGCTGCCGGGCAAAGAAATTGAACACGGTATGGCATCGGGCGCAGTAGAATTCGTACAGGGGCATATCAGCAACTCCGCATCAAGCGTTCCGTTCGAGTTCCGGCCGGCACAATTCGTAGAAGCGGCATCCGCCGCACACGTCCGGATCCGCCGCCAGATCCCATTCCTCCCGGGGCACAGGCCGATTGCGCCGCCAATCGCCCTCCTCCAGGTAGGCGGCCATCCCGGCCACCGATTCCTCGATCCAGGCTTCGATCCCCGCCAGCACGTCCGCGCCCAGCGGCACCGCAATCTGCTTGCCGTGGGCCAGGTATTCAAGCACGCCCCGGGCCGGCAGCTCCGCCAGATCCGGCCGGTGACGCGCCCACAAACCGTACACCCCCAACTGGCGCGCATGCTCCTCCGGCCGCGGCCCGCCGCTTTTCCAATCCACAATCACCACTTCGCCCCCCCCACGATACACATAATCCGGGATGGCATAGATCCGCAGCCCCTGATACATGAACTGCTCGAGCGGCCCCCGCCCCGAACCCATCGCCGCCACCGGCACCTCCGCTGCCGCCGGCACCGCCGCCAGCCCGGGCCACACCCGCGCCAGAAAATCACGCAAACACGCCTCGACCCTGCGCTTGCCCTCCGCCACCGCCGCCTGCTCGGCCGCCGGATCCCAGCGCCCGTAATAATGCTCGCACAACCCCGCGTCCCGCCCCGACGGACTGTCCCGCCAGGCGCCGCTCTTCGATGCGCGCCACACCTGGTTCAAATGGGCCGCCGCCCGACCATACCCCTCCTCGTATACCAACGTCTCGCCCCGCCGGCCCGCCGCAATCCAACCCGTGACCGCCCGGTCAACCGCCGTACCCAGACAGGCAGCCAAAGACTGCAACCGGTTCAACTGCCGCGCCCGGCGATACAACGTCGGCGCCTCCGCCCCACGCCCCAGCGGCGCGGCATACCGCGCCCAGTAACGCCGCCGCGGGCACGCCTCAAACTCCATCGCGGCCGAAAACGACCAACTGAATTCCAATCCCGTATTGCTCATGACCGCCCAGCATAGCGCCCGCCCCCCCGCCACTCAAGCCTCTTCCGGCCGCAACCTCACATGGGGGCGCCGGGGCGCAGGGGAGTGTTCAGTCATCAGTCGGGCTTCAGACCGAGCGGCCTCGGCCGCACGATCTGATTTCTCGGGGGCGGTGAGAGAAATCGAGGCATTGGGGACGCAGAAGTGGAGTCCCCTCAATCTTTGTCGTGAGCCTTGTCGCGAGCTTTGTCGGTGCGGTAATGCTTTTCTCGCGGAGGCTTGTGTTGTTGATTCCCCGATGCCGACAAAGCTCACGACAAGGCTTGCGACGAAGTATGACCGTGACAGACCATTGCCCCCCCGTGCGCCCCCCCCCTGCGCGAGGATTCCTCCTGAAACCTGACACCTGTTCTCTCAAACAAGTAAACACTGATCACTGGAAACTGATCACTGCCCTCCCCGCTCCCCCGCCACTCAAGCCTCTTCCGGCCGCACCTCACACGTTGAAGTACTTGGCTTGGGGGTGGAAGGCGACGAGGGCGGAGGTGGAGACCTCGGGGGCCATCATATCGTTTTCGAGGCAGGTGACGCCGATGGCGCCGGCCTGGCACAGGGCGCAGCAGACGCGGTTCATGGCGAGGTCCGGGCAGGCGGGATAGCCGAAGCCGTAGCGGGAGCCGCGATATTTCTGGGTGATATAGTCCTGGATGGTCAGCGGCTGGTCGGGGTAGCCCAGTTCCTGGCGCATGCGGGCATGCCAATACTCGGCCAGGGCATCCGTGACCTCGACGGCAAACCCGTGCAGCAGGAAATAGTCCTGATAGCGGTCGGCGCTCAGCAAGCGCTGGTTTTCCTGTTCGAGCCCGGGACCGAGGGTCACGACCATGAAGCCCACCAGATCTTCATCGCGCCGGAAGAAATCCGGAATGGAGAGCCCCGGGGAGCGGTCCTGGCGGGGAAATTCGAGGACGATGGCGTGGGCGTCCTGTCCGTCCGGCCAGATGCGCAGTGTATTCCCCTCCCCCCGGCACCGGTAGTAGCCATACCCCACCTGGGGCCGCAACAGCCCAGTGGTCCGGCAGTCGCGCTTCAGCGCTTCGAGCCGCGGGCGCACCTCCTCGGCCAGCACGCGTTCATACGCGGCGCTCGAGAGCTTGCCGCGCCGGAAGCCCCAGCGGCCGCGCACGAGCGCGATCTCATTCAGCAGCGGATAGACCGCCTCCAGATCCAGGTCGGCCACGATGCGCGCGCCCCAGAAGGGCGGCTGCGGCGGCGGGGCGGTAAAGTCTATGACCACCGGCGGCGCGGCGAACGACGGCGCGGCGGGGGCGGGCGCTGCGGCGGTCGTGCGGGGCACGCTCCCGGTTTCGGCCAATTCGCGCATCCGGGCCAGCCCCTCGAAGGCGTCCCGGCAGTAGACCACCGGCGCCGCATAGGCGCTCTGGCAGCTCTCGGCCACGTAGTTGCGCGTCAGGGCCGCGCCCCCCAGAAACACGGGAATGTCGCACCCCGCATGCGTCAGAGCCTTCAGATTCTCGGCCATGATCGCCGCCGATTTCACCAAGAGCCCGCTCATGCCCAAAACCTGCGCCCCCTCGGCCTTGACCGCCGCCAGCATCTGCTCGATAGGCACCTTCGTGCCCAGATTGACCACCCGGAAACCATTGTTGGAAAGGATGATGTCCACCAGGTTCTTGCCGATGTCGTGAACGTCGCCGGCTACCGTGGCGATCACCATGGTCCCGCCCGCCCGCGCGCTGTCTTCCCGCTTGAAATGCGGCTTGAGAATATCCACCGACTTCTTCATGACCTCGGCCGATTTCAAAACGAACGGCAATTGCAACAATCCGTCGTTGAAGAGCCGTCCGACTTCCTTCATGGCCGGCACCAGCATTTCATTGAGGATATCCTCGGCGCAGCGTTCAGCGAGCAGACCGGGCAGCACCGCCTCGGCCGCCGGCAGCCGGCCGCGGACCACCGCCTCGAACAGCCGTTCGGCGGGCGGGCGCGCGGCAGCGACCTCGGGGGCCTCTTCCGGCGGCGCCGCATCGAAATACTCGATGAAGGCGGTCAAGGGATCGCCCTGCGACCAGTCATTGGCCAGGAGGGCCTCGGCGGCGGCCCGGGCGGGCGCGGGAATATCCGTCAGGGCGGCCATGGCCGCCGTATTGATGATACAGGCGTCCAACCCCGCTTTGAGGGCCTGGTCCAGAAAGACCGCGTTGAGCACCTTGCGGCTGGCGGGCTTGAGCCCGAAGGAAATATTCGAGAGGCCCAGCAGGGTCCGGACGCCGGGCAGCTCGCGCTTGAGTATCCGGATGGCTTCGAGGGTCTCGAGGGCGGCCGTACGCAGGGACTCGTCGCCGCTGCCAATGGTAAAGGTCAGGACATCAATCAACAGGGCGCCGTGCGGCACACCGCGTTCGGCGCAGAAGGCGGCCAGGCGCTTGGCAATGGCGACTTTGCGGGCCGCATCCAGGGCCATGCCCGTTTCATCAATCGTCAGACCCACGAGGGCGGCGCCGTAGCGGCGAGCCAGAGTCGTGACCTGCTCCGCGCGCGCGGCGCCGGCCTCGAAATTGATCGAATTCAGCAGGGGTCGGCCGCCGTAGCGCTTGAGCGCCGCCTCGGCCACCTCGAGCTGGGTCGTGTCAATCATCAGCGGCAGGCGGCACTCGCGGGCCGCGCGGGCAACCAGCAGCGACATATCGCGCGCCTCGTCGCGGCCCGCGTAGGCGCAACTGAGATCGAGCACATGGGCGCTGGTTTCCTCCTGATCGAGCAGTACGGCAAAGGCGCGTTCGTAGTCGTCGGCCAGCAGGGCAGTGCGAAAGGCCTTGGAACCCGTGGCATTGGCGCGCTCCCCCACGTAGAGCGGTCGCGGTTCCTGGGTCAAATCCACGGGCGCAAACAGGCTGCTGACCTGCTCAGGCGCGTGCCCCGCGCGTTGCGGCGGGGCGTAGTCGGCCAGCTCGCGGGCCAGGGCGGCGATGTGTTCCGGGGTGGTGCCGCAACAGCCGCCGATGACATGCAGCCCGACGGCGCGGGTGATTTCCCCGAGGCGGGCGGCAAACTCCGGTGGCGCCAGGGGATAGCGCACGCTGCCCTGCTCCATGACCGGCATCCCCGCATTGGGCATGCAGGCCAGATAGCCCGGCCAGTTGTCCCGCAGCGCATCCAGGTGAATATGCATCGCCTTGGGCCCCGTGGCGCAATTCAGGCCCAGGATATCAATGGGATAGGCCAGCAACATGGCCAGCGCGGCCTGGATGGTCGCGCCAATCAACAGGGTTCCCGTTTGCTCGACGGTCACCGAAACATGCAACGGCAAGCGGCCGCCAATCTCGTGTTCATAGGCCACCAAGCCCGCTTTGATTTGCAGCAGATCCTGGCAGGTTTCGAAAAGAATCGCATCCGCGCCGCCTTCGGCCAGGCCCTGCAATTGAATCCGCAGGGCGGCACACAGTTCGTCGAAGGAAACCTGGCCGAGGCTGGGCAACTTGGTGCCGGGGCCAATCGAGCCAAAGACATACCGCGGCCGGGTCGGGCTGGCGGCCGCATCGGCGGCGGCCCGCGCGCACCCGGCCGCGGCCCGGTTGATATCGAGGGCGCGCCCGGCAAGGCCGTATTCCGCCAGGGTCAGGGGCGAGGCGCCAAAGGTATTTGTCTCGGCCGCCTCCGCCCCCGCCGCGAAATACGCGCCGTGAATCCGCTCGATCAGCTCCGGCGCGGCCAGGTTCAACCATTCGTTGCACCCTTCCAGCCCCTGCCAGGTGGCCGCGGAGATGTGCGCCTCCTGGATTTGCGTACCCATGGCGCCGTCCAACAACAGCCAACCGGCCTTCAATCGCTCGCGCAAGGCAGTCATCCGTCTCCCCTTCGACAACAGGCCTGGCACACCGCGGTCAAAGCCACGGCGGCCGTCTCCGCGCGCAGCATCGTGGCGCCCAATGAAATCCCCTGCCCCCCCGCCGCGCGTAACAATTCCTCCTCGACGCTGGTCAAGCCGCCCTCCGGCCCGATGACCAACCAGCACCGCGCCGGCGCCGGCTGAACC
>JAIPIQ010000158.1 GCA_021734645.1 Fidelibacterota bacterium | reverse complement strand
TCCTAGGTACTATACCCACTGGCCAGCAACACCGGCAGCCCCGGCTTGCGGCGCGGGATTTCATGGTAGGTTTCTTCACCGCTCATGTGGGGCATGGCCCAATCCAGCGCCTCGCGCGCCTCCCGTCCACTGGCCACGGTCAACACCCGGTAACCCAGACGTTCCAGCATGCGCTGACTGAGCAGGCGCACCGGCGCTTCATCGTCCACGACCAGGATCAGGGCCTGATCCGCGGCGGGCGGTCCGGCCGCCGGCAAGGGCGCCTCGACGGGCCTTTCGGGCGTCGGTTCCCCCGCCATCGCGGGCCACAGAACCCGCACCTGGGTTCCGACCCCCACCGCGCTCTTGACTTCAATCCAACCGCCATGCGCGCGCACGATGCCCTGGACCGCGGGCAACCCCAGACCCCGGCCCATGAACTTCGTGGTGAAAAACGGCTCGAATATCCGCGCCTGAACCTCGGCGGTCATGCCGCCCCCCGTGTCCACCACCTCAAGCGCCACGTACCGGCCCGGCGGCGGCCGGTCCTTCACCCCGGCCCGCTCGGCCAACACCTCGACCCGCTCGGTCGCCAGCGTCACCACGCCGGCGCGGTTGTCCAGGGCCTCGCCCGCATTGGTGACCAAACTGAGCACGACCTGGCGAATCTGGGTGCGGTCGCCCTCGACATGGGGCAACGAATCCGCCAGGCGCAAATCCAGGACGGCCTGCTTGGGCAGGCACGTGTGCAGCAACTCGCGGGCATCATTGAGCAGCGCATTCAGATTCAGGGGCTCGATCACAAAGCGCCCTTTCCCCGCGTAGGCCAGCATCTGGCGGCACAGATCGGCGGCCTGCCGGGTGGCCTGTTGGATTTCGTTCAGGAACTCCTGCTGGGGCGCATCGGCGCCCAGATCGTCGGCGGCCAGCTCCGCATTCCCGCGAATGGTCATGAGCAGGTTATTGAAATCGTGGGCAATGCCGCCGGCCATCACGCCCAGACTTTCCAGCCGCTGGGCCTCCTGAATGCCGCGCTCCATGGCCAGGCGCTCCTGCTCAGCCTGCCGCCGGACAGTCAGATCATTGCCGACGATCATCAACCCGCCCACTCGACCGTCCTGTTCACGAATGGCGGTAATCGTCCAATCCATCCAGTGCGCAGCGCCTTGCGGATGCCGGACTTCGCACTCGATCTGCCGGACGGTCTCGGGCGCCGCCAGCACTTCCCGCAGAATAGCGGGCAGCGGATCTCCCGGCGCCTCCTGCGGGCACAACCGCTCCCAGCAGTCGTTCCGCCCCAGCATCTCCTGCGCGGCCAGCCCGGAGATGTCCGCCGCCGTATGATTCCAGAACAGCACGCGCAGGTCGGTGTCCAGCGCGGCAATCCACACGTCGGCCTGGGACAGCAACTGCTCGTGAAATTGTCGCTGGCGCGTGATCTCCGCGGTGCGGCCCTGCACAGCCCGTTCAAGCGTCCAGGTCCGATTGACAAAGAAGGCCACCAGCGCGGCAAGCAACCCGGTACTGAACAGTCCGCCCAGCAGAACATACAGCCCCCAGCGCAAGGGCCGGGCGGCCAGGTAGGCCGGAGTCGGGGCAATGGCAATGGCCAACGGACGATTAAACGTAAAGAGCGGCACCAGAGCGCCCATCGGGTCCCGCTGGTGGTCATGCCGCACCCCTTGCGCACAGGATAACAGCTCCGAGGGCGGTTGATCATCCAGATTGAGCAAACTCACGCACAATTCGGGCGCCGCCCGCGCCGAACGCTGGAGCACCACCGACACCAGGTTGGCCAGCGGCAATGCCGCCAGCACAACCCCGCCCTGCGCTGGCGCCCGGCCCGGCAGCGGTTCACTCCGCCGGATCAGCAGCAGTCCGGGCTCTGAGGGCTCAGCCATCAATATAACGCGCTGACTGGCCACCACCAGATCCTGGGGTAAGGCGGCCTGCAAGGCCTCCCGGCGCACGCGCTCCGACCCCAGATCAAATCCCAGCGCCTCCGTGATCGGGATGCGCGACGTGACATACCGCAGGGGATATAACCTATCGCCAACCGGCACGGCATCCGCTCCCTCTTCCCGCCAGACGCGGTACGTTGACCGCCCATCGGCCTGCCGGACGGCCGCCTCGAACGCCGCGCGCTCCGCCACCGGCACCGCTGGCGCCCAGCCGTAAGACCGGACGGCCCACCGCCCACCCAGCGGCTCCGCAAACGCCCGATATTCTTCCGCACTCACCTCTTCACTGGCCGTAAAGAGCAGCGCCATGGACTCCAGCGCCGCCCGGATGCCTTCGCATTCCGCGCGCAGTCGGCCCGCATCCCGCCGGGCCACCACTTGAAACTCGGAATTCAGATCCTGCATCTCATGCTGATGACTGCGCCAAGCCGCGGCGAAAGTCACGGTAAGTCCCAGAAACAAAACCAAAACAATCTCAGCGTGCCGATAGGCGTTCACGCGGGTGCGCCGCCGCCGCCGGACAACCCAGACCACGCCCACCAGCAGCACGGTCAGGATGGCGAGCGTGCCCCAACAATATGGCCGCTGCGCGGCCCGCACCGCCCCGCGCCACTCGGCCGCAAGCACGTCCACTCCGACCACCGCCAACACCTGCCCCGTGCCGGCCTCCCGCACCGGCGCCAACCCGCTCATGAAATGACCGTATTCGTCACGATACGGCCCCAGCACCTTTACCTCGCTGGACGTCAAGGCCGTCCAATACGCCTCCGGCGGCCGCTTGTACCGCGTGCCCGACGGCGAGGCCATGGGGTCATCAGCCGCGTAGCTTTCCGGGCCAAAGACAAGCTGGCCGTCGCGTTCCGTATACATGTAAATGCCCCGGACGGGCGCCAGCCTCGCAAACGCCGTCAATTGGGCCCGCAATATCTGATCCGCTGGATTCAGCGCATCGGAAGCATCAAAGTGCAATTGCCGAATCAGTTCGGGATCAAGCGTTTCCGCCAGCGCAACGACAGTCCGCAATAACTTCGCCCGTTGGGCTTGGTCCATATGCCGGCCGGCGTCACGCGCCAGCCCGGCACCCAGAAAGCCCAACGTCAACCACAACACGCCCAGAAGAATATATCCCACATGGACCTGCTGCCATACAGCCTTAACCCGGTTCATATATTGTTCGTACAATAGGCACCACCGCGGGTCAAGCGCCAAAAAAAAACTTTTCTTTGATTGACATTGTTCGTTTATGAGCGATACTGCGCATTGATGATTGCAAATAGCACATTTCAGCAGGCGGCCGATGCGGGCGCGTTGGCGGTCGAGCGCCAGGCTCAGATCATGGCCTGGGCGCAGGCGCGCCGGGTGGTACGGGTCGAGGAGCTCTGCCGCGGGCTGGGGGTTTCGGCGGCGACAGCCCGGCGGGATTTGGCGGAGCTCGAGGCGCACGGCCTGTTGCGCCGGGTACACGGCGGCGCGATGCTGCCCGAGGGGCATTTCATCGAGCCGCTCTTTGATGACAAAACCGCCCTGGCGGCGGCCGAAAAGCGCGCGATTGCGGCGGCCGCCCATCAACTGATTGTGGCGGGCAGCACGGTATACCTGGATGGCGGCAGCACGCTGGTGGAGCTGGCGCGGTTGCTGGCCGAGGGGCCGGGCAATCTGACGGTGGTGACCAACAGCCTGCGGGCGGCCAATGAGCTGGCGGGCCGCGGCCCCCGGTTGTACCTGGTGGCGGGCGAATTGCGGCGCCGCAGCCAAACGCTGGTGGGCCCTCTCAGCCGGTGCCTCCTCGAGCAACTGCGCTTCGACCTGGCCTTTCTCGGCACCATCGGTCTCGATGCCCGGGGCTGCATGAGCACCACCGACGCCGGCGAGGCCTTCACCAAGGCGCTGGTCCTCGAACGCGCCCAGCGGACCATCCTGTTAGCCGACCACTCGAAGCTGGGCCAGACCGCCTTTGCGGCCGCCGGCCGTCTGCGGCCCGGCGACCAACTGATCACTGACGCGGCCGCGCCGGCGGCCTTTCTGCGGGCCCTGCGCCGCCAGCGCGTCAAAACGACTCTCGTCCCGCCGCCGTCTCCGGCGGCGAACGGTACATCCATCCGAAAGAAAGCCAACCAGGAGTAGCAACCATGCCGAATTATCTCAGTGACATGCGTCCGGAATTTCAGCCCTTTGAATTGGATTGTGGCCGCATCCGCGGGTTTGCCTATGCGGGCGACCTCAAGCGGGAAATCGAGAGCGGCGCGTTGACCGCGCCCGCGGCCATCGAGCTGTATGAAAACATGCTCATGGTCCGCGAGGTCGAGGAAATGATCGTCAAGTTGCGCTCGGGCGCCTACGACCCCATTGCCTCCTTCAATTACCGCGGCCCGACCCACGTTTCCATCGGCCAGGAGGGCACGGCGGCCGGGGCCTGCGCGGCGCTGCGGCCGGACGACAAGATCACCAGCACCCACCGTGGGCACGGCGACAGCATGGCCAAGGGCACGGCGGCCATTTTTCGCATGGCGCCCGAACGCCTGCAAAGCCGCGTGCCGTCGTATCAAGCCCCGGATCAGGCCGCGTTGCTCGAAGCGGTGCTCGAAGACCATGTCTACCGCACGATTGGCGAGCTGTTCGGCAAGGAGGACGGCTACTGCAAGGGCCGGGGCGGCGGCATGCACATCGCCGACTTCTCCATTGGCCATCTGGGCGCCAACGCCATTGTGGGCGGCGGCGTGCCCATCGCCACGGGCGCGGCCATGGCCCTGCGCTATCAGCGCGCGGAGCAAGTGGTCTGCTGCTTCGCCGGCGACGGCGCCTACGCCAACGGCGTCGTGCTCGAAGCCCTCAACTGGGCGGCGCAGTACCAGTACACCAACGCGCTGGCCAAGGACCACCGCTTCGGCCTGCCGATCATTTTTGTGATCCAGAACAACCATTACGGCATGACCGGGCGCGCGGATGACGAAGTCTCCGGCGTGACCCATCTGGCCCGGCGCGCCGCCGGCTTTGCCGACAACAATCTCCACGCGGAAGTGGTCAACGGCATGAATGCCCTGGCCGTGCGCGAGGCCGTCGCCCGGGCTGCCGCCAAATGCCGGGCGGGCGAAGGCCCGGTCCTGCTTGAAGTGGACACCTACCGCTATTACGGGCACAGCCTGAGTGATCCGCGCAACGAGTACCGGACCCGCGAGGAGGAAGCCGCCTGGAAGGAAGTGGACCCCATCGAAGCCTTCAAGCGCGAGCTGCTGAGCGCCGGGATCTGCGATGCGGCCGGCCTCGAGGCCGTCGCCGAGCGCGGCCGGCAGCGGAATGCGCGGGCGGCGGTGCGGGCCGCCGCCGCCGCCGATCCCGTGGCCGAGGACGCCCTCAAGTACCTCTATACGGACACCGCCTGCGACGTGGTGCCGGCGGCGTACAGCCAGGTTGAGATCGTCAAGGAGCTGCCCGTCATCAAGCGTGATGCCCAGGGCGCGTTGACGTATCGCGACGCCATCAAGGAAGCCATGCTCGAGGAAATGCTGCGGGACAACCGGGTGCTCTTCTACGGCGAGGATGTGGCGGATTACGGCGGGGCCTTCAAGGCCACCAAGGGCCTGCTCGAAGCCTTCGGGCGCGAACGCGTGTTCAACACGCCGATTTCGGAGGCCTGCATCTGCGGCACGGCGGTCGGCGCGGCCATGGTGGGCCTGCGCCCGGTAGTCGAGCTGATGTACATGGACTTCACCCTGATGGCCTCCGACCAGATCAGCAACCAGGCCGCCAAGTGGCATTACATGTCCGGCGCCCAGGTCGAGGTGCCCATGGTGCTGCGCGTCTCCGTGGGCGGCGGCAAGGGCTACGGCGGCCAGCATTCCCAAACCTTCGAAAGTATCTTCACCCACATCCCCGGCATGTACGTGGTCTATCCGGCCACGGCCGCCGATGCCAAGGGCATGCTCAAGACCGCCATCCGCGACAACAACCCGATCATGTTCATCGAGTCCCAGTTGCTGTACGGCGTGAAAGATCCCGTGCCCGAAGGCGACTTCCTGATTCCCCTCGGCCAGGCCGCCGTCAAGCGCGAAGGCCGGGATTTGAGTCTGATCACCTGGGGCCCGGCCCTCTACGATTGCCTCAAGGCCGCCGAAACCCTGGCCGCCGAGGGCAAGTCCATCGAGGTGATTGACCTGCGCTCCCTGATTCCTCTGGATGAGGAAACTATTCTGCGCTCGGTGCGCAAGACCGGCCGCTGCGTGGTGGCCAGCCATGCGGTCAAGACCGGCAGCTTCGCCGGCGAGGTGGCCTCCCGGATCATGGAAAAGGCTTTCGACGACCTCGATGCGCCGGTGATCCGCGTCGGCGCGCTGGACGGCATCGCCCCCCAGTCCCACATCCTGGAAGCAGCCTTTCTGCCCGATGAGCAGGACATCCTCGCCGCCGCCCGCCGCATTCTCTGACCGCGAAACCTGAAGGAGCAACCCCATGGCCGTCCATACCATTCTGATGCCCAAGCTGGGCCAGACCGTCGAGGTCAGCACCATCGTCCGCTGGCACAAACAAGTCGGCGAACAGGTCAAGAAGGGCGAAGTTTTGTTCGAGATCGAAACGGACAAATCGAACCTCGAGGCCGAGAGCTTCTATGAGGGCACCCTGCTGAAGATCATCGTGCCCGAAGGCGTCGAGGTGCCCGTGCAGGTGCCCGTGGCCTTCGTGGGCGATCCCGCCGATCCCCTGCCCGAGCTGCCCGCGCCCGCCGCCGCCCCCGCACCGCCCCCCAAGGCCGCCGCACCGGCCGCGCCGGTAGCCGCGGCGCCTGCGGAACGTCAGCGGGAACAGCCCGCGGTCCAGCCCCCGCCCGCAGCGCCGGCGTC
>JAIPIQ010000157.1 GCA_021734645.1 Fidelibacterota bacterium | reverse complement strand
CGTAGTTGCCGGGCACGGCGGACGTCAGCCACGGGAACCGGCGCGCCACGCCCGCTTCCTGATCGAGGTCAACGGCCCATTCCTCAACCGGCTCATAGTATTCGAGCGCGCCGGCCAATCCGCCCGTCTCGAGCAACTGGAAGAAATTCAGCTCGGCGGTGACGGGAATCCAGATGTCCCCCCCCGCGCCGCTGTCCTGCACGTGTGTCGCCGTACCCGTTGCGCGATAGACGCCGGCTTCGAGACGAAGCGCCGCGCTTCCCGCGCCGCCGATGGTTTCCAGCATGACCCCAGCTTCAGCCGGGTTCACGGGACCGGCCTCGAGGGCGCGGATGGCCGGTTCGGCCGGCGCGCCGAACCGCAGGCGCCCCATGTGCTGCTTGGCCGGCCAGGCGCCGCCATCGCCCAGCCACGACGAAAAGGCCTGTTCGCCGGCCGGGGTCAAGCGCTGGTCAACGATCAGCAACCGCCAGACCGCGCCGGGGGTTGGCGCCCCCGCCAGACCCAGACTGGCAAAGGGAATGCTCAGCTCGCCCTCCCAGCCCGTGGCGGTGGCCTGCAGCGCATGGCGCCAGGGCGGACCCCAGCCCTGGTCGGTGGTCTGATGCCGGATCCCTTCGCGGGTTACGCCATCGGCATTCAGGCAGAACCAGTAGTCCGGCCCCTGCTCGCCGGGTTGCACGAAAAACTCAATCCGATCAGCCGGCGACGGCGCCAGCGCATAGAGCGGACGGTTGACGCGAAAGGCCAGGTGCAGCGCATCCTCCGTATAGCCGACCCAATAGACGGTCAGATCCTCCGTCAGCCGCGCCGTGTTGCGGTCTATCAGCGGCAGGCCCTGGGCGGCCGGCAGCCATTCCGCTTTCTCGATGCGCCCATCCATGTGGGGCGCCTGCGCCAGCCACGGCGCGGTGATCAGCGGATGGCGGTGTTCCGGAACCGCGGCGCCCGCCAGCGCGGCGGACAGGACCGCAACGCCCAGGGCGCCACGAAGAATGGATACTTTACGGTTGCTGTTCGTCATAATGTCTTCTCCTGGTTTCGGTTTCCTGTGTCGGTCCATTTTCCCAATTCTTTATCAGTGAGGTGCTTACAAAACGCCGGGCTCGCGATAGGGGCGCGGGCCTCCAGCCCGTGTTGCATGGGCAAGATGCCCATGCCACGAGGGGTTGTGCCAGACCCTCCGCTGTCCGCATTTGTCCACGGCCCGACGGCGCGCCCCTCAGGGCTTCCCGACGGGGGCCAGCTTGATGAGGCGCCAGCGCTGCCCCTCGATCTCGATCGTCATCCGGCCGTTGTCCAGGGGCACGGCGCCTCCCACGATGGCATCCTCGGCGACGGCATCGGGCAGGCCCATCGCAGCCAAGTCCAACGTCACCTCGATCGTGCGCGGTTCCTTGGGCAGGTTGGAGATACTGACCAGCGCTCTTTCGCCCTGGCGCAACCAGACCGCGGTCAGAACCCCGTCAGTCGGCGCCGTGGCGATGTAGGCATCGTCTTCCCACCAGGGCAGATGGACGGCCTTCTCGCTCTCGAGCCAGGCGAAGGCCGCCCAGAGTTTCGGCATGGGTTGCGCCATACTCGAGTAGTCCTGCGCGATCCACGGCGCAAAGGTAACGGCCTTGAACGACACGCCCAGGGGCACGGCCAGCGCATTGAGCTCGTTCAGCGGCTTGGTCATGCTCTTCATCCAGTTCTTATTGGTCAGCTCGGCATGATACCCGTACTGAATGCCGCCATTCTTGGCCAGGAAGTAGTCAATGAACGCCTGGTCGAACGCGCCTTCATAGAACTGGGCAAATTCGCTGGGACAACGCACGTCGGCAAAATTCTCGACGCAGACATTGGCCTGGGGCGAATGATGATTGTAATAAATGCCGTCCTCAAGCACCTCGCCGTGCAATACCTTGTAGATGCGCTTGGTGAAATCGCGCATGGCCCGCACCGGGAAGGAACCCCGCGGGCGGCCCCGCTCATCGGTCCATCGCATGCCATTGGGATGCAGCGAATAGTTGAGGCCGGTGGTCGAATCCATGTAGATGCCGTCCAGGCCAAATTCGCGGATATGTTCAGCCATCCGGTACAGGAACAGATCCGGATAGAGACTGACCGGGGTGTTCCAGTAACAGGCATAGCCGGCGTTCTTGAGCGGCAGGTTGACCAATTCGGAGCCCCACTCCTCCCATTCGTCACATTCGGTGGTGATGCCCCAGCCGTTGTAAACAAGGACCTTCACACCCTGGGCGTGCATGAAGGGCACAAACTGGCGCAACCGCTCGCGCTTGCCCGCATCCTTGATGCCTGGATACCCGAACAGGTCATTGTATTGACTGAACAGAATGACAGCCTTCACCCCCTTTTCCCCGAACGTGGCGAGCTCTTGAATGCGCTCCACCTGCGCGGCGAATTCCTGGGGATCAGTGGCTTGCAAGGCGGCATCGGGCTCGACGGGTGGCGTGCCGGTGAACTGGAAATAGGCATGATCCTCGGCGCCGCCGAGCTTGGTGCGGGCGGGGGTGGGCATCAGCCCGAAATGCCAGTCCAGGGGACCGTCCAGGGCGATGGGCGTATCTACGAAATTGACCGTCAGGGTCGTCGCCGCCTCGTCCTTTTCAACGCGGATCGCCTGCTTCGGATCGGCGTTGCGCCAGTTGCGGGCATTTTCGCAGTACCATTGCAGGCCGCCTTCGAGGTAGCCCAGCCAGGTCTGGAAGGTGAAGGGATAGACCATCGGCGCGTCCGGCACCGCGCCAAAGTCCGGCCCTTCGGGGACCGGATAATGGGTGCCGGTCGGCATGCGGCCGCGGGTGAAAATCTTCGCATACCGGTTCTTGAGCGGCGCGGTGAAACGGCACAGGGATAACCCGGCCTGGGTGGTCGGCGTCAGGGTCAGGTCATACCAGAGAAAGCCGTCGAACTCGACGGCGACGACGCCCTCGAGGCGGCCGATGCCCTGGACCTCGCCGGCAAAGACATACTCGGCCCGTTCGTCGTCCTGGCTTCGGAGCGCGAAAGAGGTCAAGGTCAGTGGCGCGGCGTTGCCCGCGGCGTCCTTAAAGGCCAGCTCGATCGGCGCGGCCAGAATCTCCTGGTCCTTGACGCGGATGGCGGGAAAGAGACCGCCGGTCCAGTCGTAGTGGATGGTCAGGGTCTGCGCGCCTTGGGCATCGGCTTGCAACGGCGTCCACGGCGGCGGCACGAATTTCGAGCGGCCGAGGGCGTTGCCGATCCACGCGGGCTTTTCGGGCAGCATGAGGGGCTGGGCGTTGACGGCCACCGGCTCTTCGCCATCCATTACCGTGGCCCGGACGTAATAGGTCGCGCCCGATTGCGGCGCCACGTCAAACTCGCCTGCCAGGCCCTCCTGACCCTGAATCTGCTCATGGCGGTTGGACGCCAAAATCGGCCCGTCCTTGCCCAGGCATAATTCCACATGCACGCTGGCCTCTGCGCCGATCTGGTCAGCCACCCGGCGCAGATCAATCTGATACATCAGCTTGTTCGCGCTGTAGAGATAACTGTTCAGCGAAATGTTCAGGGGCACGGTGACCACGAACGGCACGGTCATGGCCGACAGCAATTCGCCGTCGCGTTGGAGCGTGAACCCGGCCAGGTAATCTCCGGGCTCATCCGGCGCCGTCAAAGCGATCTGCCGGGTGACCCCGGCGGGGATGGTCACCTGCTCATCCGCTTGCTCGACCACCGGAAAAGCGTCCAACGCCCGCTCGACTTCCTGGTCCATTTCCGCGCCAATGGCCGCGTCCAAATCCTCCGTAAAGGCGGAATCGAGCGCCGGCAGGAACCCCAGGGGCATTTCCCGCGCGGCCTGGCGTAGCGTCAAACGCGAATCGAGAGCGACCGGCGCCGGGCCGAAATTCGAAACCGCCAGTTTGATCCCCATCTTCTTGTGCTCCGGCATCCAGCCGATGCCCTCGACGCGCACGGCCAGCGGGGCGCCGGTGAATAGCAGATGGGCCAGATCCTTGGTGGCATGCCAATTCCCGCGCCAGGCCACGTGCGCCAGGCGGTCACTCGGCGTCTTTTCGTTGCGCACCAGGTCCACGCCCCAGAGGGTGCCCGGCGCCGGGGCGCCCGTCATCCCGTGGATTTCGCTGAACGGTATGGACAACTCCCCTTCCCAGCCGAACTCGGTCACCCGCGCCTGATACGGAAATGCGGGGCTCCAGGCATTCTTGTCCACATTCGGGCCGATGCCGCTCCACAGTTCCTTTTCCAGATTCAGGCCAAGGTTGTAGTAGCGATGGTGTGCATGCCCCACGTCGAACAGCAGTTCCATCACATCCTGCGGCCCGGGTTGGCGGGCGGCTTCCGGGCGCGCCAACTGGAAGGCGATGTGCAGGTGTGTTTCGGTGTAGGCCAGATAGAAGCGGGTCAGATCCTCGACCATCTTGGACTCCGCCATGTGCAGCAGGTGCCCGAGCTGGGCCGCCGCCGCCCATTCGCGAACGTTCACCTGGCCGTCAATCACCGGCGCCTGGTCAACCAGCGGAATGCCGATCAAGGGATACCGCTGCCAAACCTGCACATGCTTGGCCGCCTGCTTGGCCGCCATGATATCCGCGAAGTCGCCCTCCTTGCGGGTTTCTTCCGCGCTCCGAACACCCCCGGCCAGCGCCAACCCCACAAGGATCAAGGCCATCCCCTTCACGCCACTTGTCGCGATAATCCGTTTCATCTGCTTTCCCTTTCCATCGGTTTGCGTTACTGATCCGCCTGGATCCGATAGAGAGCCAGGCCCCGCGCGTATCTTCCCGCGGTAAATTGACACCCCCGGGACGGCCGTCCGCCCGCCCCGGCGAAGATCACCTCCGGCGCCGTCCGCCATTGGCCGTCCGGCACGAAGTCATCTTCGAAGCGATCCAGAATCCGCGTAAAGGGATCAACCGCCAGCGGCCCATGAAACCCCAGTTCGTCTGCGGTCCGGGCGACGGAAGACACGCGCAATTCGTCCACGACGAACCGGCCGGTCGCGCCCCGCGGATCGCCAAACACCAGCGGCGCCTCGCCGATGATCCCCAGCGCCACGTCCAGGCTTTCCATAAACGTCTTGCCGGCCCGGGGCTGGCCGTTGAGATAGAAGGTCATTTCCCGGCCCTGCCAGGTTAGGGCCAGATGCTGCCATTCGCCCGGCGCCGGCAGAAACTCCCCCAGACCGAACGGATGCAACTGGGCCTTGACCGACCCGACGCTGATCCAGAGGCCGACGCGGTTGCTGTAGGACGCGCCGGTATAGGCAAACAGATTGAATCCGCCGGCCGCCCCCCGCACCTCCATAATCGTCAGCAGCCCCTTGTAAGGCCCCGCGGAAATCTCCGCCTGCAAGTCCACCGGCGTCTGCACCCAGAATTCGATGGTGCCTTCATTCATCGCGAAATTGTCCTCCGCCGGATAGGTCAGCGTACCACTGGCCCATGCGGCGCCAAGCCCCCCCCCGCAGGCCAGCCACAGGATCCACACCAACCGCCTTCGCAGTACCCGCATAATTCAGCGCCCCTTCCCGTTGAGACTCTTGCAAAACCGCGGGCTCGCGAGAGTGGCACGGGCTTCCAGCCCGTGTCGCATGGGCAGGATGCCCATGCCACGAGGGGTTTTGCCAGCGCCTCCATTCACAACGGTTTCCGCCCCGAGCCGCCCGCGACGGCCGGATGATCCAGCACGGTCTGGAGCTGATCCCGATCCGCGCACCGCACCGCAACCACGCATTTGCCGGCCGCCCAGCGCTCAGCCCCGCGCATGAACTCGTCGTATTCGGCAATGAACCCGAGCGCAACGCGGAACGAGGAGGCCAGGTGTTCGTCGGTGACGACTTGGGCCAGGTGTTCCGTGTTTGGATCCCGGTTCAGGAATTGCAGGGTCAACCCCTCACAGCCCGACCAGGGGACAATTTGATGGATACCCAGCTCGTGGTGGTGCAGATAGGCGCCGCCCCAGGCCTGCACGATGCGGCCCGTGTAGGGCCGGCCGAATTCGCGCAGGATATCCGGTCCGCCCATATCCCCCGCATCACAGGAGAGATACGAGCCCGGCGTCCAGACGCCCATTGCGCAACCGTCGAACCCGTAGCCGTCCAGGTAGTTTTCTTGCAGGTGGCGCTCCAGCTCCAGCACGCAGGTTGTGGCCCGTTCGAGCAGCGCGTGCAGCCGGTCGGGCTCGTCATAGTAGTCCATGAACAACTCATTGCCGCGCCACTGGTTGCACAGATCGAGCGGATCAAAATGAACAAAGGGCAGAATGCCGAACGATCCGTCCCAGTTTTCGATGTACTCCCGCAACATCCACATTTGGGCTCGGTACCAGGGATTATCGGGATCGAACCCGATCCGCGCGGGATCAGTGTCCCAGTTCCGGATGGGCGCCTCGAGGTAGTTGGTGTCCTCCTCCTGCTGCACCACGGCATCCTTGACAAATGCGGCGGCGATGGCGCCCGTCCCCGCCAGGTTGAGCAGCTTGGGAATCTCATCGCCCACGTCCGGCGTCGCGCGCCAATAGATTCGCATCTGTTCGATTCTGGACCGGGCGCATGCGCGGCACGAGCGCTCGCTGCGCCAGTCCACCGCCGTCAGGGGCATGACCGGCGGCAGCGCGACCGGCGCGCCGCTGAGCACGGGCCGCACCATCAGGCCCGGTTCCGGCGCGCGGAAGAATGCCTGGTAGCGCCGGATGCGGGCCGCATTGCGTTCATAGGCGGTCTGGTTGAATGGCTTCACGCGCACCGTCCCGCCCGCGCGCTCATGCTTGCAGTATCCGGATCTGGCGACAAAGGGCTTGGACTGCCTGGCCAGAGGGCTCC
>JAIPIQ010000156.1 GCA_021734645.1 Fidelibacterota bacterium | reverse complement strand
GGGGGGGGGGTGAGAGAAGTCGAGGCATTGGGGACCCAGAAGTGGACTCCCCCAATCTTTGTCGTGAGCTTTGTCGCGAGCTTTGTCGATAAGGTGTGGGCGGGATGCAGTGTTCGGGGTTCGATGGAAGGGAATTGTCTCTCGGTTTACGAGAACGGCGACGCGAAGGGTGGACGAGTGGGACAGATTCTACTCGTTGTCCGTTCTCGTCGCCGTTCGCGTCGACCGCCGACACTTACCCGCCACCGTAACCGTTCACACCCAGGAGGGGGCGGGGTCGCCGCCCCCGCCTACAGTCCGGAAAACGTCGGTATTCTGTAGCCGGGGGCGGCGACCCGGCCCTCATGACGCTGGCCTGCGCCTGCGAGCACTGGATTTCAATGACGCTGCCCCCCAAAAAACGCACCCCGTGAACGGCTACCCCGCCACCCTTGCTCGGATACACGCGATTTCCTTCCATCGAAACCCAACAGTTGGTTCCCTCAAGAACAGAACATCCCGCCCGTTCCAAGAGATTCGAGTGTAGGAGTGCGTGTACGAGTAGGGATGCCACCGCGCATCCGCCGCGCGCTCTCTCCAATCCCCGCTGAGCCGTCAGCGGGATCTGCGATTCAGGGCGGGCAATTCCGCACATTACGCAGTAAATGATCCCCACAAAAACCCCGAAAAACCTTCTCACGGAGGATTGTGTTGTTGATTCCCCGATGCTGACAAAGCTCACGACAAGGCTTGCGACGAAGTATGACCGTGACAGACCACTGCCCCCCCCCTTCGCGCCCCTGCGTCCCTGCCCGAGGATTCTACCTTGTTCATAATAAGAATGTTATCCCTGCTGAAACCTGACACCTGACACCTGTTCTCTCAAACAAGTTTCCAGTGTTCATTCATAATTCGACAACAACGAAATACACGAAAGATAGTCCGGCCTTGATCTGGACGTCTGTGGCCGAAGCCCTGCTAAAGGAAGAGGCGCTTGCAAAACCTCCTGTTCATCGGTCGGGACGGAGCCCGACCCTCCAGAAATCAATTCAAGACCCGTGCGTTTCAAATGGAGGGACGACCTCCGTGTCGTCCGCTGGAGGTTTTGCAAGAGCCTCGGAAGAATTTACATTCTTTTCGTGTCTTTCGTGTGTTTCGTTGTTGACAGAATTCCGGTGCATCTACACTGGAAACTGATCACTGCGGCCCCTCTGGCCGGCGGGGTTCAGGGAATCAAACCTTCGGCGCGCAGGCTTTCCCAGGTCACCGCGCCGGGAAATTGGCCGCGTTCGACGAAGCGGCGCACGAATTTCCCGAGCAGGTCCAGTTCGAGGTTTACGGGCGATCCGGGTTTGAGGGTATGGAAGGTGGTGTGTTCCCAGGTAAAGGGGATGACATGCACATCGAAGGCCTCCGCGCGCAGGGCCGCGACCGTCAGGCTGATGCCGTCAATGCCGATCGAGCCTTTATGGACGATGCCATCGAGCAGTTCCGACGCGCAGGTGAAGGTCAGGCGCCAGTCGCGCCCCACGGGCTCGACCGCCGTCACCTGGCCGACCCCGTCCACATGGCCGACGACGATATGCCCGCCCATGGTCTGGCCCCAGCGCAGGGAGCGTTCGAGGTTCACCAGGTCGCCCACGCGCTTGCTGCCCAGGGTCGTGCGCTCGAACGTTTCGCGCAGCACGTCAAAACGCAGGGTCTGGCCGTCGGACTCACAGACCGTCAGGCAAATCCCCTGGGTGGCGATGCTTTCGCCCTGGGCGATGGGTTCCGGCCAGGGCTGGCCCTGCACCTCGACGGCAATTCGGCCCCACTTCTCTGATAAATCACATTGGGTCAACCGACCCAACCCTTCAATAATTCCGCTAAACATAACGAGCTCCTTTCTGATCATGCGTTCCAGCGGCTGTAACGGACCGCTTTTTTCGTTCCAGCGGCTGTAACGGGCGGGCTTTTTCATTACAGCGGCTGTAACGGCGGGGCTTTTCCGTTACAGCGGCTGTAACGGGTCTGAGCCGCGCCCAGAGATCGGGCCCCACGCGTTCGACGGACTGCCATTGCCAGCGGGGCAGATCTTTCATCAGCCAGCCCGCGCCGCCGAGGGCGGGAACGCCATCGCCGCCGATGACGCAGGGCGCCCAGAAGGCCCACCATTCGTCCACGAGCCGGGCGCGCATGAGCCGCGCCGCCAACTCGCCGCCGCCCTCGGCCATGACGTGCAGGCAGCCCCGCTGTCCCAAACGCTCCATGAGCACCGCCAAGTCTACCCGCCCGCGTTGCTGGGGCAGCAGCCAGATTTCGGCGCCGTGGCGGGCGTAGGCCGCCCGGCGTTCCAGCGGGCAGCGTCGCGTGGTGGCCAGAATCGTCCGGTTGGCGTCCGCATCGCAAAACACGTGCGCGGTGCGCGGCGAACGGCCCTGGCTGTCCACGATCACGCGCCAGGGCGCGCGCCCGTGGGCGGGCCGCGGGGTCAGGCGGGGATTGTCGGCGCAAACGGTGCCGGCGCCGACGAGGATCGCGTCGCAGCGTCGCCGCAGGGATTGTGCCTGGCGGCGGGCGGCGGGTCCGGTGATCCACTGCGAGTGCCCGGAGCGGTCGGCCAGGCGCGCATCGAGGGACAGGCCCAGTTTGAGGGTCAGCCACGGGCGGCCGGTGAGAATCCAGCGCGCGAAGGGTTCGATCAGTGCCTGGCCCTCGGCGGCGCAGACGCCGCATTCGACGGCCAGCCCGGCCGCTGCGAGCAGCCGCAGGCCGGCGCCCGCGTGGCGGGGATTCGGATCAGCGACGCTGACCACCACCCGCCGGATCCCCGCGGCCAGGATCGCATCCGTACACGGCGGCGTCCGGCCATGGGTCGAGCAGGGCTCGAGGGTGACGTACAGCGTTGCGCCCCGGGCCGCCGCGCCGGCCGCGCGCAGGGCCTCGCGTTCGGCATGGGGTCCGCCCGCCCGCCGGTGAAAGCCCGCGCCCACCAACTGGTTGCCCCGCACCAGGACCGCGCCCACCGGCGGATTAGGCCGGGTCAATCCCTCGCCCCGCCGCGCCCATTCGAGCGCCAGGGTCATCCAACGGATATCGGCGGCGGCGGTCATCAGGTAGCCTCCCCTTCGGGACCCAGCAGGGCGTCCACAAATGCTTCCGGATTGAAGGCCTCGAGATCATCCGGGCCTTCCCCCAGCCCGGCCCACAAAACCGGTACGCCCAATTGGGCCTGAATATCGAAAACGAAGCCCGCCTTGGCGGAGCCATCGAGTTTGGCCACGACCACGCCCGTCAGGGGCGTCAGGGAATGGAAATGGACGGCCTGGCTCAGGGCGTTGCGGCCGTTGGTGGCATCGAGCACGATCCAGGTTTCGTCCGGGGCGCGGGGCAACTGTTTGGCCAGGGCGCGGCGGACCTTGCTCAGTTCCTGCATCAGGGGTTCGCGGGTATGCATGCGGCCGGCGGTATCAATCAGCAGGCAGTCGGCCTGGCGGGCCTGGGCGGCGGCGAGGGCGCCATAGGCCACCGCGGCCGCGCCGCCGCCGGTGACGCCGCTGACCACGGGACAATCCAGGCGTTCGGCCCAGAGGCGCAGTTGTTCGTCGCCGGCTGCGCGGAACGTATCGGCGGCGCAGAGCAGGGGTTTGAGCCCGGCGCGTTGGGCGCAGCGGGCCAGCTTGGCGCAGGAGGTGGTTTTCCCGGCGCCGTTGACGCCCACGACCAGGATCACGCGGGGTCGGGATCCGGCCTGCCAATCGAATGGCCGCGGCGGCAGCGCCGCCAGCAGCCGCGCGCGCAGTTGGGATCGCCAGGCCTGGGCGGGGGCGGGGGCGGTGGCCAGTTCATCCAGCCAGGCCCCGATCAATGCCAGGGGCACATCGGCGGCCAGGAGCGCTTCTTCGAGTTCCTCGCGCACGGCGCCCTCGAGGCGGCCGCCGCCCGTGAACAGACCGCGCAGGCGCGCGGCCAGGCCGCGCCGGGTCCGCGCCAGGGCTTCCCGCCAGGAGGCCATCAGGTGGGCTCCCGGCGGCGCGCGCCCCCCGGCGCGCGGGACGTACCGGCCGCTGCCCGCATGGGCCGGCTGACCTTGCGCAAGGCCCGATCAAGCACCCCGTTGACGAACCAGCCCGATTCATAGCTGCTCAGGCTCTTGGCAATGTCCACCGCTTCATTCACGCTGACCACCGGCGGGATGTCTTCGCAATGGGCCAGCTCGAACAGCGCCACGCGCATGACATTGCGGTCCACGCCCCCCATGCGCCGCACTTCCCAGTTGTCGGCCAGGGCGCGCAATTCCTCGTCCAGCGTTTCCTGGTGGCGCAACACCCCGCGAATCAGGCGCTCGGCAAAACCGCGCACGCTGGCGGCCGGTTTCCAATGGCTCCAGAACTCCTCGAGGGCGGGCGTCAGCTCGCCGGGATTGAAATCCTGCTGGAAGAGGAATTGGACGGCGCGAATCCGGGCTTCGTGGCGGCTGGTCATGATGGCTGGTCGTCCAGGGCCCGGAAGAGCAGGGCCATTTCGACGCCCGCCTCGGCGGCGTACCAGCCGCGGCTGTCGCGGCCGGCGGTACAGCGGGCCCGGGCCTGCTCCGGGGTGAAGACCGAAACCACTTCGTGAATCACGGGCAGATGATGCCGGCGGCCGATTTCCGCCAGGGCATGGGCCACCTGCTCGTCAATCATGCGGGCATGCCGGGTTTCCCCCTCGATGATGGCGCCCAGGGCGATCAGGGCCGCGAATTGTTTGCGCGCGGCCAACACCTCGAGCGCCGCGGTCACTTCATAAGCGCCCGGCACCCAAACCACCTCGATGCAATCCGGCGGGACGCCCTGGGCCGTCAGCCCGGCCACGGCCGCCTCGGCCAGCGCGCGCGTGTAGTCCGGATTGAACCGGCTGACTACGATGCCAAACCGCATCCCGGTTGGCGCCCCCCGGCCCAGGGTTTGCCGGATTCCCGGCCATTCCGGGGCCGCAAACTGCGCGCCGCTCACCGCCTGCTTTGCCTGTACAGTTGTCATCGCTCGCTCCCGTCCCTCAGATCAGATGCCCGAGTTTGTCGCGCTTGGTGTTCAAATAGCGCTGATTGTGTTCGCAATGGGGAATCATCAGGGAAACCCGTTCGACGATCTCGAGGCCATAGCGTTCGAGGCCCTCGACCTTCCGGGGATTATTGGTCAACAGGCGCAGGCGCCGCAAGCCCAGATCGGCCAGGATTTGCGCGCCGCTGCCATAGTCCCGCAGATCGGCGTCGAATCCCAGGTGGATATTGGCTTCGACCGTGTCCAGGCCTTCGTCCTGCAGGGCGTAGGCCTTGATCTTGTGAGCCAGGCCGATCCCGCGCCCCTCCTGGCGCATGTACAGGACCACGCCGTGGCCCTCGGCGGCCACTCGGGCCATGGCCGCCTGCAACTGCGCGCCGCAGTCGCAGCGGCGCGAGCCGAAGACATCCCCGGTCAGGCACTCGCTGTGAATCCGCACCAGGGCGCTGGCCTGCTTCTCCGGCGCGCCCATCACCAGGGCGAGGTGCTGCTGCTGATCTATATCTGAATGATACAGGTGCAGCGTGAACTCGCCCTGAGGCGTGGGCAGGCGCACCGTCGTTTCGCGATGCACCAGCTTCTCGTGTCGGCGGCGGTAGGCCGTCAGCTCGGCAATACTGATCAGGGGCAGACCGTCCCGGGCCGCGAACGCCCGCAGCTCGGGCTCGCGCGCCATCTGGCCGTCCTCCCGCAGAATTTCGCAGATCACGCCGGCCGGGGCCAGCCCCGCCAGGCGCGCCAGATCCACCGCGGCCTCCGTGTGGCCCGGACGGCGCAGCACGCCGCCCGCAACCGCCTGCAACGGGAACACATGCCCCGGGCGAATGAAATCGGCGGCGCGCGCGCCTTCCTCGGCCAGCAGGCGAATGGTGTGGGCCCGGTCATAGGCGCTGATGCCGGTGGTGACGCCGCCGCGCGCGTCCACCGACTCCATGAACGCAGTGCCATAGGGATCGCCGCGGCCGTGGGCGCTCATCCGCGCAAAACCCAGTTCCGCCAAGCGCTCGGCCGTCAAGCCCACGCAGATCAATCCGCGGCCATGGGTGGCCATGAAATTGATCAGCTCCGGCGTCACCGCGCCGGCCGCGCAGATCAAATCCCCTTCGTTTTCGCGCTGAATATCGTCCAGTACCACCACGAGGCGACCGGCCCGAATGGCGGCCAGGGCCGCGACCACCGCTTCGTCCGCCGCGGCCGGTCCGCTTTGTTCTTGTTCCGTCATGCTGCTGCTTCCTTCCCTGGAAGGGGGGCCGGGAAACGCACAAGGCGCCCAGATCTCTCCCATCCGGACTATACCGTCGGCAACGGATGACCCGCACACGCGCGCGGACTGACCGTTTCGGTCCCGTCCGTCCTGGACGGGATTCGCGGGCTGACACCGCCGGTGAGGAATTGCCGGCTCGCGCCGACGCACCTCGTCCCGAAAACTGACCCCGGCACTATAGCGCCCCCCCACGACCCCGCAAGCCCGAAATATGCGCAGACGGTCGGCGGGCGCAATCACGATTCACTGACTTTGGGCAGCCGTTGGCACCAAAGAGCCTGAAATCACCAGATTGAGGGGGGGTAACCGTTCACGGGCGACGATAGCATATTGAACAGTGAGCCCCGGAGGAACAGAAGATCGCAAAGAACGCGAAGAAAGCATGGCCACAAATCGGTACCAAACGCACAAAAAGGCGGAGGATGACCGCGAGCGCCCTTTGGAGTGCGGCAGCGTGCGTGTCCGCCGTAGCATGACCTGCAAAGGCGGAAGCTGCCGCTTTTTACGGTGTTTGGATCAGTGACCGGTCGGGCGCTTGGTCAGGCGC
>JAIPIQ010000155.1 GCA_021734645.1 Fidelibacterota bacterium | reverse complement strand
GCCCAGGGAGCGAAAGACGACGGGGACCTGCTGGCGGACGACGATCAATTCCGTGTCTTGCCCGTCGTGGATCAGGTACAGTTGCTGATCTGAATCCGGAGCCGGGCGGGCGCGCAGCAGGCGCCACCAGGCCAGGCCCTGAATATCCACGCGTTCGAGCGCCAGGGCGCCCTGTTCCAGGGCGGCCTGCCATCCGTCCAGAATTTCCCGGCGTACGGCCACCACCAGCACGCGCGATTTCTGCTCGGTCCCTGCCAGCCACTCGAAGCCGACCGCCAACTGCTCCACGGGGAAAGGGGAGATCTTGTCAAGCTGCAGCGGCACCATGCCCTCCAGCTCGGTCAAATCCGTACTCGGCAGCTCGACCACGCGCAGCAGCACCTGTTCGGACGGCAAGCCGAGCACGCAGGGGCCGGCCAGGGGCGGTTTGAGCTGGCTCAAAGTCGCTCGCCAGTCCGGCGGCGGACCGACGACAGCCAATGAGCCGTCCCGGTTCGGTTCGGCACGTCCCGGCCGGCGGCGCAATGCCGCCCATTCCAGTTGCCCGCCCCGGGGGGCCAACCCTATGTATTCCTCTTGCGCCATGTTGACTTCCAACCCGGAACTCTAGCGCACGATCTCCCCCTTGGCGAGAGCGCATTCTATTATGTTGCGGACCTCGTCGGATATTCCGATACTACCCAGTTGCATGGCGACCCACTATGGAAAATTCTATTGGCCCCTGGCTTTGTCGGGCTTGGCGCTGCTGCTGGAGCATCAATTTCAGAACGGGGTGCTGGCCCGCTACCCGAATGCGAGTGTCGAGCTGGCCACCTTTGCGCTGGCGGCCAGTAGTTTTCAACTCGTGAATGCGCTGCTGGTGTTTATTCCGCAACTGGTGGCGGTGCTGGCCCGCAGCCCGGCGGACCGGGCGCTCTGCCTGCGTTTCATCAATGGGGTTGGCTTGTTGCTCTCCCTGCCGCTGCTGGCCATGGGGTTCACAGGCTGGGGAGCCAGGGGGCTGACGTTGGCCCTGAACATTCCGCCGGATGTCCTGCCGGCCGTGGTGCGCTATTTGCAGTGGTTGGCGCCGCTGGTCTGGGTCAACGCCGTACGGCAATACTGCATCGGCATCCTGGTGCTGGGGCAGCGGACCCGCCTGGTGACTCTATTGAACGGCGTGCACCTGGCGACGTTGGTTGCGATTCTCCTGTACGGGAAGCGGGCTGGCTGGGGGGCGCTGCCCACCCTGGCCCTGGCGACCGCGCTGTCCAATGGCCTGCATCTCCTGCTGGGGCTGCTCTGGGTGCGGCGCGTCACCATTCCCGACCGGCTGGCCCGCGATGATTTCACGCAACTGACCATGGCCAATATTTTTCGATTCTTCTGGCCCCTGGCCACCACCAGCATGTTCTTCGCCCTGAGTCGGCCGGTGTTGTATGCTTATGTGAACCGGACCGCCGACGCCGTCTTGACGATCGCGGCGCTGCGCGTGGGCTTCGATTTCTGTTTCCTGATTCAAAATCCCCTGAACCAGTTCCGGCACGTCTATGCCACCTTCGGGGCCGCCGACCCACGGGGCGTGGCGCTTTTTATGTACAAGGTCACTAGCCTTTTCATGGTCGCCATGGCGCTCATCGTTTTCACGCCCCTGCGCTATTTTGTCTTTGGCCGACTGATGGGCCTGGAGGGGGAATTGCTGGGGCGCGCCCTGCAGTGCATCCAGGTTTTCCTGCTGGTTCCCGTGATCATCGTGCTCCGCAATCTATACCATGGCAAGCTGATGGTGCGGCGGACCACCATGGCCATGGCCCCGGCCGCCTTGCTGCGGGTCGTGGCCATCGGCGCGACAGCGAGTGGCCTGGTAAGATACGGCGCGCTCAATCATGTGACCGGCGCGGCGGTCACGGTGTTGGGGTTCGCCATCGAGACGTTGGTCGTCCGCCGCTGGGCGCTGCGCCGCTAATCACTGGGGGGCGAGGGCGGCGATGCGCTGCATGATCAGTTCGGCGGCGGCGGGGTACAGGGTTTTGCCGGCGCCGAGCGCGGAGATATCGGCGGGGGTGATGGGCGGGCCAAAGCGGACGGTGACGGGGTGGCGTCGGGGCCAACGGCGGCCCTTGGGCAGCGCTTGATAGGTGCCATCCAGATAGGCGGGAACGACGGGCACGCCCGCTTTGGCGACCAGGAAGCCGATGCCGCCCTTGGCGGGCTGCAAGGCGCCGTCGGGGCTGCGGGTGCCCTCGGGGAACAGGCCCAGGATACCGCCCTGGGCCAGGGTGTCCAGGGCGCGGCGCAGGGCCGCCAAATCCCCGCGGGTCCGGTCCAGGGGCACGCAGAGCAGGCGGCGGAAGAGCCAGCGCAGAAACCGGTTGCCCATCAGCGTATCGCGGGCCATGAAGCGGATGGTGATGGGCGCGAGTTCGGCGCCGAGAATGGGCGGATCGAGGAAACTGACATGATTGGCCGCGACAATATAGGGTCCCTGCGCGGGCAGGTGCGCGCGGCCGGTGACCGACACGCCCAGCCAGGTACGGGCCGCGCGGCGGACCAGCCAGCGGACGAAGGGATAGACCCAGGTGGGTTGTTCGAGCGCCGTCATGCCGGTGCGCCCATTGTGCCGGCGCGCACTTCCTGAATGATGTGGCTCACGGTCTGTTCGATGGACCAGGCTGTGGAATCAATGACCCGCGCGCCCAGGGCAATCTGGAGGGGCGCCTCCTGCCGGGTGCTGTCCTTGCGGTCGCGCCGGTTGAGGGCCTCGAGCACCTGGTTGACATCCACCTGTTCGCGCGCGCGCAGCTCGCCATGGCGGCGCCGGGCGCGTTCCTCGGGAGCGGCATCGAGATAGAATTTGAAGAGGGCCTCCGGGAAGACGACTGAGCCGATATCGCGGCCTTCCATGACGACCGACCCGAACTGGGTCGTTGAGCGCAGCAGGTTATTGATGAACTGGCGTACGGGGGGCATGGCTGCCACGTCGGAAACGCTTTCGCGCACGGCCGCGGAACGCAGCTCCGCGCCCGGATCCTGGCCGTCCACCAGGATTCGGACGACATGTTGCTCGAGGCGCAGGCTCCAGTCGGAGTGGGTCACCAGGTCGAGCACGGCTTCGGGTTCTTGCAGGGAAACGTTCTGGCGCAGGGCATGCCAGGTGGTCGCCCGATAAAACGAACCGGAGTCCACATAGACGAAACCGAGTTCTTCGGCGACGCGTTTCGAGACCGTGGATTTCCCGGAGGCCGACGGGCCGTCAATGGCAATGGTGAGGGTCATCTAGCAACCTTTTTGCGGAGCGGCGGGCCGGTCATTGCGGGCCGCCCCGTGGTGGATTATCGTTCTTCAACATATGCGCCCAATTGTCGCCAGTGGTCCCAGAACCCGGGATATGACGTGCTGATACATGCCACATCGGTGAGGCGCAGTCCAGCCGGAATGCGCAAGGCGGCGACGGCCAGGGCCATGGCCACCCGGTGATCGCCCCGGCTCGCGAACACGCCTTCGGCCCGGGGCGTGATGGGGCCGTGCAGGGTGAAACCGTCCGGTTGTTCGTCCACCGTTGCGCCCAGGCGGCGCAGATGGCCGGCCATGACGGCAATGCGATCGGATTCCTTGACCCGGAGCTCGGCGGCATCCCGGATGCAGGTGGGGCCCGCGGCAAACAGGCCGGCCACGCTCAGCACGGGAATTTCGTCAATCAAGGACGGGATTTCGTCGCCGCCGATAGTGGTGCCCCGCAGGGGGGCGCCGGTGACGGTCACCTGGCCGATGGGTTCGGCGCCGGGCGCGGTCGGCTCCGGCGTGACGCGCACCTGGGCGCCCATGCGTTGCAGTACGTCCAGCAAGGCGGTGCGGCGGGGATTGAGGCCCACGCGGCGGACGGTAACGGAGGCGCCGGGCTGGATGGCGGCGGCCACCCAGGCAAAGGCGGCGGAGGAAAAGTCGCCGGGTATCTGCCAGGCGCGGGCCGCGAGGGGGGGCGGACCCGCCGCGCCGGTCAGGCGGATGCGCAGGCCCTCGATTTCGAGGGGGAACCCGGCGGCGGACAGGGCGCGTTCGGTATGATCGCGGGTGGGGCTGGGTTCGATGACTTCGGTGACGCCGCGGGCGTACAGGCCGGCCAGCAGGATGGCCGATTTGACCTGGGCGGAGGCGACGGGCAACGTATAGCGAATCCCTTGCAGGGGCGCGCCCCGGACCGTGACCGGCGGGGTGCCGCGCGGTTCGGTCAGCATGATTTCAGCGCCCATATGCGCCAGCGGCGTCTGAATCCGGCGCATGGGCCGCCGGGAAAGGGAGGCATCGCCGATCAGGCGGGTTGCGAAGGGCTGGGGCGCCAGCAGGCCCATGAGCAGGCGCAGGCCCGTACCGGAATTGCCGCAATCCAGCTCCGTGCGCGGGATCTGAAAATGACCGCCGCACCCGGTGATCTCGAGGCGGCCGTCGGTCGCCGTCCGCACTGCCGCGCCCAGGGCCGCAACGGCCCGCACCGTATTCAGGCAATCTTCACTGTGCAGAAAACCATCAAGGGTCGAGACGCCGTTTGCCAGGGCGGCCAGCAGGGCTGTCCGATGGGAAATGGATTTATCGCCGGGGACGGTGATCGTGCCGCCCCAGGCCGCGCCGGGGCGGACCTGGACCTGCGCGCTGGGCGGTGGCGACGTCATGATGGGCCGCCTGCCGCCAGGGTTCGCCGGGCCGCGCGCGCCGCGGCGAGCGCCGATTCGAGGGCCTCGCCCGCGGGGTTGCGGAGCAGGGTTTGCCAGGCGCGCAAGGCCTCGGCAAAGGCGTCGAGTTCATCGGCGATGGCCGGGGCATTGGTCAGCAGGATATCGCGCCAGATTTCGGGTGCGCCTTCCGCCAGGCGCGAAGTGCTCCAGAAACCGGTGCCACACCAGGGGCTGACCGCGGCGGGTTGTTCGCGTCCGACGGTGGCGGCGAGGGCCGCGGCGGCCAGATGGGGCAAGTGACTGGTCCGGGCCAGCATGCGGTCATGGGTGGCGGCATCGAGCACGCGGACCCGGGCGCCCGCGCTTTCCCAGAGGGCTTGGACGGCGGCCGTGACGGCTTCCGGGGCGTCGGTAGTCGGGGTCACCACGACCACGGCGTCATCATACAGATTGGCGCGGGCGGCCTCGATCCCCGATTGTTCGGAACCGCAAATGGGGTGGCTGCCGAGATAGGTGACATCGGAGCGGCCCAGGGCGGCGGGCAGGCGCGCATTCAGCCAGGCTTTGGTGCTGCCCACGTCCGTAACGATGGCGCCCGGCTTGAGGGCGGGCGCGCAGGCGGCGGCCAACTCCGGCAGGGCCCGGATCGGGGCGCACAAGACGATCAGGTCGGCGCCGGCGACGGCCTCCGGGGGCGTGTTCGCGATTTCATCGCAAATGCCCTGTGCCTGCGCGGCGGCCCGCACGGCCGGGCGGCGGGCATAGCCGATGACGCGCCCCGGGCGCCGCGGCGGCCGCTGCAGCGCCAGGCCCAGCGAGCCGCCCATGAGGCCCAATCCAAGGATCGCAACATTCGGCATGTCCGGTCGCGCCTCCGCTTACAAGCTGCGTCCCACCGCCGCGGCCACCGCCGCCATGGACTTGACCAGTTCCCGATAGGTCTTGGGCAACAGAGCCTGGGGACCGTCCGAGAACGCCTCTTCCGGGCGGGGATGAATCTCGAGGGTGATGCCATCGGCCCCGGCGGCCACCGCCGCGCGGGCCATGGGCCCCACCAGATCCCAGTGGCCGGTGCCATGGCTGGGGTCGGCCAGCACGGGCAGATGCGACTCCCGCTTGAGGACCGGAATGGCGCTCAGGTCCAGCGTATTGCGCGTCATGGGCTCGAAGGTGCGGATGCCGCGCTCGCAGAGCAACACGTCGTGGCAGCCGGCGCTCATCAGGTACTCGGCGCACATCAGCAGCTCTTCGAGGGTGCTGGAGAGCCCGCGCTTGAGGAGCACGGGCTTGCGGAGCCGTCCCACCGCCTTGAGCAAAGTGAAATTCTGCATGTTGCGCGCACCGATCTGGAGCATATCCGCAGCCTCGCCCACAAGTTCGGCATCCCGCGTATCCATCACTTCGGTCACCACCGGCATGCACAGTTCGAGGCGGGCTTCGGCCAGATACTTCAAACCGCGCACGCCATGACCCTGGAAGGCGTAGGGCGAGGTGCGGGGTTTGAACGCGCCTGCGCGCAGAATCTGCGCCCCGCCGTCCCGCGCGATCCGGCCCACCTCCATAAGCATTTCCCGGCTCTCGATCGAACAGGGGCCGGCGATGACCACCACGCGCGGGCCCCCAATGACCACTGGGGTGGCGCCCGGCGGACCCGGCAGGGTGATGCGCGTCCGCTCGCTGCGCGCTTCGGCGCTCACCAGGCGGTACGGCTTCAGGACCGGCATGACGGCCTCGACCCCGGGGAACACCTCGAGGGGCTTGGCGCGCACTTTGGCTTCATCGCCGATCACGCCGATCAGGGTGCGCTCAGCGCCCCGGCTGATGTTGGTCTTAAGGCCCCATTCCCGCACCTTTTCGGCGACATGGTCAATTTGTTGGGGCGTGGCGTCCGGACGAAAGACGATAATCATGATTGTACCACTCCTGCGGCCCGCAGCGCGTTCAGCTCGCGGATGAATTGTTCATTCTCGGTCGGCGTGCCGACGGTAACCCGCAGGTACGCGGGAAGTCCATATCCGTCCATGGGCCGCCCGATGACCAGACGTTGTTGGAGTGCCTCGAAAACGGCCCGGCCGGCGCCGACCTTGACCAGGACGAAGTTGGCGCTGGAGGGCACGTATTCGTACCCGTGCTTCCGGAACTGGTCTTCGAGCCAGGCGCGGCCGGCGGCGGTCCTGGCGACCACGTCCGCCAGCCAGTCGGCATCGTCCAGGGCGGCCTGGCCGGCGGCCAGGGCCATGGCGTTGACGTTGAAG
>JAIPIQ010000154.1 GCA_021734645.1 Fidelibacterota bacterium | reverse complement strand
GGGTAAGAGTGGGCAGCGCACGAACTGTTTCGTGAACTGCCTCGTAAACTCCGACGGAACAACTCCATCGTGACCTTTGCCGTAAACTTCATCGAGCCGGGGGGCACGGGAGCCCACTTCGTCGCCACACTTTGGCTCGAACACTTGATCGCCCCCCTTGCTCGGATACGCTTACTCGACCCGCTTCACCGCCTGCGGCGGCGTTCGACGCGTCCCTGATCTCTCTCGGACGAAATGAATAGAATAATCCCCACGCTAACCCGGAAGCGCCCCCGGGTGACCGGGGGGCTTCCGGGTCGCAAATCCCGGAAGTTACCATCTGTCCCCAACGTCCACGATGCGGGATACAGACAACCCCGCTCTTAACCGTCTCTGGCCAATGGGCCGTTCAATCGAGAATGAGCGCGGCGGCCTCGCGAATGAAGAAAGACCTGCATTTCGCCCAGTCCAGTGGCTGGCGCATGACGGGCATGGGCTCCTGCTCCGCGTCCTCGAAATAGGTCAGACTCTTCAAAATATGATAGAGATTGATCCGGCTGGGATCATATTTAGCGGGAAGCAAAGCGAAATACTCCGACAGACCTGGCGCCTGCCGGAGAATGGTGTAGAGATCCACGAAGTCTTTGCGCGCGCCCCGCCCGGAAATGGCGACGAGTTTCATGAGCGCGATATCCCGAATATCCGCGACGGAGAAGAAACGAAAGGGCGTGGCGGGAAAAAGAAAAGGATCGCGGATACGGAAGAACGAGAGTTTCGTGTTTTTCAGGATGACGGTCAGCGTATGCTCCGAATCCTGGAGTGTCTCGTAAGGACCCAGTGCGCCGAGAACGTCATGCAGCTCGCGGACATTCAGGGCGTCCACGCGGAAAAAGTCAAGGTCCTCGGATACCCGATGCCCCAGCCGGAAAGCCAATCCCGTGCCGCCGGCCAAGGTCCAGCCACGCAAGGAAGGCGCACGCAGGGATTCCAATGCGCTCAGAAGTTCCAGGCTGTGTCGCGGGAGTACGTTCTCGTGCATGACTGTCCTGCCCTCTCGAGCAAATGCCGCCAACAGGTTGCCGTCTTGGCGGACGACCAGCGCGCTTGGGCCACTGCGTCCAGGAACGTGGATCTGCCGTACTCGCGCACTAAAGCGCGCACGTCTTCCAATTGACCGTATTCCAGCACCCGCTCGACGACCCACACCCGGCGCCGGGCCAGATCGTCGTCGGTTAGCGGCCAATCCCAAAACAGGCGCCTGATCTGTTCTACCGTTCCCATACCGGGGATCATATCGGATCCACGATGCATGTCAAGGGGCGCAGGACACGAGAGTTACCATCGCAAATCCTAATCGCACTCGTCTCATCGCCTATCCCGGCGGAGCCGCCTCCGGCCTTCGCTGCGGCATGTCGGCTGGGTCTGTTGGCCTACGCTCCGCTCCGCGGGGGATCGGAGATGGAGAGCGTGCGATTAGGATGGGGGGGGCGCATAGCGTTGTATTTCAAGATATACAGCCAAGGAGGCCGAGAACCCCTGCGAGCACTGCATAATTTCATGCCGGTAACTTTCCTGTCCTGCGCCCGGAGCCCCCCAACCTCTAAAGATAACCTTGCCAGCGGGGCCGGGCGCGGGGATACTGAATGCTCTTTACGCTATGGTCAATATGGATGGGGCATCAGTGGCCGTAATATGGGAAAATGGCGGAGATGACGATGCGGACGAAGAAACCGAACATTGTGTATTTTCTGGTTGACGACATGGGTTACGGGGATGCGTCGTGTCTGAACCCGGCGGGGAAGATCCCGACGCCGAACATTGACCGGTTGGCGCGCGAGGGAATGATTTTCACCGATGCGCATTCCAGCTCGGCGGTCTGTTCGCCGTCGCGCTACAGTGTGCTCACCGGCCGTTACAACTGGCGGTCGGTTCTGCAGCAGGGCATTGTGCGGCCGTACGGCGCGCCGCTCATCGCGGCGGAGCGCCTGACGGTGCCCGGGTTCCTCAAGCGGCACGGCTATCACTCCGCCTGCATAGGCAAGTGGCATTTGGGGCAGGGCTGGGATTTTGAGCCGCACGCGGAAACCTTTGAACCGGTGGGCGGGGCGGCGGAGTGGCAGGCCAAGCCCGCGCAACAGGCGTGCTGGCGGGAGGCGTTTGCCAAGCCGACAACCGGCGGCCCGACCACCCGCGGTTTCGATTACTATTACGGGATTGACGTGCCCAACTGGCCGCCGTACTGCTTCATCGAGAACGACCGGACGGTGGGGATCCCCTCGGAATTTCTGCCGGCCCGGCTGGTGGGCAACAACCAGGCGAGCCACACCGGCCCGGCGATGCCCGGCTGGCGCCTGGAACAATTGCTCCCCACCTGGGCCCGGAGAGCGGACGACTACATCAAGGAACGCGCCGCGCGACAGGAGCCGTTCTTTCTGTATCTGGCCATGACCTCGCCGCACACGCCCCTGGCGGTCAACCCGCCGTGGATCGGGAAGAGCGGCCTGAACAACCTGTATGCGGACCTGGTGATGGAGACGGACGACATTTTCGGGCGGGTGCTCGCGGCGCTGGAGGCGCACGGCGTGGCCGACAATACGCTGGTCCTTTTTGCCAGCGACAATGGCTGCGCGCCCTACATTGGCGTCAAGGAAATGGAAGCCCAGGGGCACTTTCCCAGCGGTCCCTATCGAGGCTACAAGTCCGATGCCTGGGACGGCGGCCACCGCATTCCGTGTCTGGCCCGCTGGCCGGGTGTGATCGCGCCCGGAACCACGTGCGGGGCGTTGGTCTGCCTCTCAGACCTGATGGCGACCTGCGCCGATTTGCTCGGGGAGACCCTGCCGGACAATGCGGCGGAAGATAGCCTCAGCATGCTGCCGCTCTTCCGCGGGACCGGCCCCTCGGGGCGGCGGGCCGTGGTCCATCATTCCATCACCGGCAAATTTGCGATCCGCGATGGGCGCTGGAAGCTGGTTCTGTGCCCGGGATCCGGCGGCTGGACCCTGGGCGACGCCGAGGCGGTGAAAGCCGGTTTACCCCTGGTGCAGCTTTATGACATGCAGGCCGATCCCGGCGAGCAGCGCAATCTGCATGCCGAGTACCCGCGCAAGGTCAAGGAACTGGTCGGCCTCCTGCGGCAGCAGGTCGCAGCCGGGCGCAGCACACCCGGCGCCCGGCAGACCAATGACGCGCCCGTGGACATTTGGAAACTCGAAACGCTGCCCGACGTGGATCCGGCGCTGCTTGATGACTATTGAGGCCCCGGCTGTGCGCCGCCGTGGCGGACTCAGCCGAAGCGCCCGGTGATGTAGTCTTCGGTTTGTTGGCGGTGGGGATTGGTGAAGAGCTGGGCGGTGGGGCCGTATTCAATCAGGACCCCTTCGTAGAGAAACGCGGTGTGGTCGGAGACGCGGGCCGCCTGCTGCATGTTGTGGGTCACGATGATGATGGTGTAGTTGCCGCGCAGTTCGCCGATCAGGTCCTCGATGGCGGTGGTGGCCTTGGGATCGAGGGCCGAGGTGGGCTCGTCCATGAGCAGGATTTCCGGTTCGACGGCGAGGGCCCGGGCCAGGCACAGGCGCTGCTGCTGGCCGCCGGACAGCCCGAGGGCGTTGGCATCGAGCCGGTCCTTGACCTCGTCCCACAGCGCGGCCTTGCGCAGGCTGGACTCGACGATTTCCAGCAAGGCGCCGCGGTGGGGGGCGCCGTGCAACCGGGGGCCGTAGGCCACGTTCTCGAAGATGGTTTTCGGGAACGGGTTGGGCTTTTGAAAAACCATGCCGATCCGGCGGCGCAGGACGGTCACATCGAGCTTCGGGCCATAGACGTCCTGGCCGTCGAAGACCATCCGGCCCTGGACATGGCAGGACGGAATCAGATCGTTCATGCGGTTGATGGCGCGGAGCAAGGTGCTCTTACCGCATCCGCTGGGGCCGATGAGGGCGGTGACCTGCCGGGCGTTGAACGCGGCGGAGACCGCGCGCACGGCCTCGACCTTGCCGTAGAAGACGGAAAAGGCCTCGGCCTCGAGATGGATCTCCGGCGCGGCGTCGCCGCCCTCACTGGCGGAGCGGGCCGCGACGGTTACGGCCGGCTTGCGGTCGGCGGCCTGGGGCGCTTGGGGAGTCGGGTGGGGATTCGTCATGGCGCTATCCTCTGAGCTTCTTGGAGATGCGGGCGCGGATCCAGATGGCGGTCACGTTGAGCAGCAGCACGATGCCCACCAGGGTGGTTACCATCCCGTACTGGACGTGGCGGATTTCGTCCACGGCCTCATGTTCTGTGGCGAGATTGTAAATATTCCAGGACAGGGCCGGGGTGGGGTGGGTGAATACTTCGCTGGGATTCAGGGCGGCGCCGACGCTGACCGCGGCGGTGAAGATGATCGGCGCGGTTTCGCCGGCGGCGCGGCCCATGCTGATCACGATGCCGGTCAGAATGCCGGGCAGTGCGGCGGGAAGCATGACGGTCAGGACTGTGCGCCAGCGGCCGGCGCCGAGCCCCATGGCGGCCTCCTTGTAGGCGCGGGGCACGGCCAACAGCGCCTCCTCGGCGGCTCGAATCACCGTGGGCAGAATCAGCAGGCCGAGGGTGAGGGAGCCGGCCAGCACGCTTTTTGAGGGTGAGACGCGGATGGTATTGATGAAAAACGCCAGCCCGAACAGACCAAAGACAATGCTGGGCACGCCGGCGAGGGTGCTGACGCAGGAGCGCAGCAGGCTCACGGTGCGGCCGGGCCGGGCATACTCGGCGAAGTAGATGGCCGCGATGATGCCCAGGGGCACGGCGAACAACATGGCGCCCAGGGTGAGGTAGAATGTGCCCAGGGCCTCGGGACCGATACCGCCGAAGAAATGGGCGTCTACGGAATGATCGGTCAGAAACCGGCCGTAGAACGTCAGGCGAGGTTTGAGCATGTCTTCCAGGTTCTGTTCGATCAGGTCGAAGACCGGTTCGAGGGCGGTGTCCTCGAAGAGGGTGCGGCGGGGGGTGAAGACCTGGCGCCCCATGCCGGAGGCATCGGAATAGTCCCAGGACTCGACGAAGAGGAAGGCGTGGCGTTTGACGAGGGCCCGGTCCCAGCGGGCCTGGCCGTAGCGGAAGCGCGGCAGAATGCGCTCCTCGTCCCGGGGCAGGGGGCCCAGCAGGTCGCGCAGGGCTTCCGTGAACGCGCCGTAGTGCTCCGCGGGCACCGCCAGGCGCCGGACGATGCCGGCGATCAGGTCAACGTCCGCGCGGGTTTCGGGCTCATTCTGCTGGCGGACCATATCCTGCAGGCGGTCGAGCATATCCAGGCGTTGCTTGAAGTCGCCGAGCGCGCGGATGCGGTCCAGAGCGCGTTGGATGCGGCGGCCGAGCAGATCGCCGCGCCGGCCAAGGCGTTCGGCGGCGGCGAGGGCCTCGCCGATGGCGGCGCTTTGTTCGCCGCGATAGGCGATCAGGGCGTCGAACACCGGTTGCCGGGCGGCCCGGGTGCTTTCGATCTCGGCGGTCAGGGCCGCGCGGTCGCCCCGCCCGAAGAGGTCGAGCATCTGGCGGCGATGTTCGACGGTGGCGCGGAACACGAACGCGCCGATCCCGCGCTGGAACATGGGGGTGAGAATGGCGGCCAGGGCCAACCCCATCAGGACGATGGCAAACACCCCCACACTCGAAAAGGCGCGATCAAGAAGTTTTCTGGTGGAAAGCCGCATCACTCACCTCGCAATTTGCGCCGCTGGCGCGCCACGACCCATTCGGCGATCAGGTTGCAGACGAAACTGAACGCCAGCAGGCACAGTCCCATGGCAAACAGCACATGATAGCGATCCGAGCCGGTCACATGGTCAGCTTCGCCCATGTCGCCGGCAATCGTGGCGGTCAGGGTTCGGACGGGCATCAGGTAGTTGTAAATGGGAGAGGGGATCTGGGCGGCATTGCCCGAGGCCATCCAGACGACCATGGTCTCGCCCAGGGCGCGCATGGTCCCCAGCATGGCCGCCGCCAGGATGCCGCTACTGGCGGCCGGCAGGATGGTCTTGCAGATCGTCTCCGCGCGGGTGGCGCCCAAGGCGTAGCTGCCCTCGCGCAGATCCCGCCCGGCAGCTTGCAGCGCGTCCTCCGACACACTCACGACGGTCGGCAGGGCCATGATGCCCAGAATGATCGAAACATTCAGGGCGTTGGTGCCGGTGACGATTGTCAGGCCGTGGATGCCGCGGGCGCCCGCCAGCAGCAGCACGGCCGCGCCAGCGCCGAAGAGCACGGTGGCGGCGAGCCGGGCGGGCGGGCGCAGCCGGGGCGACTTGATCCCGTTTGTGGCCAGATCCCCCAGCACCATGACCAGCAGGAACAGGGTCGGGGCGGCCAGGATCCACCAGGCAATGGCCAGCACGCGGTTGCCTTGATCCTGGAGCAGCGGGGCGAAGACGACCAGCGCGAAGAAGCCGTAGGCCACCGACGGAATGGCCGCGAGGATTTCAATGACCGGCTTGACGATTTGCCGGGCGCTAAAGGGCAGCACGTCGCTCAGGCAGACCGCGGCTGCTACGCCCAGGGGCACGGCGACCAACACCGAGCCCAGGGTGACCAGCGCGCTGCCCACGAAAATCGCCTTGGCGCCGAAGTGTCCGGGCACCTTCGAGGGATACCAATCACTCTGGGTCAGGAACTCGACGAGGCCGCGGGACCGGAAGAACGGCAGGGCGTCCCGGGCGATGAAATAGAAGATGAACAGGACGGCGAGCGCGGCGACGCTCGTGACGGCAAACAGCGTGCCCTGGCCGAGGGCGCCCGCCAGCTTGCGACGCCAGCGCGCGCGGGCGCTGAGGATCAGATTGTCGCCGCGGGCCGTGTTTCCAATATGTAGGGTTTGCATGATGGGGGGCACCCTGGGGTGTGGCTGTTGGTTTATTGCGTGCCTGGCGTTAGGATTGCGTGAGCGCGTGATGAA
>JAIPIQ010000153.1 GCA_021734645.1 Fidelibacterota bacterium | reverse complement strand
GGGCGAGGTAAACAGATTGCTGATCGGCTCGCGCCGCAGGCGCGGCCGGTGCCCGCCACGACCGGGGGCCGCCTTGTCCCCGACGGGCACCGACACGGCGGCGGGGGGCGGCGGCGCGGCAACCGGCAGTTTGGCCTGATCCCGGTGCACCATCCACGCGCCCAGCAGCACCCAGCCGGCGAGCAACACCATGAAAATGCGCCGGGCGTTGAGCTGGGCCATCCAGGTCCAGAATCCTCCGTTCATGGGCGCCACTCCTCGCCAAAATCATCCGCGGCGCCGGGTTCCTCGTCCAGCCCCCGCGCCTCCGGCTCATTGACCACCGCAGGTCCGGGGGCGGCGCGCAGCAGCCCGGCCCCGCAAATCGCGTGGACGCGCAGGCGCAGGGCATCCTCCGTGATCAGACTCTCCACGCGAAACCGCCGCAGGGCGAAAAAAGCCTCGTTCTGCATCAAACGCTCGAGAAAGGAGAGCATATGCAGGAACGAGCCGCTGAAGACAATGCGAATCGGAAACTCGCGCAGACTCAGCCCCTCGGCGTTCAGCCCCGCGTAGGCAATGGGCGGCAGGGGCTCGATCCGTTCGATCAGCGGGATCTCGGCCTCGAGGCTCTGCTCGATGAGGCGCACGATGGACGCCAACTGCCAGAGCCGGGTTTCCGCCAATTCATCCGCCCCGATGGTTTCGGCCATGCCCAGGCCGGGCGGAATCTGCACATTGCGCTGACGGGTGCGGCTCAAGAGCACATCGCGGGCATTGAACAAGGCCACCTTGAAATCAATCCGGCCCTCCTCGGCCGACGGCAGCACCTGCTCGAAGGGCGACGCCCCTTGAAACGTATCGCGCAGCGCCATCAATCCGGCCATTTCCGCCTGCAGGGCCGCCTCCGTGGCTTGGGCGCGCCCGACCTGCTCGGCCAAACTCAGGGCCTCCTCGCGGGCCCGGTACGGCGCCAGTTCCACGGCCAGGGCCGTCAGTTGCCCCCGCAGGACGGCATCCTGCTGGCGCAGCGGCAGGACCCACAATCCCAGCAGCAGGCCCGCCGCGCAACACGCGCCCAGCAGGAGCGTCAGGGTCCAGCGCCGTTCCTGATTGACCCCGCCGTTCATGGCCGCTCCCGCCCATTGACTTTGATTTCGAGCGCAAAGCGGCGGGCGCCCGTAAAGGCCCAGCGGGCCTCCCGTTCCGGATCATCCACGAGCTTATCGTCCCCGAGCAGATCAATGGCGGCGATCAGCGGATGGCTGCGCAGGGTTTCGATCAGCGCTCGGATCGTGGAGAAATCCGCCATGGGCGTATAGCCTTCGACCACCAGATGCTCCATGGGCTGGGTCAGGCTATCCCCCTCGAGCGCGGATTGATGAGGCGGAAACAGGGGGGCCTCCGACTCGTCCTGAGCCGGGAAATAGGAGGGGCTATCCGCCAGCAGAATGATCCAGTCATCCGGATGTTTGGCGGCCGCCAGGGCGGCGAGCACTTCGCGCACGATGACCCCTTTGCGGACGGAGGCCCGCAAGGGCTGGATCTGACGGCGGAGCACCGCAATGCGCTCGTCGTGGGCGGCCAGGGAGGCATCGAGTTCCGTCAGGGCCGCGCGCTGGGTCAAGGCGGATTCCACGGCGGCGGCATGGCGGGCGCGGGCACGCTGCAGGACGCCACCCGCCATGAGAATCGCCAACAGGACCAGCATCGCACTGCCGGCCCAATACTTGAACTGCCATCGCAGGGCCAGGCCTTCCTTGCGCTGGGCCGGCAGCAGGCTGAGGGGCGCGCGGGTGCGGCCCAGTCCGGCCAGGGCCAGCCCATAGGCCACCGCAAAGGCGCTGGCCCCGGCGAGGCGCTGGGCGCGCGGGGCTTCGTCGAGCCAGTACACGGCCAGGCCGGTATCCTCCCTCAGGCGCTGTTGCCAGAGGGGGGGCAGGCTGCGCACGCCGCTGAGCAGAATGGCGCGCACCCGCCACCGCCGCCCCGCAAACTGCGTTGCATACAGGGCCAGGGCGGCGCGGATTTCGTTCAGCCAGCGGCCGATCATCTCGTCCGCCTCCTGCGCAGGCGACTGCCATTGCGCGGCGCCCAGCGGAAACCGGGAAACAAAAAGCAGATCGCCGCCGCGGCCGATACTGAGCACCGTCTCCTCCGCGGTGACGTGCACACTGACATAGCATCCCTTGCGGGCGGGCCAGAGGCTGGCCACCGCATGAAATACCGCGAGCTGGTCCGGCACGGCCCCCACGACGTTCAGTCCGGCGGCTTCCGGCAAACGCAACCGGTTGTCCAGCGAATCCCGCCGAATCAACCCGATCAACATGTGCACGCCCGCCGCCGCCGGGCGCAGCAGGGTATATTCCTCGACCGCCCCCTCGGCGGGCAAGGCGCGGAACTGAGCCAGCCGGTCGCGGGCGCGCTCTTTCAGCGTCTGGGTCTGGTCGTCTGATAAATCCAGCAACCGCAGCAGGGCGCTGTCGCGGGGCAAGCCCACGACGCAGGGCAGGGACTGAATCCCCTGGGCCTGGGCCCAGCGCTCGATGATCAGGCGGGCTTCGTCGTGGTCCGTGGGCAAGCGCAGGCGCTCGGCGCCCAGGACCTCGACCCGTCCGAGGCGCTGGCGCAACGTCACCACGCACAATATCGTCTGATCGAGGTCAAAGCCTATGGCATGAGAGAAACGCATCAAGGGATCAAGCTCCCGTCACGGCGTGGGCCTTGCCGCCTCGGGGGCGGCGCTGGGCGCGCCGGGCCGCAGGGAGGGCAAGGCCACGGGCGCGGCTGGATAATTGCTCAACAGGGATACACCGGTATCCGAAATCACCGTCGCGGTCACAAAAATCAACAGGTTCCGGCGCTGCTCCGTCACGCCGGTCCGGCGAAACAGCCCCCCGATCAGCGGCAAATCGCCCAACAGGGGCACTTTATGCACGGTATCCTGCTCGATGGTGTCGATCAGCCCGCCCAGGACGACCGTTTCGCCGCTTTGGACCGTGAGTTTGGTGGCTACCTCCCGCCGCATGAAGATGGGCAGCTTGGCGACCACCTGGCGGATTTGGGTGGCGTCGTCCGCCATTTCGCTGCCTTCATCCTGATAGGACACAAAGCCCTCGAGTTCGCTGATCGAAGGATTCAGCAGCAGGCTGATCGCGCGCCGGTCGGCGCCCACACTGGGAACGGCCAACAGCGTGATGCCCAATTCCTCGATGGAGGGCGCGCCGCTGGGAATCAGCACGGTCACGGTATAGCGCTTGTTATCGGCATCCACCAGGTTGAACGCCTGGGCCTGAAATTGCTCGAAATAGCGCAAGTCGCTGCCGCTGCGCAGTTTGGCCGGGGTGTTGTTCTGGGTGGTGACCCGGGGCATCGAGAGCGTACGCCCCTTGCCGGAAATTTCCAGGGCATGCAGCACGGCTTCGAAGAGCGGCTCGGTCAAAACGCCTTCAATGCTGAGGGTCAGCCCCTGCACGTCCGTGGGCGGGTTGCCGAAAAGCCCGAAGGCGCCCTGAGGACCCAGGGGATGCGGTCCGCCGCTGGACGACACAAACGGGCTGTACTGGGTGGAGCCATCCCCCACCTGAATCTCCGGGCGCCGCTGCCAGCGGCCGTCCTCCATCACGGCCTTTTTGGTCAGGGCCCAGGGCGAATTCAACATCCAACTGATGCCCAATTCACGCAAATCCCCGACCGTGACCTCGATGAACCGCGCCTCGATCAGCACCTGGGGCGGGTTGACATCCAGGGCCTCGACAATCCGGGCGATGATTTCAATGTTTTCGCGGGTGTTGCGCACAAAAAGCGTATGCGTATTCCGGTCAAAATGCACCATGGCCCCGGCCTGCTCCGGCACCATTTTGGCAATCACCTGCTCGATGTAGGTGTCGCCGGTTGAAAGCACCGTGGCCATGTGCGTCAGGCGATTGATGGCGCCCTGGTCCTTGGCGGCCTCGCCCCAGGCGTCGCCATGCATTTGAAAGCCCTGCCGCAACCGGAATACCCGCGTATCGAGGGGGGCGGCGCCGCTTGCCTCGCGATTCGTGACCCAGATGACGTGATCGCCCAGGAAGAACCGTACGCCCAGGTTGCGTTCAATGTATTGCAGCAGCTCGCGCAGGGGCACATCCTGGACCTCGATATCCAACTGCTGTTCCTGTCCCAGGCCGTGGTCGGCCACAATGTTTATATTCGGATCCGCGCTCAGCGCTGCGATCAGCGCACCCAGGTTGGCGCCTTTCAGTTGGATGGTCACCGGGGTGGCCAGGACCTCGCGCATCGGGCTCTCGGGGCTGAGCTGATCCACGGGCAGGGATTCCACGGCCCGTTGGGCGCCATAGGTATCCGGAAGCTGCGCCGCCACCAGGCTGTCATTGGCGATTCGTTGCCCCGTCACCACGCTGCGTTCGGCCAGATCGCGGGCCTCGCGCTCCATCAAAGCGGCCAAGACCCGCAGGCGCAGATTGTCCAGCCCGGGCATCTGGGTGGCCTGCTGGGAAAGGGTCACACATTCGAGCAGGGCGGCATTGTATTCGCCGGCCTCGTAGAGTGCGGTCGCCCGCTCGAGGCGCGGATCCGCCGCTGGTTCCGGCGCGGGCGCTTCCGGGACGGTGGGCGCGGGGGTATGCGCGCAGGCGCCGGCCAAAGATCCCAGAACGCCCGCCAGCAACACCAGGCGCCACCGGCGGCAGCGCGTATTCTTCAGTATCTTCCGCATGAGTATAGCCCTCACAATGGCCAACAGCCTACCACTTCCCGGCCAGCGCTCCAAGCCCTCTTTGTTAGGGGGGCTATTTGAGGTCTTGCCGACCAACCGGCAAGCTGCTAGGTTGGCCCTATGAGCACGAACAATCTGCGATCGTCGCGCGCCAACAGGTCAACCTGGCTTTTTGCCCTGTTGATCGCGTCCGGCTCCGTCCCGGCCGGGGAAATTCTGGCGCCGACCCGGGCGCTGATCAAACTCGACCGCCCGCAGGGATTTCAGGCGGGGGTCCAGGGGAATCTGGACCGCCGGTCCCTGCAAATTGCGGGCGAGCCGGTGGATTTGGATATTGAGCGTGTGGCGGCCCGGCTGGGTGTGAATGTCCTGCCGTTTCTGAATGTCAACGGCAGTCTGGGGTGGATGCGCGCCGAGCAGCCGGGGTACCGGGGCAATGGCGGCCTGACTTGGTCCGCCGAAGCGGAGGGCCGGCTGCTCGAGCTGCCCCTATACGAATCGGTGGCCAGCCCCCGCAAGCAGAGCATGCTGCTCAGCGTCGGCGGCGGATACCGGCACTCGGAGTCGAATTTTTCCGATGCGCTCTTCAACTGGCAGGAATGGCGCGTCCAGCCGACGTTGACCTACCTGCATGACCGGGTCGGCGAACCGCCCATCCCCTCCTGGCGCGCGACGGGCCTGGCGGCCCGCGTGGGGCTGGTGTTCTCCCAACTGCGCGGCACGTACGAGCCCCAGGCTGATGCGGACGGCGCGGACAGCGCGGAGCCCCCCGCCGCGGACGACCGGCCGACCGCCGCGACGCCGGGCGCCCAGCGGGTGGTCGGCAACCGGGACTTCGGCTTGATGATCGGGGTAGATGTGCGCCGAACCTCCAGCTGGGTCATGCGCTTCGAGGGGATCTTCTTCGGCGATGGCGACCGCGAACTGGGCCTGGCCGCGCTATACAATTTTTAGCCGGCGCGCGGCGGACGAAAGGACCAATGACCATGAACCATGTCACACACAAGGCGGGGCGCAATCACGGAAGGCACCTGATCCTGGGGTTGCTTATGCTGGCGGCTTGCGGCGGCGGGTGCGACAACAATGCCGGGGTGGCCGGGGGGGGACCGGGCGAGGACTATTTCCGGATCGAGCCCAGCGCGGTTCATCTGGACGCGGATCAATTGGAAGTCACCTTCACCGTCCAGGGCGGCATTGACCCCTTTGCCTGGGAGGTCAGCAACCCGGCCCTGGGCACAATCAGTTCCCCCTACCCCGCCGCCCGCACCGCCACCTACCGCCGGGTCGCCGATGCGGCCGGGGAGAACACAATCACCGTTACGGACAGCCATTCCACTCAGGCCGATCCCGCCGCTGGCGGGGCCTGGCGCGCCCGCGCCGTGGTCATCCAGGATGCCCCAGCGCCACCCGCTGAAGCCGAAGCGGAGTGAGCGGCCGTTCAGCAAGAGGATATATCAACATGAAACCGAATCCCTGGATTTCAAATTTGGCCGTGTATGAGCCGGGCAAGCCCATGCTCGAGCTGGCCCGGCAGTTGGGACTTGAATCGGAGGCGGGCATTGTCAAGCTGGCCTCGAACGAAAATGCGTGGGGGCCCTCGCCCAAAGCTCAGGCGGCGATGGTGGCCGCGGCGGCGCAGATGCATCTGTATCCGGATGGCAGCGCCTACTACCTGCGGCGGGAACTGGCGCGCCGCAACGGCCTGGACATCGAGCAGGTGGTCGTGGGCAACGGCAGCAACGAGCTGCTCGAATTCCTGGCCCATGTGTACCTGGACCACGACACGAACATCGTCATGGCCGACCGCGCCTTTGTGGTGTACGCCCTGCTGGCGCGGGCCTATCAGGCCGACGTGATCCGGGTGCCCATGCGCGACCTGACCCATGATCTCGACGCGCTCCTGGCCGCCGTGACCCCCAAAACCCGGCTGGTTTTCGTCGCCAATCCCAACAATCCCACCGGTACCAAGGTAACCCCCGCTGCCGTGAGCCGCTTCCTGCAAAATCTGCCGGAACACGTGGTGGCCGTCTTCGACGAAGCCTATTTCGAGTTCCTCGATCCGGAAGATCAACCGGCCCTGCTGGCCGAACTGCAGGGGGCCGCCCCGCGCCCGAACCTCTATGTCCTGCGCACCTTTTCCAAAGCATATGGCCTGGCCGGACTGCGGCTGGGCTATGCCTTTGCGGCCCCCGAGTCCGCCCGGCTCCTGCAACGCGTCCGCCAACCCTTCAA
>JAIPIQ010000152.1 GCA_021734645.1 Fidelibacterota bacterium | reverse complement strand
TTCATTTCGCCCCGGCGGTTCATACCGCCGGGGCTTTTTGTTGCCGTAGAATCACCGGGCCGGGGGCATTGAAGCGGTATGGGTATGAGGGAGTCCAAGATGGCGTGGCGGGTGGGGATCGAGTTGGTGGCGGGCCATTTGCGTGTTGGGGAACGTCCCGAGGCGGCGCGGGCGCGCCTTGGGGGTGGCGGCTCGAGTGTGACGGAGCGGGTGTGGGGGGTTATTCGCTGGCGGGGGGCCTTGCGGTGGGTATTGGATCCGTATGTCAGGCGGCGACCGCCGCCGGGGCTCGAGGCCTGTCTGCTGGTGGGTGCTTATGAATTGCTGTGGGGGGCGGCGGGAGCGCATCACGCGGCGGTATTCGAGCCGGTGGCGGTGGCGCGGCGCCAGGCGGGGGCAGCGGGGGCGCGATTTGTGAACGGGGTTTTGCGCAGCGTGCAGCGCGGCCGGGCGGAGCGCCTGGCGGCTCTGGCCGGGGCGGACTTGGGCGTACGCTATTCCCATCCGGATGAGTTGATCCGCCGGTGGCTGGCGCGCTGGCCGGTCGAGCGGGTCGAATCCCTGCTGCACTGGAACAATACCCCGGCCCGTGTCGTGGTCCGCCTGCGGGCGGATCTGGATCCGGCGGCTTATCAGGCGACCGCCGCGGAGTGCGGTCAGGCGCTCGAATCGCACCCGCATCCCAGCGGACGATTCCTGTACGTGCCGCGCGGCGTCGCCGCCACGGAACTGCCCGGCTTCGCCGTCGGTCACGTGACCATCCAGGATCCGGGCATGTTCACACCCGTGGCGCTACTTGATCCGCAACCGGGCGAGCGCATACTCGATGCCTGCGCCGCACCGGGCGGCAAGACCGGCGCGCTGGCTGAGGCCGTGGGGCCAGCCGGCCACGTGCTGGCGCTGGATGCTGATGGCGCGCGCTTGGACCGCCTGCGGGAGAATTTGCGGCGCCTGGGCGTCGGAAACGTCAGCATCCAAGGCGCCCGCGTTGGCGATGACGAGGCGCTGGCGCTGCCGGACGGCGCGGCGCCGGGCTTTGACGCCGTGCTGCTGGATGTGCCCTGTTCCAACACCGGCGTCCTGCGGCGGCGGGTGGATGCGCGCTGGCGCTTCCAGGCCATACGGCTGCGGGCGTTCGCCGCCACCCAGGCGCGCATCCTGGATTGGGCGCCCCGCGTGCTGCGGCCCGGCGGACGCCTGGTGTATAGCACCTGCAGTCTCGAACCCGAGGAGAACCAGGATCAAATCCGCGCCTGGCTGGCGCGTCATCCCGAGTTCCTGCTCGAAGCCCAAATCGAGCAGGTGCCCCCCGCCGACGACCTGGATGGCGGCTATGCCGCCCGGCTGGTTCGCGGGCCAGGTCCGTGAGCCCCGAATCAAGGGCCGACGTCAAGGCTTGTCGTGGACTCATACTCCGATCAGATGCTGGGCAATTTCTGTATGCTCACCTGTCCCCATCTCTCACACCTGTCCCCATCTCTCAAACGCACCCCTTGGGCGGCTTGATCGGATCAGGCTGACTCAGGCTTCTTTCTGCCGCGCGAGAAATGCGGCACGTTCTGTCGCCGTGTCACGCAACAGGCCCAAGGCCTGTTGCGCATTTAAGGCAAAGGGATCGAATGAACCCGGGATGCCGTGCTTCTTCAATATCTGCCGGTCCACGTCATCGGCCCGGACGTAGGCCATCGACCATTTGCCAAACGCCCGTTCCTGGTCCTCCTGGTAAGAGACCAGGGAGACCTCCTTGTTCCTGGGATCCTGCACGATGCGGCGATACAGGGTGTTCACGGCCGCCCGTGAACCTTCCAAACATTGCAGAAAACCACGAGCGTTGTAGCACAGTGCGCCCGTGACGTCGGCCTGCTTGTTGTTCACGCGCGATACAGCAAGAATCTCCTCGATATCCTTGGGGCCGCATCCCTTGGCGATCCGACTGACGTAAATCAGTCGCACTATCGGCTTGTGTTGCTCGTCCATGGTATCTTCCTCTTTCTTGCTGTGCGCGCCCAATTCCTGAAGCAAAACCGCTGGGCTGGGGGGCCACCCGTGCCCACTGAAACCGCCCCGAAAGAATTTCCGTGCGTCTGGTCCACCTTGCCTGAGGCGGGGGCGGCCTGTCAAGCATACTGTCGCTACCTGCTATGTTTGAGAACAGGTGTCAGGTTTCAGGTGTCAGGTTTCGCAGTGGTCTGTCACGGTCACACTTCGTCGCAAGCCTTGTCGTGATCTTTGTCGGCATTGGGGAATCAACAACACAATCCACGCAAGGAAAGCCGGATCCGCAGATGACGCAGACACACACAGACGGGGAGAATCCTCACGCAGAGGAGCAGGATCGCAGGGGGCGTGTTCAGTGGCCAGTGACCCGTTCATTCTGAAGAGGTCTTTTTGCAAGAGCTTCTTGTGACTCCATGACGCGCTGACTTCATGACGCCGGGCGGCGCGCCAAACTCCGTCACCGCGCTCGGAACTACCTCGTAAACTGCCCACTCTTAATCGCCACTCTTGATCACCGATCACTGATCACTGCTGGGCTTCCTGGGCTTTCCGCCGCGGCTGATTGACAGGCGGCGCGCGGGGGGGGTATCCTGGCGGGGTAAACAGGAAGGATTGGTCATGCCGCAAGAGACAGGGCTTTCGACGGGATTGCCGGCGCTGGACCAGGTGCTCAAGGGTATCCTGGCCGGCGACAACATCGTTTGGCAGGTGGACGCCATCGAGGAATACGCGGCGCTGGTCCGGCCCTACGCGGCGGCGGCGGTGCGGCAGGGGCGGCGGCTGGTGTACTTCCGGTTTGCGCGGCATCCGGCCTTGTTGCGGGAAGGCGAGGGCATTGCGGTGCACACGCTCGATCCCACGGCCGGTTTCGAGACGTTCATCGCCGATATTCATGCCGTGATTCATCAGGCGGGTCTGGGCGCGTTTTACGTCTTCGACTGCTTGTCGCGGCTGGCGGTGGACTGGTACTCCGACCAGATGCTGGGTAATTTCTTCATGCTCACCTGTCCTTATCTCTACGATCTGGAAACGGTCACCTATTTCGCGCTCTACCGCAATTATCACACGCAGCACGCCCTGCGGCCGATTCGCGACACCACCCAGCTCTTTCTGGATTTGTACCGCCACAAGGGCACGATTTACGTGCGGCCGGTCAAGGTGCAGCAGCGCTATTCCCCGACCATGAACATGCTGCATGCCTGGCGGGGCGAGGCCTTTCTGCCGGTTTCGGCCTCGCCGGTCATCGCTGAAATCCTGACCTCCGCCAAGTGGTCGGGCTTGTCGTCCGACAGCAGCGTCGGGTTTTGGGAGAACGCCTTCACCCAGGCGCGGGAGCTGCTCAAATCCGGCGAATACCGGCCGGATCTGCCGGAGAAAGGCAAGTCCCAGTTCGAGCAATTGGTGCGGCTGATCATTTCGCGCGACGACGGCATGCAGCGGTTGATCGGGCAGTATCTGAGCCTGCAGGACGTGCTCGATATCCGCAAGCGCATGATTGGCACGGGGCTGATTGGCGGCAAGGCGGTGGGGATGCTGGTGGCCCGCGCCATTCTGCGGCAGGCGGCGCCGCGCCTGGGGGCGTTGCTCGAGGAACACGATTCTTTCTTCATCGGTTCGGACGTATTCTACACCTACCTGGTCACGAACGGTGTGTGGTGGGTGCGGCAGACCCAGCGCGACCCGGCCCGGTTTCTCGAAGGCGCCGAGCTGGCCCGTCGGCGCATCCTGACCGGAACGTTTCCCGCGCATATCGTCGAGCAGATGGAGGAGATGCTCGATTACTTCGGGCAGTCACCCTTCATCGTTCGTTCGAGCTCGCTGCTCGAGGACAACTACGGCAATAGCTTCGCCGGCAAGTATGACAGCGTCTTCTGCGCCAACCAGGGACCGCGCGAGCGGCGGTTGCAGGATTTTCTGGCGGCGGTGCGCACCATCTACGCCAGCAGCATGAGCGAGCGCGCCCTGCAGTACCGGGCCCAGCGGGACATGCTGGACCGGGACGAGCAGATGGCCCTGTTGGTCATGCGGGTATCCGGCGCGGCCAGCGGGCACCGTTTCTATCCCCACGCCGCCGGCGTCGGTTTTTCATTCAATCCCTATGCCTGGGATCCGGCCATCGCGCCCGAGGCCGGCGTGGTGCGCCTGGTATTCGGGCTGGGCACCCGGGCCGTGGACCGCGCCGACGACGATTACACCCGGATCGTCGCGCTCAACGCCCCGGAAAAGCGGCCGGAACACAACTTCGAGACCGTGGCGCAATATGCCCAGCGCCGGGTGGATGTGCTGGATCTCGAGGCCAATCAACTGGTCTCGACGGCTTTCGACGACCTGCTGGCCGAGGCCGCGCCCCAGGCCCTCTCCTGGTGCGCGTCGCCCGCGCGCGTGCGCGGCGAACCCGCGCCGCGAATCTTGACGTTCGACGGCCTGCTGCGCGAGACCGACTTCGTCGGGGATTTGCGGGAGGCGCTGGCCCAGCTCGAGACGGCCTACAACTATCCGGTGGATATCGAATTCACGCTCAACGCGGTCGAGGAGGGCGGCTACAAGCTGAACCTGTTGCAATGCCGTCCCTTGCAGGTGCAGGGCACCGGCGCGCTCGAACTGCCGGCGGTCACGGCGCCGGTCGAGCGGCGGGTGATCGAAGCCCATGGCGCGGTGATCGGGCAAAGCCGCTACGAGACGATTGGACGGATAGTCTACGTGGCGCCTGAGGCGTACGGTCAACTGGCGGTACAGGAGCGGCATGGCGTCGCCCGGCTCCTGGGGCGGCTCAACCGCGTTTGGCCCCGGGACGACGCCGTGCGGATCATGTTGTTGGGGCCGGGACGCTGGGGCACCAGCAGCCCGTCCCTCGGCATTCCCGTGCAATTTGCCGAGATCAGTCGGGTGCATGTACTCGTCGAGCTGGTGACCATGCATGAAACGCTGGTGCCGGACGTCAGCCTCGGCACCCATTTTCTGAATGAACTCGTGGAGATGAATCTGTTGTATCTGGCCCTGGCGCCGCGCGAGGAACGGAATCGTTTTCAGAGTGACTTCTTCATGGAGCAGCCGAATACCCTCACGGACTGGCTGCCGGACGCGGGCGCCTATGAGTCCCTTGTGCGCGTGCTGGATTGCCGACCGGAAGTCCTGGGCGCCCCCTTGCGCCTGAATGCCGACGCCCGCCAACAGCGCGTGGTCTGCTTCCGGGAATGAACCCGCCCGGGGCGGCTTCAGGCCGGTTTGGCGAGCAAGAGTCCGTGGAATCTGAAAAGCGATTGATCGGAGAGTGAGCAACAGCAGATGAACACCAGGGAGCGATTTCAGGCCGTGATGCAATTCAAGCCCTTTGACCGGCTCCCGCTGCTGGAGTGGGCCAACTGGTGGAACAAGACGATCGAGCGGTGGCATGGCGAGGGGCTGCCCGGCAACGTGACGGACCGATACGAGCTGTGCCGGTTCTTCGGACTCGATATCTACAAGCAGGGTCAGTTTCAGATGTGGCTTCCCGCATGTCCGCGACCGGTCAGCCACGGATCCGGCATCCTGAAAAATGAGGCCGAATACGAACGCCTCCGTCCACTCCTGTATCCCCGCGAACCCGTAGATCCACGGCAATGGGCCGCCTGGGCGCAGGAGCAGCAGCGGGGCGAGGTGGTGCTGTGGTTTCGCGTTGATGGCTTCTTCTGGTTTGCCCGGACCCTGCTGGGGATCGAGGACCACTTGTACGCCTTTTACGATCAGCCGCGGTTGATGCATCGCATCAATACGGATCTGGCGGAATGGATGGTGCGCGGCATCGAGCAGCTCTGCGCGATTTACCCGCCGGATTTCATGACCTTCGCCGAGGACATGAGCTACAATCGCGGCCCAATGTTGTCGAAGGATATGTTCGACGAGTTTCTGCGTCCGTACTATGACCGCGTCATCCCCACCCTTCGCCGGCACGGGGTCATGCCCATCGTTGACTCGGACGGCGACGTATCGGTCCCCGCCCATTGGTTTGCAGAGGCGGGGCTCGAAGGCATTTTGCCCCTCGAGCGGCAGGCGGGCGTGGATATCGCGGCGTTGCGCGCGGAATTTCCAACCATGAAATTCATCGGCCATTTCGATAAAATGACCATGGCCCAGGGGCCGGACGCCATGCGCGGGGAGTTTGAGCGGCTGTTGCCCACCGCGGCCCGGGGCGGCTTCCTCGTCAGTTGCGACCACCAAACTCCACCGGGCGTCTCGTACGAGAACTATAAAGCCTATCTGGCGCTCTTTCGCGAGTATGCCGCCAAGGCCGGGGAGCTGTCGCAGCAGAACGCCGCGGCGCGCGCGCCCGACGCTCCTTGACGGCGCGCCCAGGCGCGGACGTAGACGAGGAACAGGATAAAGGCGCCCCATATCGTATGTGTAAACTGGAAGCGATCTTCTTCCTTCAATCGTTGAGATTCGTTACGGGGGCATGGGCATCCTGCCCATGGGCGCACGGGCTGGAAGCCCGTGCCCCTTCAGGCCGGGTTCAGGGCCAGCATTTCGCAGAGTCGCCGGTAGTAGGCACAGGTCGCCAGGAGTTCGGAATGCGTGCCCAGGGCCAGTTGGCGGCCCTGCCGGAGCACCAGGATGCGGTCGGCGTGGCGAATGGTCGAGAGGCGATGGGCAATGATGACGCTGGTCCGGCCGCGCACCAGCCGTTCGAGGGCCCCATGGATCAAGTGCTCCGTTTCCGAGTCCACATTGGCGGTGGCCTCATCCAGGACCAGCAACATCTCCGGGTTCTGGGCCAGGGCGCGGGCCAGGGCCAGCAATTGCTTCTGGCCCGTCGAGAGCGCGCCACCCCGTTCGCCCAGGGGCGTGTCGTAGCCCTGGGGCAAACGCCGGATGAAGGTGTCCGCCTGCACGAAATAAGCGGCGGCGATGGCGTCGGCGCGCGAGACGGTCGGGCGGGAGAGGGTCAGGTTGTCAATGACGGGTCCGGCAAACAGAAAGGGTTCCTGAAGGACCACGCCCATGGCCCGGCGCAGGGCGGCCTGGGGCAGCTCACGCACGTCGCAGCCCCCGACGAGGACCCGGCCTCGTTGGACGTCGTAAAAGCGGCTCAACAGCGC
>JAIPIQ010000151.1 GCA_021734645.1 Fidelibacterota bacterium | reverse complement strand
CCGCGGCCGCCTGCTCCGCCACCCAGTCGGCCGCGACCGCGATCACCTGGTTCTGGCCCAGGTTCCGGATATACTCCATGACCACCTGCTGTTGCTTCTGCTGCAACAGATGCTGGCGAATGCGGGGCGCGACCTGCTCCCAGGGCGAGCCGCCCACCATGTCCAGGTTCTCGTCATGGAAGGCCTTGATTTCGGCCTCCGAGACGTCCGCCTGGGCGGTCAGTTGCTGGATGAAACCTTGCAGCATATCGTCATCGGCGGTCCCCGGTCCGGCGCCGTGAGCCGCGCGCCGCAGCAGGGATTCGGTTGCGCGCTGTTCCAACAGCAGCAACCGGTTCTTCTCGAGCTGCGCCCGCATGTTGGGCGGGGCCTGTTGCCAGTCGGCCTCGAGGTCCGCGGCGGTGACCCGCACGCCCTCGGCCTGCAGCAGCACACCAGGCGGCAAGGCCGCCAACCGCGCGTAGGTCAAGACCCCCGAGGCCAGCAGCGGGTGCGCGGCCCGCATATGCGGCGCCTCCTCCGGCACGACCGGCGCGGCCACCTCCGCAGCCACCTCCGCTGACACCTCCGCCACCGGCGGCGGCACGGCCGCCTCCGTCGGCTCCGCCGGACGGCCGCAACCGGCCCCCCAGCCCGCCGCCAGCACCAAACCCACCAGCCCAACATGTCTGCCGCTGCGCATCTGCTTCATTCAGTTGCTCCTTCTACTCTTACGCCAACAACAGCTTGATGTCTTCGGGGCTCGGCACCTTGCCCGCGCTCTTGACCACGCCGTCAATCACGAGCGCGGGCGTGGTCATGACCCCGAACTTCATGATCTCGGTGATCTTCTCCACCTTCTCGAGCTGCGCATCAATGCCCAGCGCTTGCACGGCCGCCTCCGCATGGGCATACAGCAATTTGCACTTCGGGCATCCCGTGCCCAGAATCTGAATCTTCTTCATGGTTGTTCCTTTGGTTGGGGGATGGGGCATCCCGGGTCGTTGCAGGGTTGGTGTTCCAGTTGGAAAGTGGCGTGGTCGATGTTGAAGCGGTCGTGCAGCAGGCGGCGCAGGTCGGCCAGGAGGGGATCGCTTTCGCTGACGCGCCGATCGTCCACGAGCAGATGGACGCTGAGGGCGTGGCGCTGGCTGGACAGAGACCAGAGGTGGAGGTGGTGCATCCCGGACACGCCCGGCTGGTTGAGGATCATCTGTTCCACTTCGGCGGGTTGCACGTGGGCGGGGGCGAATTCCAGCAGGATGCCGAGGGCTTCGCGGGTCACGCGCACCGCGCCATTGGCGATGATGGCGGCGATCAGGAGGCTCAGGGCGGGGTCAAGCCAGTTCCAGCCCTGCCACCAGACGAACAACCCCCCGACCAGCACGGCCACGGACGAGAGCAAGTCGCCCAGCACATGCAGCAACGCCCCGCGGATATTCAGGTTTCCCCGGCTGTGTGTCCGGAGCAGGAAAATGACGGCCAAGTTGACGGCCAGTCCCGCCGCCGCCACGGCCATCATGACCCCACTCTGGATGGGTTCGGGATGAAGCAGGCGCGGCACGGCTTGGTATACGATGTAGACCGCGAGCGCCAGCAGGGTCAGGCCGTTGATCAAGGCCGCGAGGATTTCGGCTCGCTGTAGGCCGAAGGTCCGGCGGGCATCGGCGGGGGCCTGAGCGAGTTTCAGCGCGACGAGACTGATCAACAGGGCGCCGACGTCGGTCAACATGTGGCCCGCATCGGAAATCAGCGCCAGGCTGTTGGACCACCAGCCGCCAACGAATTCGGCCAGCATCATGCCGCCGGTCAATGCCGCGGCCAGGCCCAGCGCGCGGGCGCCGGTGCTGTTGGCGGCTTGATCGTGGCGATGGTCGTGGCTAGGCATGGGGCGCCCCGCCGGGTTTCATCCGCCGTTCAGCAAATTCGTCCATGTGTTTATCGCCGGAGGCGCGAATATCCTTGGCCAGTTGGATCGCGAACCGGATATCCTCCTCCGGGATACCGAGTTCCTGGGCCTGCTTGAAGTGGTGGGCGAAGCAGGGTTGGCACTTGCCGGCAATCGCGGCGGCGAGGGCGACCAGTTCTTTCGCAGCGGGGTCCATCAGGTTTCTCCTACAGCGCGATACCGTATGGCTGGTTGACGAGGGGCGTGATCTGACTCATCCATGCGCCGAACAGGAGTCCGGAGAGGGTGGCCATGATGACGACCAGGCCGATGAAGGTCAGGGTCTTCTTCGGACCGAGGATCGAGTTGATGACGAGCATGTTGGGCAGGGAAAGGGCCGGGCCGGCCAGCAGCAGGGCCAGGGCGGGTCCCTGCCCCATGCCGCTATCGAGCAGGCCCCGCAGGATGGGAACTTCGGTGAGCGTGGCGAAGTACATCAACGCGCCGGTGATCGAGGCGAAGAAATTGGTCCACAGGGGCCAGATGGCGGCCAGCCAGCCGGGGACACTGGCGTTTGCGCCGCCCAGCAGATCCACGATCCGCGCCGGCGAATCACCGACCAGCGCCTGAATCCAGACATTGGGGATGATCCCCGCGTCCTGGCTGTCGGGACTGCCCAGGAAGAACCCGGCCGCCAGCACGCCCATGAAGAGCAACGGCAGAATCTGCTTGGCAAATCCCCAGGTTTGATCGCGCCAGTCCTTGAGTTCGCCCCCGCCAAAGAAAGTCAGTACGGTTAGGCCGATGGCGCCAACGGTGAAGGCGATGCCCGGCGCGCCTGGCCAGAACACGCCCAGCAGCACCGCCGGCAAGGCCGCCAGCGCCACCTGCCAGAACTTCACCGCAAAGAAACGCCACAGGCAAAGACCGAACAAAAGAGCAAACAGCGAGGTGATGAGCCACTTGGACCGGAAAATGGCAAACCAGAGCCCGGCTTCCTCGAGAGGCCGCCCCCAGTTGGCGAACACCAGTATGCCCACCATCGAGAAGAAATACAGCGCCACCTGCCACAAGGGACGTTCGGGTTGGTCCTCTTCGCCCAGAAATACCTCCCGGGGCTGGGCCGCCTTGGCGCGCTCTTCCTTGAGAAAAATCACGTGCATCAGCAAACCGATCACCACGCTGAATACAATCGCGCCCACCGCCCGCGCCACGCCCAATTGCCAGCCCAACACCCGCGCCGTGAGCACGATCGCCAGCACATTGATCGCCGGGCCGCTATACAAAAACGCCACCGCCGGACCCAAACCCGCCCCGCGCAGGTAAATGCCCCCGAACAACGGCAGCACCGTACACGAACACACCGCCAGAATCGTGCCCGAAACCGACGCCACCGAATAGGACAACCATTTCCTGGCCTGCGGCCCAAAGTACTTCATCACCGCGTTCTGGCTGACGAATACCCCGATCGCCCCCGCAATGAAAAACGCCGGCACCAGGCACAGCAGCACATGCTCCCGCGCATACCACTTGGCCAGAATCAGCGCCTCAAGCACCGCCCCCCGGAACCGCGCCGCCTCCACCGGCAGATAATACAATACCGCAAATACTCCCAGCAGCCACGCCAGGACCGGCAACTCTTTCCGACTCGATTCATTCATGCGCTCTATGCCTCCCGCGCCACACGCCCCTGACGCCCCGCCTCCGCCCGCAGGACCCCCTGAACACAATCAAACACATTCAATATGCACGGCACCGCCAACCGTACGTACACCCGCGCCCCCTCCCGCCGCTCACGCACGATCCCCGCCTGACGCAACGCCGCCACATGCCGCGACAACGTGGACTTGTTCACGGCAAACAACGGCTGCAGCTCGCATAAACACCGCTCACCACACCGCAACGCGTCTACAATCCGCAGCCGCACCGGACTCGCCAGCGCCTGCATCACCCGCGCCCGCTCGATGTATACCTCGTCATTCATCCCGCCCAATCTACCATAGTTGCACAACAATGCAACTCTGTGGTTGCCTCCTGAATCGGGTATGAGCGGGTAGCAAAGAAGGGTATTCGGGACAGAGACGTTGTGTCCGGCGGGGGTGGGTCGGGGGCGTCTGACTGCCACCTTCGAGTTTCGCACATCGGTTAAGTGAGTCGTTTAGGGTATCGGATGAAGTCAGAATCGCTGTAGATTACGGCAAAGTTCACCGGGCCCTGAGATAGACCATGCGCTTATCCCCGTCCGTGTTCAGCCGCCGCCCGCTTCTGCTGCGCCTGCAATTCGGCCTCCAGATCTTTGCCCCGCTGGAAGCCCCGCGCACAGATCAACTCCACCGCGGCCGCGGCCACGCGCCAATCCCCGGCTGCGGCCCGGGCGCTCAATTGCCTCAGATCTCCCGCATCCTGTGGCCGGGCCTCATCATCCCGCGCCAATAGTTTCAGGGCAATCAAATGACCCAGGCTGGCTACGGGCGCATGCACCCCCGGAAACACTTCGATGGCCTCCGCCGCCGCGCAGATATCCGGCTCCAGACCGGATGACGCAAACAAAAGGTCCAGCATGATTTCAATCTCCAGCGCCCTCGGACCCGTCAGCCGCACCGTGGCCAGGCGGTGCCGGGCGGTCTGCTCGACCACGCTCTGAACGCGAAATCCGCCCGCCACGAATGCGTTCACCAGCGCCTCGGCCTGCGCATCGGACGATACCGCCACGGCAATATCAACATCGCGCGTGAAACGCGGCTCGCACCGGACTGAAACCGCCAACCCGCCGACCAAGGCCCAAGGCTGCCCCAGGGCCGCAAACTGACGGCCAGCCAACGCCAGCAGTTCCCCCAGCGCATTCATGAACGCCAGGGCCGCTCCCGGACCGCGCCGGAAACATCGCCCGGAATCGCGTCGTCCGCCCGCCATAGCCAGGCCTGTAGTTTCCGTGCAATTTCCGCCTCGCTGGCCCCCGGCCACCGCCGCCGCAAATTCTGACGCTGTAAGTCAATCCCGGCCGCCATCAGCTCCGCCGCAATCGCAAATTGTTCCGCATAATTCTTCACGTAGATAGTCTAGCACAACCCCGAACTGGGGCAATGCTCAAAGCACTCTGTCGCCTGCGAGTTTCGCACATCGGTTAAGTGAGTCGTTTAAGACCGTTTAAGGGTGGCGGTTAAGAGTTCGAGTCGGCGCGCGTTGTGGCAGGCCAGGAAACAGGAACATAAATAAGGGAGTCATTGATATGAACAACAAACCTTTGGCTATTCGTGGACCGTTCAGTTATGCGGGATGCTATGGTTGCATCTTCAGGAATAGCTCGGCGGCGGGTTTTGCTGCGTTCGTCGTGGCAGGCGGTAAATATCGGCGATATTGCCCACACGTTTGGTTTATTGCGGGCGTGCGCGCGGTTTGCGCCGGAGGTCGAGGTCTGGCTTTGGCCCATGAACATCGAGCTGGGGGTGCGGGAGGCGCTGGCGCGGCATTTCCCGGAGGTGCCGCTGGTGGAAGGGGCATGGGATGCGACGGGGCAGCCGACGACGCCGGAGTTGGCGCGGGCGTTGGCAACCTGCGATGTGCTGGCCCACGGTTCGGGTCCTTCGGTGGTCGCCTGGAAGGACCTCGAAGCCTGGCGGCGTCTGACCGGCAAGCCGTATGTGATTTGCGGCGTGACCCTCGATCCGACCCGCGGACCCGAACCTGAGTCCTGGGAGGGTGGAACACTGTCGGCGTTGGCCCGTAACGTTGCGGCGGCGCCGCTGGACCGGCTGACGCCGCCGGTGAATGAGGTGCTGCGCGGCGCGCGGCGCGTGTATTGCCGCGACAGTTTATCGCGCCAGTATCTGCACCGCCTGGGCCTGCCGCGCGAGCAGACGGCCTTTGGACCGGACGCCACGTTTGCCTGCGATGTGCGCGATGATGAAACCGCCGGGGCGTACCTGGCACAGGCGGGCCTGACCGCGGGGACATTTCTCTGCGTGATTCCCCGCTTGCGCTGGACCCCCTATTACCGCTTCAAGTCCGGCTTCGAAGAAAATGAGCATACGGCCCGGCTGGATGCCATCAATGAACGCACCCGCCACACCGACCACGCCCCGCTGCGTGATTTGATTACGCGCTGGGTGACCACCACCGGCCGCCGGGCGCTCCTGTGCCCGGAAATGACCTACCAGGTCCAGGTCGCCCGCGAGGAATTGTACGAGCCCCTGCCGCCGGAAATCCGCGCTCAAGTGGTCTGGCGCGACCGCTACTGGCTGCCCGATGAGGCCGCCGCGGTCTACGCCCGCGCCTGGGCCGTCGTCAGCCTCGAAAATCACTCCCCCATCCTCGCCCTGGCCCAGGGCACGCCCAGCCTGATGATCCGGCAACCCACCGACACCATCAAGGGCCAGATGTGGCCGGATCTGGGTTTCGACGACTGTTTCTTCGAAATCGAGGAAACCACCGGGGCCAAACTCTGGGACCGCCTTGCCGCCTGGCTGGCCGATTACCCGGCCGCCCGCCACACAGCCCAAACCCGCCACGCCGCCGCCCTCGCACAGGTGCGCGAGATGGTCATGGCACTCGCGGAATAACACCGGCCAGCGCACCCTGAGTTGAATCTGCCCCCCACTCCTAATCCTAATCCTAATCCTAATCGTAATCTTAATCTTAATCTTAATCTTCTACGCATTTCCCCTGATACATTCTAGACCGGCGGCGCATGTGGAGTGCGGCCAGTGATAGCAGGGGTTCGCTAAGGATTCGGGCAAGATCCCGGAAATCCGATTCCGATTCCGACTTGACCCATGGGGTCACGTATGTGACTGTTCAACTGGTGCATTGGGGACACAGAAGTTGTGTCCGCCAATCTTTGTCGCGCACCTTGTCGGGAATCTCATGATCTTCTCACGGAGGCACGGAGACACAGAGTAGAACGTCGAACATCGGAAAATTGAACGTCGAATTGAGAATGAACACGAACACCTAACCCCTAACGCCTAGCGCCTAACCGATGCCGTGCGTCAGCGTCGCAACGGGCATCTATTCGGTCGAACCAGAACGGCGACGCACAGAGTGAACGACACCTTTTCTCTGTCCCGACCCCTGACAACGGTAGGCGGAATGAACCGCCGCTTCCATGCGGGTGACTTCCTCGTCAGAGAGGAAATCGAAGTGACTGGCGCGTTTCCGGGCGGAGAGCCGACCATTGTTCTGCAGGCACGCTTGGATGAATTGATCCATCTTGCGGTCGGGCATGTCAATGA
>JAIPIQ010000004.1 GCA_021734645.1 Fidelibacterota bacterium | reverse complement strand
GGCGGCCAGCTCGCGCAGGATTTCCATGCGCTGGTGCGTGGCCTTCAAGCCCTGGGCGCGGCAGGCGGCCACAAAATCCGCCACGCGCCCCTCAATCTCCGTGGGTGTTGCCCTATTCTTCATAATTAGTAATTATTCTTATTCAGTAGTATACACCCCGTTTTCGAGTCCGCAAGGTCCCCGGTGAATTATTTTTGGGCTCGCCTCCCGGCGGGAACGGGGCTAAGAGCCATGGTTTATGAAAAAGGGCATTGCGCTGGATGATTTGTTGGACGGGGCGGTCGAGGTGGCTCGGGCGGCGGGGCGGCACGCCCTGCGCAACCGGCACCGGCGGGGCGAGACGGACGCCGTACATGCGCATGACGTCAAGCTGGTGCTGGACCGGGAGTGCCAGCGGCGGGCGGCGGCGGTGGTGGCGCGGCGGTATCCGGCGCACGGGATTTTGGGCGAGGAGGGGTCGCGGGCGAGCCGTTCGCCCTACCGGTGGGTCATAGATCCCATTGACGGCACGGTCAACTTCCATCATGGGTTGCCCCAGTGGTGTACGTCGGTAGCGTTGGAGTACCGGGGCGCGGCGGTCGTGGGGGTGGTGTATGCGCCGGAGTTGGATGATTTATACACGGCGGTTCAAGAGCGCCCGGCCTTGTGCAATGGCGCGGCCATCAAGCCCGCCGAAACCCGTTCCCTGTCCCAGGCCCTGATCTGCACGGGACATTCCAAGGATATCGAGGCGGATCCCAATGGCTTCCGCCGGATGGAGACGCTGTGCCGGAACGCGCGCAAGGTGCGCATGATGGGCGCCGCCGCGCTGGATATCTGCCATGTGGCCCGGGGCCGTGTGGACGGCTATTTCGAGACCCGCATCTATCATTGGGATATCGCCGCCGCTCAGCTCATCGCCCGCCAGGCCGGCGCCCAGACCGAAGTCCTGGCCCGCTTCGGCGGCGAATGCCTCCAGTTCATGGCCGCCACCCCCCCCGTCTTTCCCGCCCTGCGCGCCCTCATGGATCCCTTTGGCTCCTGAGGTATCCATTCCAGCCGCTGGAACGAAAAACGGCGCGCAGTACAGCCGCTGGAACGAAATGTGGTGCCCATTACAGCGGCTGGAATGGAAAAACGTGCCCATTACAGCGGCTGGAATGGAAAAGCGCGTCCGTTACAGCGGCTGGAATGACCAAGGGGAGCCGAACGGACGTTTGAATGCTCATGATTTTGCAGAAAGGATGGATCGAATGAATTACCGGATGGCCCTGTTGTGCTTCGTCTGCGTCCAGGCGATTTGTTTCCGCGCGCAGTCGGCGGAATTTGTTTCCACGACGCCCGTGCCCAGGGAAGGGGATGAGTGGTACCAGCGCAACGCCTTGTTGAACGAACGGCTTGTGGCGGCGGGGACCGCGCCGGCGGTGCTGTTTATCGGCGACTCAATCACGCAGGGCTGGGAACATCGCCCGCGGAACATCTGGACACATTACTACGGCCATCGCCACGCGATCAATCTCGGCATTGGCGGCGACCGGACGCAGCATGTTTTGTGGCGGTTGGATCACCTGACAACGCAGGGGCTTGCGCCCCGGCTCGCCGTCATCATGATCGGCACCAACAACTCCGGCTCACCGCAGGCAGAAATCGTTGCCGGCGTGAAAGCGGTCGTGGAAAAGACGAAAGCGCTTTTCCCGGAAACAACGATTTTGCTGCTGGGCATCTTCCCGCGCGGCAATCAGCTTGAAGACGGGCGCGGCAGGAAGCTCCGGGAAGTCAATCAGCAGTTGAAAGAATGGGCCGATGGCCAGACAATCCATTTTCTTGACCTGCGCGAGTGTTTTCCTTTCGAGGCGGGGCAGGGCTATCGCGGGCTGCGCGCAGACGGCGTCCACCTGACGGTCGAAGGCTATCGCCTCTGGGCTGAGGCCATGGAACCGACCCTGGCCCGACTCCTCGGCGAAGAGCCCGTCGAGCCGATGCCGCCCCGGGCGCCAAGTAACGGCCCGGATGCGTAGTCAAGACCGACTGATTGAGGGGGGCAGGCGCTTCCGCCGCGCCTTGGCGGATCGGGCATTTGGGGCTTGCAAAATTGAGATCCCTGGCGTATCAGTAGCTGGTGAGCACATAATGAGCCACTGGAGAACGGGTGCTATGAAGAATGGGCGTTGTTTGGGGCTGCGCGGCTGGGGAACCGTGGCGGTGTGTTGTGTCGCCGCAGCGGTGGCCCGGGCCGATTACAAGGACGATATCGGTTATCGCGCGTTCACCAATTCCCTGGCGCAACTGAGCATCGCCGTGCCCACGGGGGATGGGATAACCGCCAGCCAGGTCGAGGGGTATTACGCTGAAGTCTATCGTTTCGTACCCGACACGAACAATGTAGAACTGGCGGGCAAGACCGTGACGGTCATGACCTCGGGCACGGCTTTGACGTCGGACCACGCCACTCGCGTCGGGCGGGCCTTGTATGGTACCGCCAGCGTCGCGCCGGATGTGGACAATATTCATTCCTATTACTCGACTGATTGGATAAATAGTTTTCTACGCTATGGCCAGAGTCGGGCGCCGCTGGTCGAGTCGCGCTCGATTCAGAATCATAGCTGGATACTAACCAATCAAACCGAAGCCGTGCGCACGGAAATTATTCGCCGGTACGATTTCCAGATTCAGCGCGACCAGACCATAGCCGTCGTCGGCTTGAACAACGGTTCGGGTACCGAAGTCCCTGATTTCGGTGGCCACAGTTACAATGCGATTGTAGTCGGATTGACCAACGGCAATCACAGTCGCGATGGCACGGTCGGAGACGTGGCCGGCCGCATCAAGCCCGACATCGTGGCTTCACCCTACCCGTTCCAGGCCACCAGCTACTCGACGCCGGTGGTGGGCGCGGCGGCGGCCCTCCTGCTCGAAATGGCGCAGAACGATAGCGAGCTGAACCGGGCCACCAATGCGGTCGCCATCAAGTCCATGCTCATGGCCGGGGCGACGAAAACCAACCTGACGAGTTGGAGCCAGACGGCAAGCCAGCCGATTGATGAAGTCTTCGGGGCCGGGGCGCTGAATATCAACAACAGTGGTTTGATTCTGGTCGAGGGGCGCCAGGAGGCCAGCACCAACAGCACGGTTGCCGTGCGCGGTTGGGATTTCGACACGGCCCTGACCAACCAATTGCGCTTCTATTACTTTGATGTCGAGGCGGACAAGAAACTGGAGGAGTTTTCCGCATCGTTGAACTGGAACCGGAATATACAGACCAGTCAGGTCGGTCAGAATTGGTCAATCACCGGGGCCACCGTGGCGGACATGGCCTTAGGGCTGTACGAAGTGGGAGCGGGCGGGTTTGATCTGGGCGATTTGATCTGGTCGAGCGACAGTGCCGTGGATAACGTCGAGTATGTTTACCAGACGGAGTTGCAGTCGGGGCGGTATGCGCTGCAGGTCAGCGGCGGAGACAGTACGGATTACGCGTTATCCTGGACGGGGGTGCTTGTGCCGGAGCCGGGGGTGGCGGTTCTGATCCTGTTCGGCGGCTTCCTCTGTGCCTGGGCGCGGCGGCGTCAGCATCTGTAGGCTCGTGGACGAGTGGCCAACTGTGCGGGTGACGGCGGATCGAGAGACGGGGGGGGATATCGTGTGGGCGCCCACCTGGCTCGAGGAGGTGGATTCCACCCAGCTTGAGTTGAAGCGTCGGTGGGCGCAACGGCCGGATCTGGCGCCGGGGACTGTGTTCGCGGCGCGTCGTCAGACGGCGGGGCGGGGCCGTCACGGGCGCGCCTGGATTTCGGGCGTCAACCGGAATCTGTGTTTTTCTTTGCTCTGGCCGCTGGCGCCGGACGGTCCGCCCGCCGCCGCGGCCACGCTTGCCGCGGCCTTGGCGGTGGATGACCTGTTGCAGGCCCGCGGGATTCCATCGCGCCCCAAATGGCCCAATGATGTCCTGGTGGGAGAACGGAAAATCTGCGGCATCCTGGCGGAGATCTTGCCCGGCGAACCGGCGGCCCTGGCCCTGGGGATCGGATTGAATGTCAATCTCGAGGCGGAAGCCCTGACCGCCATTGGCCGGCCCGCCACTTCCATGCGGGAGGAAACCGGCCAGGTTTATGATCTGCCGCCGTTACTCGAAGAGGCGCTGCGGGCCTTGACGCCGTGGCTGTCCCGTTGGGCGCGCCTGGGGTTCGCCGGGCTGCGCGTCGCCTGGGAGCTGCGCAGCCAGAGTCTCGGGCAACCGATCGGGATTCATCAGGGGGCGGATCTTGTCCGGGGGCGGGTGGCGGGCTACGGGCCCGCGGGCGAACTGTTGCTCGAGACCGCGCCGGGGCGGGTTCAGGCCATTTGGAGTGGGGAAATCGTCGAGCCTGGGGCCGGGGCGGTGAATAGGACGGTGGCGGGGGGCGTCCATGAAAGTATGGCCGGACCGTGAATGAGCTGCTGGACAGAGCCCGCGCGGGCGATCTGGATGCGTTTGCGGCGCTTTTCGAGCCCTTGCGGGGCAAACTGCGGGCCGTCGCGTGGCGGCTGGTTGGTCCGGCGGATGCGGAAGACATTGTAATGGATACTTTTCTGAAAGCATGGCAGGCGTTGCCTGGTTTCGACGGGCGCAGCGCCCTGGCGACTTGGTTATACCGAATCGCCCGCAATCGGGCGTTGGACTGGCGGCGGCGCCAGCAGGCGCGGCCCGCCGAAAGCTTCGATGCGGGGGACTATGAGGATCATGATCCCCGCACGGTGGACCACCAGGCCGAAAGTCCGGCTGAGGCCGCCGCGCGCGCGGATGACCAGGCTTGGGTCCGGCGCGCCCTGGACCAATTACCGCAACTGCACCGCCAGATCGTGCTGCTGCATTACGTGGACGGCTTGCGCTACCACGAGATCGCCGCCGCCCTCGATCTGCCCCAGGGCACGGTCATGTCCCGCCTGTTTCACGCCCGCCGGAAACTGCGCGCCCTGTTGACCCCCGATCCGCGTGAGGAACCAGTCGCATGAAAAAGAAACAGAAACGCCCGTCTTGGCAGGCGCGTCTGGCGCAAAGTCACAAGCTGCCGCCGGCCCCGCCCGCCGATACCTTCTGGGCTGACTTCCGGGCGCAGGCCCGCGACCTGCCCCGGCAAGCGCCGGTCACCGTGCCGCCCGCGGCGCGCCGGGCCTGGGCCGAACCGCACTGGTGGCCCGTCACGAGCCGCCCATGGGCGGCGGTCGCCGCCTGTGCCGCTCTATTGCTGGCGCTGCTAGGCTGGTGGCAATGGCCCGCGCCCGCACCCGGCCTGGCCGCCGCGCCCACCTCGAGCCAGGTGCTCGAAGTCGCCGCGCGGAGCGGGGCATTCTTTATATTGCGGGATGAGCAACATCAGGGCATGATTCTTTGGCTCGTGGCCGATGAGCGGCCCGCGCTCAATGGAGGTTGACCCATGCGCAAGATGATTGGATGGCTTTGGATCGGACTGCTGCTCGGTCCCCTGGCGGGTGAGGTCGCCGCCCAAGTGACCATCCGGCTGGCCCGCGCGCACCAGGACAACCAGGAAGTGGCCGTGGGCTTGCGCGATGTGGCAGGGCTCCTGCGGGCCAATCTACCCTATCAGGGATTCGCCCTGCTTGGCGCCACCCGCGTCGGATTGCCCGCGGAGAACAAGCCCCAGCGCCTGGGCCCCCTCGAAGTCCGCTGCCAGGGCGGCGCCGAACGATTGTCCGTTTCCGTGGCCCGCGACGGGCGCACGCTGCTCAACACGGTCGTGGCCCTGCGCCGGGGTCAGCCCATCATCCTGGGCGGTTTCCCGGACGGCACAGGCCGACTGATGCTCATTCTCCAAACCCGCTGATTGTCCACACCCGAGCCAACAGAGAGCAAGCCATGAAATGGACGCGCCCGGAAAAGATCGCTGGCGACGCGCGGTGCGCGGAAGCCCCACCCGCCGGACAAGTGCGTGAGCCGGCTCGCAGCCTGCCGGTACGCCGGGCCTGCGACGTGCTGGTGGTGGGGGGCGGTCTGAGTGGCGTGGCGGCGGCGGTGGCGGCCGCCCGCAATGGCGCCCGCGTCATGCTGCTCGAACGGAGTTTTGCCCTCGGCGGCTTGGCCACGCTGGGGATGGTCACCACCTGGCTGCCCCTCTGCGATGGCCACGGGCGCCAGGTCAGCGCGGGACTGGCCGAGGAATTGCTCAAGCTCTCCGTGCGCGATGTCCGGCACGGGCGAACCTCCGCACACTTCGAGGGCATCCCCCCGGCCTGGAAAGTCGGCGGCTCGCCCGCGGCCCGCGCGCAGGTGCGCTACCGCGTGAATTTCAATCCCTGCGCCTACTGGCTGGCCCTCGAGGAATGGGCCCTGGCCGCCGGCGTGGATGTGCTCTACGACACCCGCGTGTGCCAGGTGCTGAAGTCGGGGCAGCGCCTGACCCATGTGCTGGTCGAAAACAAATGCGGCCGCAGCGCGCTGGCCGCGCGAATGTTCGTTGATGCGTCCGGCGATGCCGATCTGTGTTTCCTGGCCGGGGAAGAGACCGAATCCCTGGATTCGAATGTCCTCGCCGGCTGGTTCTACTATCTCACCGGCGACGAGCTGGTCCGCGCGCCGCTCTCGCACCGGTATCATGCCCAAGGCGCCCGCGAAGGCGCGGCCGGACCTTTCTTCCGGGGCGATGACGCCCGCGAGGTCAATGCCCAGCTCCTCGGTTCCCGCGGGTTGATCCGCCATAAGCTCGATGAACTGCGCGCCCGGGATCCCCAGAAGGAAATCGAACCGGTCATGGCGCCCACGCTGCCCTGTTTGCGGATGACCCGCCGCCTGTGCGTGCCGCGGGCCATGCAGGCCGCGCAGGTTTGCCACACCTGGCTCGATGATACGGTGGGCCTCATCAGCGATTGGCGCCGCGCCGGCCCGGTCTACGCCGTCCCGCTGGGTGCGCTGGTGGCGGAGCGCACCGTGAACCTGCTGGCGGTCGGGCGGTGCCTGGCCGCCGATGTGACCATTTGGGATGTCACCCGCGCCCTCCCTGGTTGTGTGGTCAGTGGCGAGGCCGCCGGCACTGCCGCGGCGGTGGCCTTGCAGGCGTCCGGCGGTGACTTGCATCGGATCGCCGTACCGGAACTGCAGCGCCAACTGCGCAGCCAGGGCGTGCTTCTCGACCCTGCTCTGCTGACCCCCAGCGCTCCCGTTACCCGCCCCCCCGCGACCAGCATAGGGGCGGCCAACTCCGAAGACGACAAAGTCGGCTGACACTTCCGTCCCGGCCGGGCCGTAAGCCGTTGCCCATAAGGCGCTCACGCGGCCGGAAAAAAGGCTCAAAAAAAACTTGCGCCCCACAAGATATGGGGTTATTCATAGCAACAGTGCCTTTTACTACCATATTTAGGGGATGAGGCAGGGCGGTTTGTGGCGTAAGGCAGTGACATTCAACAGGATAAAGGGGACAGGAAATGCTTGAGACAAGGGAGATGGCGGTGGAGAGTACGGAACGGAAAAATGCCGGGGGAACGCGGGTGGACCTGAAGCGGGAGCGGATGCCGCGCGGGCGGTCAAAACCGGCGACGGGCCTCACAATCAAGCGGGTGTTCAGCCGGGCCGGCGAAGATCCCTACGAGCAGGTGCAATGGGAACGCCGCACGGCTTCGATCACGGACGACAAGGGCGCCGTCATTTTTCGGCAGGAGGACGTCGAAGCGCCGACCACCTGGTCCATGCTGGCCACCAATGTGGTCGCCTCGAAATATTTTTATGGTCCCCAGCGTTCGCCGGAGCGGGAGTACAGCGTGCGGCAGTTGGTGCATCGTGTGGCGCGGACCATCACGGATTGGGGGATCGAGGACGGGTTATTTGCGGGCGAGGAGGATGCGGCGGCCTACTACGACGAGCTGGCGACCCTGTGCCTGCAGCAGTATGGATCCTTCAACTCGCCGGTCTGGTTCAATTGCGGGCTGTATCACCAGTACCAGGTGGGGCTCGACAACAATCCGGGCGGCTTCTACTGGAATCCGCAGACGGAAAACATCGCCCGGGCGGCGACCCAGTACGAGTATCCTCAGTGCTCGGCCTGCTTCATCCAGTCGGTCAACGACACCATGGAAGGCATCATGGAGCTGGCCCGCAGCGAGGCCATGCTCTTCAAGTATGGCAGCGGCACCGGGACGGATCTGACGCCCTTGCGCAGCCAGCGCGAGCGGCTCAGCGGCGGGGGCGTGCCCAGTGGCCCGCTTTCATTCCTGCGCGTGTACGATGCCATTGCCGGCGTGGTGAAGTCCGGCGGCAAGACCCGTCGCGCCGCCAAAATGAACACGCTCAAGTGCCGGCATCCGGACATCAAGGAGTTCATTCAAGCCAAGCAGGAGGAGGAGCGCAAGGCCTGGGCGCTGATCGAGGAAGGCTATGACGGCAGCTTCAACGGCGAGGCCTATGCCTCGGTGGCCTACCAGAACGAGAATCTTTCGATCCGGATCACCGATGAATTCATGCAGGCGGTGGCGCGGGATGAAGAGTGGCAGACGTATTGGGTTACGGACGCGAGCAAGAAGGGTCCCTGCTACAAGGCGCGGGATCTCCTGCGTTGGATTGGCGAGGGCGCCTGGATTTGCGGCGATCCCGGACTGCAATTCGAGGACACAATTCAACGCTGGCACACCTGCAAGCACACGGGGCCCATCAACGCCAGCAACCCGTGCAGCGAATACATGTTCCTGGATGACAGCGCCTGCAACCTGGCCTCCCTGAACCTGATGAAATTCATGGAGCCCGGGCGCCCGTTCGATGCCGAGCGCTTCGCGGCCGCCGTGCGGATTTTCATCACGGCCCAGGAACTGATCGTGGATCACGCCAGCTATCCGACCGAGGGGATCGCGGCCAGCAGTCACCGCTTCCGGCCCCTGGGGCTGGGCTACGCCAACCTCGGCTGCCTGCTCATGAGCCTGGGCCTGCCCTACGATAGCGAAGCCGGCCGCGCCCTGGCTTCCACCTTGACGGCCATCATGCACTTCAATGCCTATGCCCATTCCGCCGAACTGTCCCAGATTCTCGGGCCGTTTGACGGCTTCGCCGAGAATCGGGAGTGCATGATCGAGGTCATCGAACAGCATGTGGCCGCCCTGGATGCCATCCCGAAGAATTGCCCCGAGGCGCTGTCCGTGGCCGCCCGCGAGGCCGCCGAGCGGGCGCTCGAGCAGGGCCGCCGCCACGGCTACCGCAATGCCCAGGTCACCGTCCTGGCGCCCACCGGCACCATCGGCTTCATGATGGATTGCGATACCACCGGCGTCGAACCGGATATCGCCCTCGTCAAATACAAGGCCCTGGCCGGGGGCGGCATGCTCAAGCTCGTGAATCGTTCCGTGGCCCAGTCCCTGCGGCACCTGGGCTATAATGAGGCGGACATCAAGGACATCCTGGCCTTTATTGACGAACACGACACCATCGAGGGCGCGCCCAAACTCCACGAGGGCGATCTGCCCGTTTTCGATTGCGCCTTCAAACCCCAGAACGGCAAACGGTTCATCTCCTACCTGGCCCACGTCCGCATGATGGCCGCCGTGCAACCGTTCCTCTCGGGCGCCATCAGCAAGACGGTCAACATGCCCAACGAGGCCACCATCGAGCAGATCATCGAAACCTATCAACTGGCCTGGGAACAGGGGCTGAAAGCCCTGGCCGTCTATCGCGACGGCTGCAAACGCAGTCAACCCCTGAACACGGCCCGCCAGAAAAAGGCCGAGACCGGATCCGCGCCGGCCACCGGCGGCAACGGTTCGAAGGCCCGGCCCTTGCGGCGGCGCATGCCCTCGACCCGGCGTTCGATTACCCACAAGTTTGATATTGCCGGACACGAGGGCTACCTGACCGTCGGGCTCTACGAGGAGGGGTTGCCCGGCGAGCTGTTCATTACCATGGCCAAGGAGGGCAGCACCATCGGCGGCCTGATGGATTCCTTCGGCACCGCGATCTCCCTCTGCCTGCAGTATGGCGTGCCGCTCCAAACCCTGGTGGAAAAATTCGCCCATACGCGTTTCGAGCCCAGCGGCTTCACGAAAGATCCGAATATTCCCATCGCCAAATCCTTGGTGGATTACATCTTCCGCTGGATGGGGCATACGTTCCAACAGCCGCCCCGGGCCGCCGAAACGCAGAAGATCGAGCCGGCGGCCGCCGCGGCTGCACCGGTGGCGGGCGTCGCCGAGGCGCCGGTCGGCGCGGCTCCGGCGTCGGCCGTCAAGGCGCCCGTGCGGATTGACGAACAATTCAAGGGGTTCATGGAGGATGCGCCGATTTGCGATTCCTGCGGCGCCATTACCGTACGCAATGGCGCCTGCTACCGTTGCTACAACTGCGGCAACTCCATGGGCTGTTCATGAGAGACAGTAAACTGAAAACCGGAGGTATGGTCATGACGCAGGGTTTCCAGCGGTTGGTGGCGATGGCGGTGGTCGTGCTGTTGTGTGTGGGCGCAGGCGTACCGACGCTTACCGCCCAGACCATCGGCGCGGGCGCGCAGTATTGGAAAGCCGTCAATGACATCAAAATTGACGACATTGACGAGGATGGCCTGGCCTGGCTGGCCAGCGTCCAGTTCCCCCTGGGCGACCTGGTCCAGCTTGAAGGGACCCTGGAAGTTTTTCCCGAAGGCTTTGCGGGACAGACGGAGACGTCGTATGCCCCGCAGGCCGCCCTGCTGGTGGGAACCGGCCTGTATGGGGGCGTCGGCATCGGCGTGAATTACGCCGACGGCGACTTCGCGGACGATCCCTTCTACTTCCTCCGTGCCGGGGTATTGATCGAGATCCTGCCCGGCTTGGCCCTCGATCTCAATGCCCAGTACCGTTTCCAAGAGTGGGATGATCTGGAAGATGACGACCGCAAAGTCAGCGGCGATACCGTCATGCTTGCCGCCCTCTTGCGCTTGTCGCTTTAACTGCCTGGTGCACGGGGCGGGAGTCGAACCCGCACCCCCTTAAGCGGGGACTAGGCCCTCAACCTAGCGTGTCTGCCATTTCACCACCCGTGCAACAAGGCTTGCCGTCCGGCGGACATCGAGCCTCGACACCATAGCTGCTCCCGGCCCTCCCGCCAAGCGCATTTTTTCGAGGGGGGATTATCTGATTGACCCGCCGCCTGCGGGGCGCATACTGGCGCCCGACTGACGGGCAGCGGCGGGCGGGGTGGTTGATTCCGGTTGGGTGGCCGGGGCAAAGGGAAGCGAGAGGATCGTGGCGGCAGATCATTTTTCAGCGCAGGCGGGGCCGCGTTACGGGTTGTCCCGGCGGGGCTGGCTGGCGTCGTTGGCGGGGCTGGCGCTGGCGCTGGCCTTTCCGCCGTTCGAGTGGCGCCTGCTGGCGTGGATTGCCTTGACGCCGCTGCTGCTGGCGGCGGCGGGGCGGGGGGCGCGCGAGGCGGTACGGCTGGCGGCGCTGGCGGGGCTGGTGTTCTGGTTGGTTTCCATTCATTGGATTCGGCATGTCACGGTCCTGGGTTGGTTGGCGCTGGCGGCCTATTGCGCCCTGTATTTCATTCCGCCGGTCTGGGCGTGGAGTGTTTGGACGCGGCGGCGGGGCGTGCGTTCGGGGTGGGCTAACCTGGTCGGCATGTGCTGGTTTGCGTTGCTCTGGGCGGGCAGTGAATATTTGCGGGGACGGTTGTTCACGGGGTTTGCCTGGAATCCGCTGGCTGTGAGCCAGTACCGGCAATTGGCGCTCTGTCAGCACGCGAGCTGGGGCGGGATGTACGTCCTATCCGCTTTGCTGGCTTTGGCCTGCGCCGGCTGGGCGGCCCTGATCCTGCGTTGGCGCGCCGGTGGCCGGGCGCGCGGGCAGCCGGAACTGCTGGTGTTGCTGATCACGCTGGCGGCCGCCCAGCGCGGCGGCGCGCGTCTCCTGGCCGCGCAGCCCCCCGCGGGTGGCGATGTCTCGATCGCCGTGGTCCAGCCCAACATCCCCCAGGTCGAAAAATGGAGCCCCGCACATTTTGATTTGATTTACCGCACCCTCGAGACCTGGACGCGTCTGGCGGCCCGTCTCGCGCCGGCGCTGATCGTCTGGCCGGAGACGGCGGTGCCGGATGAGGTCCGTGTTGATCCCGCCAGCGCCAGTCTGGTGCGTTCGCTGGCGGCCGAGGGTACGCCCTTGCTGGTGGGGACAGTCGAGAGCGACGGCAGCGGCGCGGGGGGCGTCCACTACTACAACAGCTCGCTGCTGGTGCTGCCGGATGGGGCGCTGGCGGCGGTCTACGATAAACAGCACCTGGTGCTCTTCGGCGAATACATGCCGGGTGAACGGTGGCTGCCCTGGCTGCGGCGGTTGGCGCCCATCCCCGAAAGTTTCAGCGCGGGGCGCGATCCCGTGCCCATGCGCCTGCCGGGACACGACTTCACGTTCTGCGTGTTGATCTGTTTCGAAGACACCGTGCCCTGGCTGGCGCGCCGCGCTGTGCGCGCCGGCGCCCAGGTGTTGATCAACCAAACCAACGATGCCTGGTTTGATCCCGCCGCGGCCGCCGTCCAGCATTTGTCGCACGGGGTTTTTCGCAGCATCGAAAACCGGATCCCGACCGTGCGCGCCGCGAACACCGGCATGAGCGGCGGCATTGACGCGGCCGGGCGCCTGCATGATCTGTTGACCGATGCCGCCGGTGAACGGCGCGTGGCGGGTTTTCGCGTGGTGCCTGTGCGCCCGCGTCCGCCCCAGGCGCCCTTGACCCTGTACAGTCGCTGGGGCGATTGGTTCGGCTTCTGCGCCGCCTTGCTGGGCTATCTGCCGCTTGTGGCGGCCTGGGGACGCGCTATGACCACCAGGCGCCTTCATGGCCTGTGGCGCCCCGGTACGTTCCGGTCGAAACGTCGGTAGGGTCGGTGCCGGTTGTCAAGTCAAGGCCGGGGACCAGTGGCCCCAGCAACCGCGGCCGCCCAGTCATTGAGGGCCAGGCACTGGGCACGGGTGATGGGACGTCTTTGGCGGTGGTAGGGAAACGGCGCGAGCAGGAGCAGGCGTCCCTGCGCACAGGCGTCGAAGTACCGGCCGGGCGGTTTATAGCCGGGTGGGAAGCCGTTTTCCAGAAGCACGATCAGGGGGGCGCCGACGGCCAGGAGGGCGCGGGCGATTTCTTTTTCGCCGGGGCTGATGCAGGGGGAAATGGGCACGGCGCCATGTTGGGCCGCATAGAGGAGTTCTTCCTTTTTTGATTGAAGCGCCGCGGGCGGGATGTGGCGTGAGATTTGGATTTGGCGTTTCAACGGGTGTTCGAGGAGGAAGCGGTTTCCGATCATGGCGCAGGCGCGGCCCGGGGCGATTTCGCGCCGGGTGACGACGGTGAACAGCTCCGGGTTGGCCCGCTTGGCGGCCAGCCGGCGGGGGTTGTCGGCGATGTAATTCACCATGGCTTTGAGTTGCCCGCGGCGCAGGAGGATGCTGTCTTAAAAGCCGGGTTGCCAGAGGGAGGAGGGGCCGGCAGCAGGGGCTGCTGCCCAGTTTGGTTGCGGCAGCAGCCCCTTGCTGCCGCGTGCCGGCCCGTTGCTGCCGCGGGCCGGCCCCCTGCTGCCGCCAAGGAGCCCGTGGCTGCGGCCTTCGTTCGTGCTCACGCGCTTGAACGCCTTCACCAGGTGGCCCATGGGGCGAGGCAAACGTTCCTTCACTCGCAGGAGGCCGTGAAAATGGTCGGGCATAACGACGGCTTCGCATGCTTCCACGCCGGGGTAGATGGTGGAGGTGCGCTGCCACACTTCGAGCACCACCTGGCCGAGGCCGGATCGTTCGATGTGGGGCGGCGCGTCTGGTGGGGTACACAGTTTACCCAGGCATTCCCGCCGCGGCTGGGTTACCAGGGTGATCATGTAGAAGCAGGGCGCGCAGTAGTCATGTTCCCAGCAGCGCTGGTGCATGCCGGTGCGGCTCATGGGGGGGGGCGGGCCTCGTGCTCGGGTTAGAGGATGGCGCCGGGCTGGTAGGCGCGGGCTGCGGGGCAGTCGGTCAGCCAGGCGTCGGCGGCCTGGACAAACGCATCCACCTGCGGTCCGGCCCGGCCGGTATCGCGTTGGGCCTGGGCAAAGAGGGCCTGCAGGGTGTCGCGCGCGAGTGCCAGGCGCGGTTCGCGCGCCAGGCGTTCGAGCAGATCGTTTTCCGTCAACGTGCCTTCGCGCAATCCCTGGGCCACGGCCACGGCGTGGGTCTTGATGGCTTCGTGGGCGGTTTCGCGGCCGACGCCGCGCCGGACGGCCTCCATCAGAACCGTCGTGGTGGCCAGGAAAGGCGCATAGCGGGCGCATTCAGCCGCCAGGGCGGCGGGGGAAACCTGCATTTGCCCGAGGACGGTCAGGGTGGTTTCGAAAAGGCCGTCCAGTGCCAGGAAGCTATCGGTCAGGACGACCCGGCGGACGACGGAGCAGGAGACATCGCCTTCATTCCACTGGTCGCCGGCCAGGGCGGCGGCCATGGTGACGTGGCCGCGCAGAATCACGTGCAGGCCGTCAATCCGTTCGCAACTGCGGCTATTGACTTTATGGGGCATGGCGGAGGAACCGACCTGGCCCTTGGCAAAGCCCTCGCTGGCCAACTCCTGGCCGGCCATCAAGCGCAGGGTGCGGGCGAAACTCGCCGGGGCCGCGCCCAATTGATACAGTGCCGCGACCACCTCAAAATCCAGACTGCGCGGATACACCTGGCCGACGCAATCGAGGCATTCCGCGAAGCCCAAATGCCGCCGGACCGCGTCTTCGAGGGCGGCCACCCGCTCCGCGTCGCCCGCGAACAAGGTCAGCTCATCCATTTGCGTGCCGACGGCGCCCTTGAGTCCGCGCAGGGGATAGTCGGCCAGGAGGGCGTCGAGCCGCCGCAGGGCGCGTAACAGCTCGGCGCCGAATTGGGCCCAGCGCTTGCCGGCGGTCGTCATCTGGGCCGGCACGTTATGGGTCCGGGCCGTGAGCGGGAGATCGCGCTGGGTGGCCGCGACCGCCGCAAAGGCCGCCAGGGTGGCGCCGCCCTTGACGCGGATGGCGGCGAGCGACCGCCGCACCTGGAGCTGCTCGACGTTTTCGGTCAGATCCCGGCTGGTCATGCCCTGGTGCAGCAGTTCGCGGCCCGCAAGGGCGCAGAATGCTTCGAGGCGGGCCTTGACGTCGTGGCGGGTCTGGCGCTCGCGGCGGGCGATATCCTCGAGGTCAATCCGATCAATGACTGCTTCGTAGGCGGCGATATCTTCAGCGGCGATGGGCAGGCCGAGTTCTCGCTGGGCCTTGAGGACCGCCAGCCACAATTCGCGTTCGAGGCGGACTTTGCCGGTGGGGGACCAGATGGCGGTGAGGGCGGCCGTGGCGTAGCGTTCGGCCAGGATGTTCGTGATTTCGGTCATGACCGCCAGCTGTTTACCACAAGGGCGTGGGATAGGTCCCGGCGGCGATCAGTTCGCGGATGCGGGCCTGGGTGGTGGGTTTGTCTTCCTGGTAGGTCACGCCGAACCAGCGTTCGCCGCAGGGCAGCACCCGGATGCGGGCCTGGCCGGTAAACACCAATTCCCTGGCAATGATGGGGATGAAAAACTCGGATTTCAGCTCCTGGCCGTGGTCTTTGAGGAAGCGCGCGAAGGACTGGCGCAACAGCGGGAAAATACTATCGTCGAACGCCCAGGTGTTCATCGAGACGGGTTCATCGCCGGTCAGGGGTTGGCGGGCGCCGTCGGGCCGGAGATTGTAGGCCGCCGGGCCGTCCTGGTGGATGGCGGTCATTTCCTCGATATCAATCAGATCGCCGGCCGCGTCGGCCCGGCAGACGCCGCGGGCCACCGAGCCGTGGGGCGAGAGCGTGTCGCGCAGGGTGTAGCCCACAATGGCATATTCGTGGACCTTCGTCGCCGGCGGCCGGGCGGCGAAGAATTCCGCTGCGGTCCGGAAGCATCCCGCGCCGTAGAAATCGTCGGCGTTGATCACGGTAAACGGGCCGTGGACCTGTTCGGCGGCCGCCAGCACGGCGTGGGCGGTGCCCCAGGGCTTGACCCGCTCCGCCGGCGTGAAAAAGCCATCGGGCACCTGGTCGAGTTCCTGAAAGGCCAGATCCGTGTCATAGGCGGCGGGCAACCGGCTCAGAATCTGTTCGCGGAAGGCGGCTTCCATGTGGCGCCGGATTACGAAGACAAAGCGGTCAAAGCCGGCGCGTTGGGCGTCGAACAGCGAGTAGTCCATGATCGTCTCGCCGTTGGGTCCCATGGCGTCCAACTGCTTCAAGCCGCCGTACCGGCTGCCCATACCCGCTGCCAAAACCACCAATGTCAGTGCCATAATCCGCGTCTCCCTGGTGCTGACTCACACCTCGCTGGCCAGCATAAAGGGCGCAGCGGTGGCGTCAAGACGCAATGTCGGTGGCCAGGGCGACGGTGGCGGCGCGGCGTTGGGATTCGAGGGCGGCCGTGAAGAGCTGATGGCTCAGGAGGGCTTCGTCCGGCGTCACGCAGCCCGCGAACGGTTTCTTCGGCTGGCCGTGGGCCAGTTCGTGGAGATAGGCGGCCCACATCTGCTGGATCGAGTCGGTGAAGCCGAACTGGAAGATGCCGCCGGTGATGGTTTTGAACGCGGTATCGTAGCCGGTTTGGATCTGTTGCCATGCCTGGGGGACGCCCGGGTGGTATTCCATGACTTCCAGGACATCGGCCTGGACGCTCGACCAGCGCGCGGAAAGCTGCGTGCCCAACACCTCGACGTACCAGTTGTTCTTCTGGCCGGGGGCGATGCGCTGGAGTTTCAGGGTCCAGGGGAAGGGCTCGCTCGTCCGGGGATCCAGGGTTTCACACAGGAGGGTCGCGTTGTCCCAGGTCTTGCAGGGCGCGCGGCCGCCCTGGCCATCGGGTCGTTCCTTCACGATATCGCTGAGGAGGGCGCGCACGTTGCGGGGTTGCCAGCCCGCGCGGAAGACCACATGGCAGGCATGCATGCCCAGGTCGCCCATGACCCCGTATTCGCCATTGAACTCAATGCGGCGCTTCCAGTTGATGGGTTTGTCCTGATCGAGGTCGCTGGAATGCAGAAAGCCCGTGTTGACTTCGATCAGGCGGCCGAAGGCGCCCTGCTCGATATACCCGCAGAGCTGCTGCAGCGCCGGAAAGAACGGCGATTCCGAGGAGCAGCGCACGAGCTGATCCGGCCGTTGCCGCGTGGCGGCGATGATCGCCTCGCAGGCGGGCAGGTCAATTCCGAAGGGTTTTTCGCCCATGAGGTGTTTGTCGGCGGCCAGGACATCGCAGTAGACCTGTTGATGCAGGTTATGGGGGACGGCGACGTAGACGGCCTCGACTGCCGGGTTGGCCAGCAGTTCCTGGTACGCGGTGGTGGTTTGCCGGACGGAGGGGAAGTGGCCGGTGTACCAGGGAAACAGGGCGGGGTTCATGTCGCAGACGGCCACCAGCTCGGGGCGGGCGTCCAGGTCGGTCAGGTGGCACCAACGCGCGGCCGCGCTGGCGAATTCACGGCCCATCAGGCCCGCGCCAATAATGCCAAAACGGTATGTCTTCATAGTTCTCCCAGGATTCAGTTCAGGTTGTCAAGGGGCCGGTCGCGGCCGTCCGGCGCGCATCAGGCGTAGCCGAGCTCACGGGCGGTTTCGCCGATGGCTTCGTCAATGATTTCGAGGCCTTTAAGCAGGACGTCCTCCTCCATGACCACGGGGGGGCTCATGCGCAGGATGTGTCCGGCCGGAATCCAGGCCAGGCCCTTGGCAAAGGCTTTTTGATAAACCAGGGCGCCCGCCTTGTCGAAAGGCTCCTTGGTGGCTTTGTCCTTGACCAGCTCGATGCCCATCAGGCAGCCCTTGGCGCGCACATCGCCCACGATCTTGTGCTCGGTGAGCATTCGCTGCATCCGCTTGTTGGCCACCTCGCCCAGCCAAGCGGAGCGCTCGTTGAGTTGCTCCGCCTCGATGGCTTCGATGCTGGCCAGCGCCGCCGCGCAGGCCATGGGATTGCCGCCGTAGGAACTCGAGGCGGAGATGGACTCGAAGCTCTCCTTGTAGGGTTCGCGCACGGCCACGCAGGTCACCGGGAAGCCGTTGCCGAAGCCCTTGCCGATGGTGACAATATCCGGCACGACGTTCCAGTGCTCCATGCACAGGTACTTGCCCGTGCGGGCCATGCTGGTCAGCACTTCGTCAATCATGAGCAGGAGCTTGTGTTTGTCGCACAAGGCCCGCAGCTTCGGGAAGAAATCATCGGGGGGCATGACCGAACCGCCCCAGCCCTGGATGGGCTCGAGCACGAAGCCGGCCACCTGGCCGCAGGTGCCCTTGTCGAGGTATTCCTCGTAAAAAGCGATGTACTGGTCCGTGTCAATCGTGCCGTCGGGCTTTTTCCAGATCGGCCGGTAGACATCGGGGCGGGGCACCATGTGGGCGCCGGGCATGCGGGCCGGCCCGTACACGGTCGAGCGGATGTGGCCCAGGGAGACGCCGCCGTAGGTCTTGCCGTGGTAATCATAGAAACAGGAGATCATCTCGTGCTGCTTGGTGGCCGCGCGCAGCACCCGCTGGCCCGCCTCGACCGCCGTCGTGCCCGAGTCGTAGAACTGAAACCCGTTCAGATCGCCCGGCAGAATCTCGGCCAGCTTTTCCACCAGCCGGGTTTTGATGGGCGTGGTGAAGTCGTGGGCGTTCATCAGTTGCCCGGCGGCCTGTTGGACGGCCTCGGTCACCTTCGGATGGCAATGCCCCAGCGTGGTGACATAGATGCCCGATGAAAAATCAATGTAGGCATTGCCGTCCACGTCGCGCAATATGCAGCCGTGGCCGGATTCGAAGGCCACCGGGAACAGCTTCACCTGGCCGCTCAGCCCCTTGAAATACTTCGTGCAGCGCGCGTGCATTTTTTTTGATTCCGGCCCCGGGGCCTCCGTCACCATCTGCGGATAGCGGTTCAAATCCACATGCGCCCAATAATCCGGTCCACTTGGTCTGGCCATCGCTCTGACTCCTTATGTTGATATTTGTTAGAGTGTGTGCGGATCTAACATTGGACGCCACGCCGTGTCAAGCGGTAAAGTTTATCCTGCTGACACCTGGGCGCTCAAACAAGGGGGGCGGTGCTGGCGCGCCAGTGGACCTGGTTCTGCAGGACGATCTGGCGGGGCGGTCCGCCCGGGTGGGCGATGCGGTCCATCAGCAGGTCCATACCCTGGCGGACAATTTCCTCGGCCTGGTTGTCGATGCTGGTGAGGGCGGGCGACAATTCCTGCATGGCCTCGGTATTGTTGTAACCGGCAATGCTGACGTCCTCGGGAATCCGGTAGCCGCTGCGCGCCAGCTCGAACGCTCCGCCCATGGCCATCTGGTCGTTACCGAAGATAATGGCGGTGGGCAGTTGCCGCGCGTGCAGGTAACGGCGGACGGCTTCCTGTCCGCCCTGCTGCGCCGCCGAAACGCCCTCGACCAACCAGGCCTTGTGGAGGGGGAGACCGCCGGCGTGGCATTCCGCGAGATAGGCCTCTTTCCTGTGGCGCATGGAGGGGAAGGCCGGGTCGGTCAGCACGAGGCCGATCCGGCGATGGCCCATGGCCGCCAGTCCGCGGACCAGCTCGCGGGTGGCCTCGCGCGAGGACGCGAGGACGCTGTCGTTGCCTGTGCGTTCGATCGTCTCGCTCAGGGAGACCACGGCCTGGCAATGCTGCCGCATGGCGGCATGGAAGCGGGCCGGGAAAGAGCCGGCCAGGCATACGCCGTCCACGCGATTCTCGCGCACGACGGCCGGCAGGCGGGCCGGCCGGGCGTCGTAGCGGAGGAAGTCCAGGTGCACATGCTTGCCGTGGCGGTCCGCCTCGATGATCGTCAGCGTAATCAGCTTCATCAGGTAATCTTCCACCAATTGGTGGTGGACCGGGACAATCAGGCCAATGCAGTTGGCATACTTTTCCCGGTAGGGCCGGGGCCGGTACCCCAGGGAGGCGGCCAGTTCCGTGACCTGCCGCGCCCGGGCGGGACTGACGCCCGGTTTGCCGGCCAAGGCGCGGGACACGGTGGAAACGTTCACGCCCAGGGTGCGGGCCAACAGGCGTAAATTCAATTCATCACTGGGCTTCTTGCCGGCCATTGCATTTCCCTCGCAGTTCGGTTTCAGGCGTTATCGCCGCCGCGGATAACCGTTGTTTGTGTGCCATAGATGAGTTGCGGAATCAAGCGGATGCTTGATGGCTGGCGCCTATTTTTCCACGGGCACGGCGATGCCGCGCATGATGATGCGTTGGGCGAACATGAAGATCACGAGGGTGGGGATGCTGGTGATCAGGATCGAGGCGAAGACCATGGGGGTGCCGGCCAGGCGCTGGTACTGGTAGAGCCAGACGGCCAGGATCTGCATTTTTTCGTCCGGCGCCACCAGCAGGGGATACATGAAGGACATCCAGACGTTGTTGAAGACGCGCAGGGCGGCCACGGCCAGGATGGGTTTGCTCATGGACATGGTGATTTCCCAGAAGATGCGCAGTTCCGAGGCGCCGTCAATCATGGCGGCGTCGTAGAGGTGTTTGGGCAGGGAATCGAAGAAGCCCTTGAGGAGGAAGATCAGGTAGCCGTTGACGATCACGGGCAGGAGCAACGCCACGAAGGTGTTCATGAGGTTCAGTTTGCGCAGGATCAGGAACTGGGGGATCATGCCCACCATGGGGGGGAACGACATGACGGCCATGAACAGCAGGATGATGTGCCAGGTATGGGGCGGGGAGAAGCGCGAGAGGGCATAGGCCGCCAGGGGTTGCAGGGTCAGGGCCAGAATCAGGGCCAGCACGACATAAATGACGGTATTCATGAAGGGGCGGCCCTCCAGGAGGACGGCGACCAGCACATTGACGAAATTGTTGGCGGCCAGTTCGCGGCGCAGGACGCCCCGGTTGGCCAGGACGAACGCGGCCTCGGCATGGTCAATCGGCAACGGGCATTCCGCCCAGTCGGTGTACGCCGTCCCGAAATCCGCGTTGAGGGCGGTCAGGGAGCCATACGCGGCTTGCAGCCAGTCCTGCCAGGCGTACTCCGGCCCCACGAGGTACAATTCTTCGGGCGGGCGGGTGGCCAGAAAGGCGTCGTAGTCCCGGCGGCGGCCGCCGGCCAGCCATTCTTTTTCGCCCGGCATTTCGATTTCCGTGAAATCGGTGTAGGCGGTCTGCCAGCGCTCGTTCAGCGCGGCGATGGTGGGGTGGCGCGCCCGCAGGAAGTCTTGGAATACGGGGGCGGGCTGCGCGACGCGGATGAAGGCGGGATGGAGCATGGTGCGGGCATGATCAATCCATTCCTGGCGGGCGCGCGGTTGGTCGGGCGGGGGGAGGGTGCGGGGGAGGTGCAAGTCGGCGAAGGACGTCAGAGCGCGGCGGTGGGCCGCATTGTAGGCGTCCACGGAGGATTGGCCGTAGTTGGGATAGATGATATTTTCGAGATAGTTGCCGGTGGGCGTGCTGAACGCCCGATAGGCCAGCGGCTTTTCGCGCAGCAGGGCAAAGTACTCTTGAAACAGGGAACTGTTGCTGAAGGCCTGCCGCACATCGGTCCAGACCGGGGGCATCACCTGCACGAGGCGCCATTGGCGCACGGGGGCGCCGAGATCCTCGGCCAGGGCGCCCAGATCATCATCGTAGCGTGCGCGGATGCGGGCCTGCAGTTCCCGGAGGGTCCGGGTGGATCCCTGGCGGTAGAGCAGGGTGCCGCCCAGCGTCCACCAGTGGTCCGGGATCTCGACTTGGGCCACGAAGCGGGTCAGGGCGGCCACGCGGGCCGGATCGGGGGGCAAAGGGACGGCCACCTGGGCAAAATCATAGCCCTGGGACAGGCGCGCGCGGTTCATGGTCGCGACGCTGAAATTGTATTTGGCTTCCAGAAACTTGCGGGCCAGCATGGTGTCTTCGTGCAAATACTCGGGGACCGCCGTCATACTGGCAACATCCATTTCACTGCGCAGGGCGCCGGAGACCATCAGGACGAAGGGATAGACCATCGTAATGCCGCCCGCAATCAGCAGCAGGAAGACCACCGCCTGAAAAAGGCGCCCCTTGGGGCTCTGGGCTTCCACCGTGGTTAAAATGGACATCAGGTCGCTCCTTACCGGTTATGGAAGGCGGGTCATTGTTTGTTGGCGAATTCGGTTTTGGATACGCGGCGCAGTTGGATCGAGGTCAACCCGATGACCAGCGCCCCCAGAATCCAGGCCATGGCCGCCCCGATGCCGTAATTCAGCTCCATGAACGAACGCTGGAAAATATCCATGCCCAGGATGCGTGTTGCTCCGTCGGGTCCGCCGCCGGTCATGGCCAGGATGAAGTTGGTGCCGCCCTGCATGGCGCCGACCACCGCGCCCACCAACTGAATCAGGATCAGGAACTTGATGCGCGGCAGGGTGATATAGCTGACCTTCTGGAGGAGGCTGGCGCCGTCCATGGTGGCGGCCTCGACCAGGTCCGAGGGCACGGTTTTGAGCGCGGCCAGGTAGATGATGCAGCCGGGACCGGAGGTGGCCCAGACGCCGGGAATCACCACGCACAACATGGCCAGGCCGGGATCCTGCACCCAGCCCAGGGGCTTCAGATCAAACCGCCCGATCAGGCCGGCCAGCAGACCGCGCACGCCGTTGAATCCGCGCACCTGGGACGCTTCGAGATGCAGGGCATCGATCACCAGGGCCGTCGGCCCCCGCCAGGCCTTGACCAGCGGCCAGAGGGTCGCCCCCAGCAGCGCCAGGGCGAAAACCAGCACGGCGCCGCGCACCGGCCAGGTCAGCTCGCGCAAGTGAAAGACCACCGCCAGCAAGACCCCGATGAAGCTGAACCACAAGCCGAGCCCGAGCAGCCGCACCAGGGTGGCCCCCACCGGGCCGAGGCGGTTGAGGGACAACAGGGCCTGATTCAGATAACCGGTTTCCGCGGGATTGAACAGTTGCAGCCAGAGGAAGATCATGATCACGCCACTGACGATCATGGGCAGGTAGAAAATGGTGCGGAAGAAGTACTTGAAGAAATCGGTGGGGACTTCATCGAGCAGGACCGCGACCAGGATCGGGGGCCAGAAGCCGAGGCCGACCACCAGGGCGGCATAATAGAATGTGTTCCAGAGGGAGCGCCAGAAGCGGGCGTCGTAGAGCACGGTGGCGAAGTTGTCTATGCCCACGAACGTACTGGGCAGGACCAGTTCGTAGTTGAAAAGCGCCAGGGGCATGCCCAGCAGCTTGGGCAGGTACTGCCAGAAGACCACGACCAGCAGGGCCGGCGCGATCATGCAGTAGGCCACCCGGAAGCGCCATAGGTGCGGGCGGTCGCCCAGCAGGCGCTCCTGAGCCGAAAACGCCTTCCAGACGAAGACCAGGCACAGCGCGAACAACGTCATGATGACGGCCAGCGTGGCGCCGCCGATCCAGCGCCGCCGCCGCCACTCGCTGGCGGACAGCTCCCCCAGCATGAAACGGTCCACGCGCCAGGCCGCCTCGGCGAGTTGTTCGCGAATACGCTCAAGGGCGACCGCTTTCGGCAGCGCCAGCAACGGTTGCCGCAGGGCCCAGTTGATGGGGGCGGACACGGATTCGTAGATGAACTGGGTATTCTGGCCGTACGGCTCGGGCACGCCGCTTTCCATGGCCGCGGTTATGGTTTCCCGCCAGGCCGGGGGCACCCGGCGCAGCACGTCGTGATAGCCGAAGCGCTCGAGCAAGTCTGGATTGACGAAATGGCCGAACCCGTTGTTGACGAAGATTTCCGTGCGCAGCGCCTGGGCTTCCTCGCCGGTAATGAACCAGATGTAACGCATGACGGCCAGGCGCTGGGCCGGCGTGATCTGGCTGAAGACGCCATACATGAGGGCGTTCAATTCGCTGCCCCGGTTGCCCTTGGGGGAGCGGGGCGCGGGCGCCAAACCGGTGGTCTCCGGGTTGATGTCGGTCATGCGGTCTAAATCCAGCGAGGTGGTCGTCATCCCCACTTGCCCTTGCTTGAATAGTTGCCGGCCCTCGACGGTGGCGGTCAGCAACGCGGCGCCCGTATAGGTCTGGCCGTCAACTTCATAGGATTCGTTGGCCAGGCGGCAGAGGAAGTAAATCGCTTCGGCGATCTCCGGGGAATGGAAGGCGGCCCGCCAGCGGCCGGGTGCGACCTGCTCGACAAAGCGCCCCCCGTCCGCGATCAGGTAATCATAAAATCCCCAACTGATCAGTTCCCCGGCGGGGATGAAAATGCCGTGCCGGTTCGTCCGGGCGCGGATGGCCCGGGCATACGCCAGCACCTCGTCCCAGGTCTGGGGCGGCCGTTCCGGGTCCAGTCCCGCCTCCTGAAAAATATCCTTGCGGTACACCAGCGCCTTGACGGTGACCCGCGTGGGCATGGCCCAGATATGCTTGCCCGACGACAGGCCCCGCTTGGCGGCGCCAGCCTCCCGGTAGATGACTGGCCAGACGGGCCGCGGCACGCGCGCCAGAATCTGGTCCCGCCAGTAGGCCACCTCCGCGGGCGGGGGCTGAGTCAGCCAACGGCCCTCCTCATCCGCCTCGCGCAGGCCGGGGTCGTCACTCTGCACCCGCGCCAGCAATTCCTCCAGCGGTTCCAGAAAACCATGCTCGATATACGTGGAACTCATGCGGAAGTACATGCGCACCGCGTTGGGCGGCACGCCCGCCGCAATCCCCATCAACGGCCCGGAATCCATGGCCGAATGCCCGATCGCAGGCATCAGGAACGGCTCGATCCGGTACTGGGGATACCGCCGCAGAAAGGCGCGCACCACCGCCCGCTCGGCCATCCCCGGCACCGACATATCCGTAGGCCCCGGCAACCCCTCCACCGTAAAGGTGACCAGCTCCTCGTCCGCCGCTTCGGCCGCCGCCCGCGCGCCGCCCGCCCCCCAGACCAGCGCCGCCAGCAGCAGCGCCGCCCACCCGGCCCGCCGCCACGCGCGGCCCCCGACGCTCCAATCCCGCTTGTCCCGTCCATTCTGCTCGGTTTGCATCCGCGCCCGCGCCTTCCTTTGTTCGCAACTGTTGCGAACAGGATGGCTTTCTACCAGATGCGCGCGGTTTGTCAACCCCTCCGGCGCGCGGGCGCCTGAACATTGAACATTTCCGGGCGGGGGCGGTCATATTTGAGTATGAAAACATACAGGCGATACGGGTTGGCGGGCCTGCTCTGGGTGGCGGGTATCGGGGTGGCGGCGGCGGCGCCGCGCTTGGCGGAGTTTGGCGAGGAAATCGCGGATGCGGTTGAGCGGGTGATGCCGTCGGTGGTGGTGGTCCGCACGGAGAATCAGGAATATCAGTTGGCGCGGGATTATTTCAGCCGCCGGATTTTCCGGGTGCCGAGTGGTCGGCGGGCGGGGATTGGCTCGGGCAGTATTCTGGATACGGAGGGGCACATTCTGACGTGTTATCATGTGGTGCGGCAGGTGGACGAGGTCGAGGTGGCGCTGCACGACGGCACGGCGTATCCGGCGACGCTGGTGGGGTACGACGAAGCCAGCGATCTGGCGGTGTTGCGGATCGAGCCGGATCCGGAGCGGCCGCTGCAGCCGATCACGGCGGCGGATTCCGATCAGGTGCGGGTGGGCCAGTTTGCGATTGCGGTGGGGTCGCCTTTCAGTCTGGACAGCAGCGTCACCCTGGGCATTGTCAGCCAGAAGGGGCGCAGCGTGGGGCTGTTGCCCTACGAGGATTTCATTCAAACGGATGCCTCGATCAATCCGGGCAACAGCGGGGGCCCCCTGGTGAACGTGCAGGGGGAAATGATCGGCATGAACAATGCCATCAAGACGGCCGGGCCGTTCGCCACGGGCAACATCGGCATTGGGTTTGCGGTGCCCGCGAATTTGGCGGTGGAAATCGCCCAGGCGTTGATTGCCAAAGGCGATTACCAGCCGCCCCGGATCGGGGTGTCCCTGGCGGAACTGGATGCGCCCACCGCCCTGCGGCTGGTCAACCGGCCGGCGGCGGTGGTCATCAACGAAGTACTGGCAGGGACGCCGGCTGCCGCGGCGGGACTCGTGGCCGGCGACATTATCATCGAGGTCAATCAGCGGCCGGTCGGGCGCATGCTCGAGGTGCAGCGCGCGGTGCTGCACAGCCAGGCCCGGCGCGATATCCGCCTCAAGGTGCTGCGGGGCGGGGAACCGCGCGAGGTGCTGCTGCGGGCCAGCCGGACGCCCTGAGGCGGGTTAGGTCCCGGGCGGCGGGGCATTGGGGACCCATATTTGTGTCCGTCAATCTTTCTCGCGAGCCTTGTCGGTTTCGATATAAAATGTGGCGATGAAGTGGGATCCCGTGCCCCCCGGCTCGATGAAGTGTACGGCAAAGATTACGATGGAGTTATACCGTCGGAGTTTACGAGGCAGTTCACGAAACAGTTCGTGCGCGGCCAACTCTTAATCGCAACGCTTAACCGTCGACACTTAATCGCCACCCTTGCTCGGATACGCTTACGCGATAGCCTTCCATCGAAACCTATCCGAGGAATCGCTCAAGAGCAGAACCAACATCCCGCCCCCCTCCAAGAGATTCGAGTGTAGGAGTACGTGTACGAGTACGGATTTCTTCCCTCATCCAGCGCGCCCTCGCGCCAATCCCCGCGAAGCACCGGCGGCGGGATCTGCGATTCAGGGCGGGCATTGAGGAACGGCGAGAGCGTTTATCCCCACGAACTCCTACACCTACTCCTACACACCCATCTTTCCATTCATTCCGCACATTACGCAGTAAATGATCCCTACAAAAACCCCGAAGGACCAACCCGGAACCGGGCGCCCTGAGGCGGGCTAGATCCCGGGCGGCGGGGGCGCCGGCCGGGCCAGCGGTTCGAGCGTATAGGTTCGTTGGCGATAGACGCGGTACTCGCGATAGCCGACGGCGCGGGCCAGGGCCAGAGCGCGCTGAAAACCAGTCCCGACCTGCTCGGGGTGGTGGGCATCCGAGCCGAAGACAATGCCGATGCCACGCGCGCGGAGCGCCGCCAGCAGATCCGCTGCCGGATAGATCTCGTTGATGGGATGCCGGAAGCCGGACGTATTCAGCTCGACGGCCATGTCATTGGCCGCCAGGGCCTCGAGCGCCGGTCCCGCCAGGGTCGTAATCCAATCGGCCGGCAGGGCCGCCCGCCAGCGCTTGGGCACATCCAGGTGAGCCACGACGTCATACCACCCCGTGCGGGCCAACGTGGCCACCTGCGCGAAATAATCGCGCCAGAGCGCGGCGGTGTCCTCCGTCGGCGGCGGTTGGCCCATGACATTCCAGCCCGTGACATAGTGGATGGAGCCCAGCACCAGATCGAAGGGCTGCGCCGCCAGCCAGTCCGGCAGCCAGTCCTCGCAGCCGGGATAGTAATCCGCCTCGATGCCCAGCCGGCAGTACGCGGCGCCGAATTCGGCCTGGGCGGCGGCCACCATGTCCAAGTATTGCGTGAACTGCTCGTTGGTCATGCGCACCTCGCCCTGAAACGCATTGGGGGTGGGCACATGGTCGGTGACGTAAATGCCGGGCAGGCCGCGCGCCCGTGCCATGCGGGCATAGTCCGCCGGTGTCCCGTGGGCGTGCTTGCACAGCCACGTATGCGTGTGACTATCGAATGGCAGGGGAGTATCCATGAGAAAAGACTGGTGCCGAAGGTGGGATTCGAACCCACACGGTGTGTAAGCACCGCTGGATTTTGAGTCCAGTGCGTCTGCCAGTTTCGCCACTTCGGCCTCAAACTAGCGCTACCCTACGCCAGGGTTCTCCCGAACGCAACTGTAAAAAAATGGCCTCCGAAAAGTTTTGACTTGGGTTGGGTTCTCGGGCATCTTGCCCGGACTTGCTGCCTTGGGGGGGGGCTGGGCGGCTCCACACGGAAAGGATTGAACGAGTATGGCGACAACTACATGCGCATGCCAGGCGGGCGTCGGTGAGGCGGAGGCGGAAGCCGCCCTGATCGCCCGGCTGGATGAATTGCTGGCTGATTATATCGGCAAGCCCGGCGGGCTGATTCCGGCCCTGCAACTGACCCAGAAGTTGATCGGCTATCTGCCGGATGAGGCCATGCGGCGCATCAGCGAGCTCTTCGACAAGCCCTACAGCGAGGTCACCGGCGTGGTGACCTTCTATTCGTTTTTTTCGACCCAGCCCCGGGGCAAGTGCCTCGTGCGGGTCTGCCTGGGCACGGCCTGCTATGTGCGGGGCGGCAAGGAAGTCCTCGAGGCCATCAAAAAGCATCTGGCGATTGAAGTCGGCCAGACCACGGCCGACCGCAATTTTTCGCTCGAAGTGGGCCGGTGTTTCGGGGCCTGCGGGTTGGCGCCGGTGATTATGGTGAATGACGACGTGCATCAGCGCGTCAAGCCCGCGCGGGTGGGCGAGTTATTGAAAGCGTATGCGGCCGCCGATGAGGCCGCCCAAGCCGAGGTGGCATGATGATTACGAAAGCAGTCGCGCGTATTGCGAATCCGGCGGCGTTGCAACACGCCGCGCAACAGGCCCAGGCGGCCATGCAGGCCCGCGCCACGGGCGCCCGACAGCCCATTCTGGTCTGCATGGGCGGCAGTTGCATCGCCTCCGGCGCCGGCGCCGTGCGGGATGCCCTGCTCGAAGAAATCAAGTCCCGCAACCTGACCGAACGGGTCGAAGTGGTCTGCACGGGTTGCATGGGCCCCTGCGTGGCCGGGCCGGTGCTGCTCATGGGCGCGGACCAGACTTTCTACCAGGGCGTCAAGCCCGAGGACGCGGGGGATATCATCGCCAAGCATGTGCTCAACGGCGAAACCGTCGAGCGGTTGGTGGTGCGGGATGCCCACGGGGAAAAGGCCAGCGCCCAGCGCGCGGAACTGCCGTTTTTCAAGCGCCAGGTGCCGATTGTGCTGCGCAACTGCGGCTGGATTGATCCCGAGCAGATCGAAGAGTACATCGCCCGCGACGGCTACCAGGGCCTGGCCCGGGTGCTGACGGAGATGGATTCGGAAGCGGTGATCAAGGAGATGGAACGCTCGGGGCTGCGCGGGCGGGGCGGGGCCGGTTTCCCGACCTGGCTGAAGTGGAATTTCACGCGCCATGCCGAGGGGACGCAGAAGTATGTGCTCTGCAACGCGGACGAGGGCGATCCGGGCGCCTACATGGACCGCAGTGTGCTCGAAGGTGATCCCCACAGCGTGATCGAGGGCATGGCGATCGCGGCCTACACGGTGGGCGCGAACCAGGGCTACGTGTACGTGCGCGCCGAATACCCCCTGGCGGTGGCGCGGCTCGAACGGGCCATCGAGCAGGCCCGGCAGTACGGGCTGCTGGGCGCGGGCATCCTGGGCACGACCTTTGATTTTGATCTGGAAATCCGCATGGGTTCCGGCGCGTTCGTCTGCGGCGAGGAAACCGCCCTGATCGCCTCGATCGAGGGCAAGCGCGGTGAGCCGCGCCCGCGCCCGCCCTTCCCGGCCCAGAAGGGCCTCTGGGATTGTCCGACGGTCCTGAACAATGTGGAAACCTATGCCAATGTGCCGGCGATTCTGCTGCGCGGCGCGGATTGGTACGCCAGCCACGGTACGCCCGCGAGCAAGGGCACGAAGGTGTTCGCCCTGGCCGGCGCCGTGCGCAACACCGGCCTGGTCGAGGTGCCCATCGGCATGCCCCTGGGCGAAATCATCTACGACCTGGGCGGCGGCATCCGCAACAACAAGCCGTTCAAGGCCGCCCAGATCGGCGGCCCCTCCGGCGGGTGCATTCCCAAGCAGCACCTGAATGTGCCCCTGGATTACGAACCCCTGGCCGAGCTCGGCGCCATCATGGGCTCCGGCGGGCTGATCGTGATGGATGAAGACACCTGTATGGTGGATGTGGCCCGCTTCTTCATCGAGTTCGTCCAGGAGGAATCCTGCGGCAAATGCGTGCCCTGCCGCGTGGGCACCAAGCGCATGCTCGAGATTCTCGAACGCATTTGCGGCGGTCAGGGGCGCATGGAAGATCTCGACCAGCTCGAGGAGTTGGGCCACTTCATCAAGGAGTCCTCCCTGTGCGGCCTCGGCCAGACCGCGCCGAATCCCGTGCTCTCGACCCTTCGGCATTTCCGCGAGGAGTACATTCGCCATATCCGCGACCGCCAGTGCGACGCGGGGGTCTGCGCCGCCCTGGTGCGCGCGCCCTGCCAGACGGCCTGCCCGGCCCACGTGGATGTGCCCGGCTTCGTCTCGCTCGTGGGCGAAAAACGCTACGCCGAGGCGCTGAAACTCCACCGCGAACGCAATCCCTTCGCGTCGGTCTGCGCGCGCGTCTGTTTTCATACCTGCGAGGAAAAATGCCGCCGGGCGAGCCTGGACGACAGCGTGGCCATCCGGGGCGTGAAGCGCTTCATGGTGGATCAGGAAGTGACCATCCAGGTGCCCGAGGTGCGCGAGAATGAGGTCAACGCCGGCCGGAAGATCGCGATTGTGGGGGCCGGGCCGGCCGGGCTGGCTGGCGCCTATTTCCTGGCGCGCCTGGGCTACAAGCCACGGGTCTTCGAGGCGGAGCCGCGGCCGGGGGGCATGCTGGTGCAGGCCATTCCGGCCTATCGTCTGCCGCGCGAGGAGCTGGCCCGCGAGGTGCGCATGATCGAGGGCCTGGGCGTGGACCTGGTGACCGAAAAGGCGCTGGGCCGGGATTTCACCCTGGCGAGCCTGCGGGACGAGGGCTACGAAGCGGTGTTCCTGGCCGTGGGGGCGCCCCGGGGCATCGGGCTGGATATTCCGGGCAGCAAGGCCCGGGGCGTGACCGAGGCCATGGAATTCCTGCGGCGCTATAATCTGCGCGGATCCGTGCCCATCGGCAAGCGCGTGGCAGTCATCGGCGGCGGCAATGCCGCCATTGACGCCGCCCGGACCGCCCTGCGCCTCGGCGCCGAGAGCGTGACCGTGCTCTACCGCCGCACCCGCGAGGAAATGCCCGCCTATGCCGAGGAGATCGAGGAGGCCCTTCAGGAGGGCGTCGAACTCAAAACCCTGGCCGCCCCCGAGGAAATCGTGGTGGATGCCGACGGGGCCGCCAGCGGCGTGAAGTGCCGGGCCATGACCCTGGGCGATTTCGACCGCACCGGTCGCCGCCGCCCCGAAGCCAGCAGCGATGAATACTTCGTGCTCGACTGCGACCAGGTGATCCTGGCCATCGGCCAGCGGCTGGATGCCAAGGCGCTCGATCCCGGCCTCGGGCTCGAAATGACCGGCAACGGCTGGATCAAGGCCGATCCGGTCACCGGCCGGACGTCCGTGCCCTGGATTTACGCGGGCGGCGACGCCGCCACCGGACCCTGGTCCGTGGTCAGCGCCATCGCCGACGGCGAGCGCGTGGCCGTGGCGATTGACGAGGCCCTCACGGGCGCGAACCACGCCTTCTGGCAGCGGGAGCAGGCGGTGGCGACGGACTACGATCCCGACGCCGATCCCGTGCCCTACCGGCGCGAAGGACTCAATACCATCCCCCTCGAACGCCGCCGCCATAACTTTGCGGAAGTTGAACAGCCCTGGAATGAAGCCGCCGCCGTGCGCCAGGCGCGCCGCTGCCTGCGGTGCGATTACGGCAAGTCCCCTTGCGGAACGGAGAAACAGTCATGATCGAAGTCACCCTCAACGGCGAGAAAACCACCGTACCGGCCGGTACCACCATCCTGGAAGCGGCCCGCGGGCTGGGCATCCGGATCCCGACCCTGTGCCACCTCGAAGGCAAGCCGCCCCTGGGCGCCTGCCGGGTCTGTCTGGTCGAGGTCGAGGGCGCCCGGACCCTCATGGCGGCCTGTGCCACGGTGTTGGCCCCCAACATGGTCGTCAAGACCCACAGCGGGCGCGTGCGCGCGGCCCGGCGGCAGGTCGTGCAGTTGCTGCTGAGCGAGCACGACGGCGATTGCCAGGTTTGCGACCGCAACGAGGACTGCGAGCTGCGTGAGTTGGCCCACGAGCTGGGCATCGAGCGGGTGCCCTACGAAGGGGTCCGGGCCAAGGCTGCCCGCGACGAAAGCACGCCGGCGCTGATTCGCGACAATGCCAAGTGCATCAAATGCCGCCGGTGCGTCACGGTCTGCGGCGAGATGCAGGGTGTGGGCGCGCTCTTTCCCCAGGGCCGGGGATTCGATACGGTCATCGGCCCGGCTTTCACCCAGGATCTCGATGGCGTGGCCTGCGTGCAGTGCGGCCAGTGCGCGGCGGTCTGCCCCGTGGGCGCCATTACCGAGCGCAGCCACATTGACGAGGTGTGGAAAGCCATCGAAGATCCCACCAAAGTGGTCGTGGTCCAGACCGCGCCGGCCATTCGCGCGGCCCTCGGCGAGTGTTTCGATTATGAACCCGGCACCCTCGTGACCGGCAAAATGGTCACCGCCCTGCGCCGCCTGGGCTTCGATGGCGTCTTCGATACGAATTTCACGGCCGACCTGACCATCATGGAGGAAGGGACGGAGCTGCTGCTGCGCCTGAAAAAGGCCCTGGTCGAGAAGGAACCCGTGGCCCTGCCCATGTTCACCAGTTGCAGCCCCGGCTGGATCAAGTTCGCCGAATACTACTATCCCCAATACCTGCCCAATCTCTCGAGCTGCAAGTCGCCCCAACAAATGTTCGGCGCCGTGGCCAAAACCTATTACGCCCAGAAAATCGGCTGCAAACCCGAGAATATGGTCGTGGTTTCCGTCATGCCCTGCACCGCCAAGAAATTCGAGGCCCAACGGCCCGAAATGAATTCCAGCGGCGTGCAGGACGTGGATTACGTGCTGACCACCCGCGAGCTGGGCCGCATGATTGACCAGGCCGGCATCGAGTTCCGCAACCTGCCCGATGGCCAGATGGACGATCCCCTGGGACTGTCCTCCGGCGCGGCCGATATCTTCGCCAATACCGGTGGCGTGATGGAAGCCGCCCTGCGCACGGTCTACGAACTCATTTCCGGGCGCGAGCTGCCCGTAAAGAACCTGCACCTGACCGCCGTCGCCGGGCTCGACGGCGTCAAGGAGGCCACCCTCAAACTCGAAAACCTGCTGCCCGAATGGGCCTTCCTCGAAGGCGTCGAAGTCAAGGTCGCCGTCGCCCATGGCCTGAGCAACGCCCGGAAAGTCCTCGAAGCCCTCAAGCGCGGCGAAGCACCCTATCACTTCGTCGAAGTGATGACCTGCCCCGGCGGCTGCATCGGCGGCGGCGGACAACCCCGCTTCACCGACGACAGCGTGCGCCTCAAACGCATCGCGGCCATCTATGCCGAGGACGAAGGCAAAACCCTCCGAAAGTCCCACGAAAACGAGCAGATCAAGAAAATCTACCAGGACTTCCTCAAAACCCCCGGCAGCCATACCTCCCACGAACTGCTCCACACCAAATACGCCGGCCGCGCCAAGGTCTGAATCAACCGGTTATCTCTTCATTGGCGGCAAACAGCCCCTGAAAATCCCGGACGGCTTGCGCGACGTCCGGGGCGCCAACGACCGCACTGAGGGCGCAGATCATGTCGGCCCCCGCGGCGATCACCTCGCGGGCATTGGCCAGTGTGATGCCCCCGATCGCCACCAGCGGCAACGAGTAGGCTCGTTTGATCTTCTGAAGCAGGTCCAGGCCCACGGGGCGGCCCGCGTCCTGCTTGGTCATGGTGGCAAAAATGGGGCCGACCCCCAGATAATCGGCGCCTTCATCCACCGCCCTGGCGGCCTCCTCCCAATTGCGGACCGTCGCCCCAATGACCTTTCCGGGCTTGAGCAGCCCGCGGACAACCGGCAACGGCAAGTCGTCGCTGCCAATATGCACGCCGTCGGCGTCAACCGCCAACGCGATATCTATGTGGTCGTTGACGATGAACAGGGCGTGGCGGCACAGGGCCTTCAAGGCCAGCGCTTCCGCATACAAGGCCGCCGATGAGCCGGTCTTCCGCCGATATTGCACGACATTCGTCCCGGCTTTCAGCGCGTTGGCCGTATCGCTCATGACGCCGGCCCGGCTCAGGGCCGACTCGGTGATGAAATAATAACCGTTCATTGCAGAGGCTCTTGCGAAACCTCCTGCGGACGACACGGAGGTCGTCCCTCCATTTGAACCGCGCGTGTCTTGAACTGATTTCTGGAGGGTCGGGCTCCGTCCCGACCGATGAACAGGAGGTTTTGCAAGCGCCTCTGCAGTCATATACGCTTCCCGCACTTTCATCCGCGACGGCAGCGCCGCGGCCTTACCGCCGCGGTAACGGCGGCCGGCCTTACCAGGAGCGGGTGATGCCGGCGACCAGTTGGGTCTGCCGACTTTCGATTTCGTGGTCAATCTCCCAGCGATTCCCGGCGTCGGGTCCGGCATAGACATGGTCCTTCTCGGTGCCGTCCACGCTGAAGCCCAGCAGGTTCAGGCGGCCGAAGGCCTGCCAGTTGGCGCTGAAGGCGTAGCGCACGTCGAATTCCATTTTGAAGCCGGTGCCGTCGGCATCGGTTTCGGCGCGAATGGAACGCAGTACATGATCATCCACGTCCTCGACCTGGGTGTAGGGCGAAAGGCCGAGGGAGAAGGTCATGTGCCAGGGGCCGCGCTCAAGCTGGCCGGCCAACTCGACATAGGGCATCAAGACCGTGGCTTCATAGGTGATGCCCACGCCCGCATGGCGGAAATGTGCGCGCCAAGGCTCCTGGGGATACCATTGGTCCACATTGTAGGCTTCCCATTCGTACTTGGCGTAATAGAGGCCAGCCCCCGCGCCCAGCGCCCAGCGCATGCCGCTGGCATCCTGCCGACGGTAAAACCAGCGCCGCCCGCGCGCATCCAGCGTGAAGGCATCCAAATCCGCGTCACTCTCGGAATAAATCGTCTTGACCCTCGGCGCATGGGGAATCGTCCAATCGCTGTCCTTCATCTTCGAGGACGGATCGCTCAGGTTCATGCCCAGCTCGCCCAACCACTCCCAGCCGCTTGGCAATTGGAGGCCCGCACCCAGGGTCACCAGGGCCACGTCCATGGGGAACTCGAGCTCGCTGATCGGGAAATGCATCCGCATGGACTCCCCGCCCATCTTGATGTTGCCGCCGATCTGATAGGTGACGTCGCCGGCCGACATACCCAGGCCGGACCAGACACGAAACTGCCGGGCGGTCGGCGGGGGCGGCAGGGTCGCGGGTGCTGCGACCACGGCGGTGGCTTGCGCGTTGGCCGGCACGGGCGCATCCAAAGCGAGACGCTGGCTTTGCGCGGACAAGGGCAACAGCAGGGAAACAATGACGAATAGGCACAGCAGGCATTTTGCGGGCATGGCAGACTCCTTGATTCAGTGTTCGGTAAAAAATAGCCCCACCGCGCCCGGCCGCCAAGAAGAAAATGAACCGGCAGCGCCTGGCGGGAGCGGGCCAGTAAAGTTGACGGCATGAGGTAGAGCAGTAATCACTGAACACTCCCCCACCGCCGCTGGCGGATCACGCCGGCGGCGCTTCGGGCGGTCGGCCGCGAATCATGACCAGCAGCATCTTGAACCGTTCGGCCGCCACGACATTATGCGGGATATTGGCCGGCATGATGATCCATTGGCCCGCGGAAATCTCCCGCGGCTCGCCGGCGATCTCCACCTGCGCCTGGCCGCTGACCACTTGCAACACCGCATCATAGGGCGAGGTATGCTCGCTCAACTCCTGCCCGGCATCGAAGGCAAACAGGGTCAGGTTCCCCGCCGGATTCTTGAGCAGCGTCTTGCTGACGATGGCGTCCGGCGCATAGTCAATCTCGTTTTCAAGCCGCAACGGGCGGCCGCGATAGTCTGCTGGCTGATTCATGAAAGCCCTTTCCGGGATTGTCAGATTGTCAACTTCAACCTACCCCCTCCCGGCCGATTTTCAACCCTGTGATGGGTAATCCGTAGTCGTCGCCGTGGTCGTCCACCGGATGCCTGGCTGTCGGCGGGCGCGGCCAGGCGCCCCAATGTGTGCTGAGAATATGCGTATCCTTGAATTCCTATCGGCCATATTTGGGGGAAACATGCAAGATACCCTTGGCGTTGGGGGGGGGCGTTTTGCAGTGCCTGATTATTTGACCAGGGCTTGACAGGACGGCGATTCATCCTGAATATGCCAACATGGACTTCAGAGCCAAGCGCTTAAAGAATACGATGCAATTGCTGTTGATCGAGTCTTTCAGAGATGGGGAAGGTCGGCCTCGTCAGTGGATTGTTGCCTCTTTGGGTGGCGATGCCTGGCCCTATCTGTCCACTGCGCCGGAACGCGTTGTCGTTCCCGAGGGCGCGCGCTGATGCGAAAGCGGGAGAGGCCGTCAGCGGCCGCCGGGCGGGGGGAGATCTCCCTCAACGGGGTGTGGGCGTTTCGCAGCGCGGCCGATGCCGAATGGACGAGCATCCGGGTGCCGGGCGCGTACGCGGGCGTGCGGCAGAGCTGGGGCGGGGCGCAGTGGGATTGCTTTGACTATCCCAGGGTTTGGGAAGGCAAAGCCGCGGTCTACCGCAGATCGTTCCTGGTGCCGGATGAGATGCAAGGTCTGGACCTTCGGTTTGGCGGGTATGCCTGTGCGCATCACTCTGAATTTCTGCTAAATGGAGAAAAAATCGGGGAATGGCACGATGGCTATACCCCGTTTGAGTTTCCCTTGAACGCGGCGCTGATCGTGGGCGAGAACATCATCGAGGTTCGGGTCAGTGACCGCCCGAATGATCTCTTTGACGATTATGGCACCCACCGGCGCGGCTTCTGGCAGGACACCTTCCTGAAGGCGCGCCCCTGGGTGGCCGTTGGCAATGATCCGTTCGTGAAAACCTCCGTCGCGCGCGGCGAGATCGTTTGCGAAATTCCGGTCGAGAACGGTCTTGGCACGGAGGCGGTCTTCGCCATCGAGTGTGTCGTCACGGGTCCGGACGGCTCGGTGGCGAAACGCTTCGGGAGTGCGCAGTCGCACCGGTTGGCGGCCGGTGCGCGCGCCCTCTTCAGCTTGTCCGCGCCCTGGAGCAATCCGCGGCTCTGGTTTCCGCACGATCCGCACCTCTATCATGTGCATGTCCGACTGCTGGACGCACAGGGCGGCGTGCTGGATCACCTGCGGCTTCGCTTCGGCTTCCGCGAAGTCACGTGGCACGGACCCCACCTGTATCTGAACGGGCGTGAACTGTTCCTGCGCGGGCACGGGGGGCATTATTTCGGCGATATCCAGGGCACGCGCGCCTATATGGAAACCTGGCTGGGGAATCTGCGCGCCCTGGGCGTGAATTTCATGCGCCTGCATGACAGCCCGAAGCATCGCGAGCTCTACGAAGTTGCCGACGAGTTGGGGATGCTGCTCGAAGCCGAGGCGGTCTGCCATTTCCAGGTGCCGGCGGATCCGGTCATCTGGCAGGGTCACCTCGAGCGCTTGATCAAGGCTCAGCGCAATCATCCCTCGGTCATTATCTGGAGCGTTTCCAATGAGCTGCGCTGGCGTGGCGGCGGCGAGAAACCGGAAATGATCGCCCACGCCAAGCGCTTCGACCTGACGCGCCCGGTTTTTGCTTCCGACTTCAGCCTCGAATCGCGGCACGGTGATCTTTGCGGGCATCACTATGCGCCCGTGACGGTCTTCGAGGACTGGCAACGTTATGGACCCGACAAGCCGATGCTCTGGGATGAGTTGGGCAGCGTCTGGGCGCACGATCGGCCACTCGATAATGGAACCTCGGGCTACGAAGCGCAGGCCCAGGACTACGCCACCGGTTTGTGGCACGACGGTCATGATCAGATCCTGAGGGATATTCTGCTGCACCACGAGGGCAAGCTGTTCAACGGCGAACTCCACCGGGTCAGCGGCTTCATCCCCTGGGACCTGTCCTACAATTTCTTCCGTTGGCAGCCGACGAACAACAATCAATTGCTGGAGCTGCGCCACGACGATCTGGGCGGACCGGGCATCAAGCACAAGCATGTGCGCCCGGTTGCTTCGCCGGTCAATCCCTGGGATCCGACCCTGCCGGCCCTTGAGCCGAACCCGGGCTTTGCCCTCTTTGCCCCTTTCATGCGCCCGGTGCGCTTTTTCGACGATCGCGACGAGCGCACTTTCTTCGCCGACGCGGAATGGGAAGCGTCGGCGCGGATTATCTATGATGATCTGCGCCTGGCCGACGAACTGGTTTGCCGGGTCGAAACGCTCGCGGGCGAGGCCTTGAGCGAGAAGGGTCAGCCGCTCGAGCTAGCCCCCGGGCGGATCATGGAAAACGTGGTCTGCCGCTTCTCGTTTCCGGCCGTGGCGCACGCCACCCCGGTGCGGCTCGTGCGCGAGTTCCGCTACCGGGGCGCGCCGGGGTACCGGGACGAGCGGCTCGGAAAGATATTCCCTCGGGTGCGCCACCCCGCGGCGCGAATCGGCGCGCTGGGGGATACGGAGACCGTCGCATTGGAACGGGCGGGTGTGGCGGTCGCGCGCTGCGAGAGTGGCATCCCCGATTGCGACCTTCTGCTGGCCGAGCCGGGGGCGCTCGCGCGGGCGGATGTGCGGGCTTGGATCGAGCGTGGTGGCCGGGCCTTGTGCTGCCTGGCTGGCGCGGCGCAGGGGCTGTCGCCCCAAAACCGGATCATGGATGATTTTACCACGGCCAACGGGGGCTTGTCTCCGGATCGGGGCCTCAGGTCGGCCAACGGCTGTGTGTGGTATGGCTGGACGCAGACCGGGGAAATTCGGCTGAATCAACCGGAGACAATGAGCCCCACCTACGGGCTGGCGGGCCAGCTCGAATTCAACCGCGTGACAGAACCGGGCGCCTATGTGTTCGCCCTGTTTGACCAGCCCCTGGCGCATTTCGAGGAAGGGCTGCTCCGGCTGCGGTATCAGACCCCGCTGCGCGATATCGAGCAGTTGGCACGGGGAGCCGCCCGGCTGTTCAACCGCCAGGTGGGTCTGTTGGTGCGTGACGCCCAGGGCTGCTGGTTTGTGTCCGACGAGGCGTGCGCCTTTGCGCTGGGTCGGGGGGGCGCGCCCGCGTTTTCGCCGGCATCCCTCGAATGGCGGGAAGTGACGAGCTTGCGCGCGGGGCGGCCCTATGGCGCGCTCGAGACGCGGGTCGGCGGCGTGCCGGACTTGTCCATCGTGACGGGCGCGGGGCTGTATCAACATCGGGTCCCGGAGGAGGGCTTGCCTTTCTGGTTGGCCAGCATCGAGTGGCGCGGCCGCGCGGCGCCGACCGCGTTGATTCCCTTCAACGGGCCGCGGCACCGCCTGCTGGAAGGAGTGGATCAGCAGGATTTGAGCTTCTGGCGCGGGGGCTCGAGCCGCGGCATCCTGGAATTGCCGGAGCGCTGCAACTACCGGGTGGTGTTGGCCGGCAACAAGGATGGTATGGGCGCCGCGCTTTATGAGCGCATGATCGGCGCCGGACTTGCGGTGGTCACCGCGCTGAAACTGGATGACCTTGACCGCGAGCCCGCCGCCCACGGACTGCTCGGTAATATCATCGCCTATCTGGCCGCCTACCAGGCCGAGCCCGGCGGGCGGTGCGCTGTGCAGGTGGCGCCCGAACTGGAAGCCTGCCTTGATCAGGTCGGCCTGGTCCGGCAGGACGCCATTGCGGGCGCGAATGTCCTGATCATAGACGGCCCGCACGCAGCGGAAGCCCTTGTGACGGGGGTGAGCGCGCAGGTCAAGGCCGGGGCCACCCTGCTGGTCTGCGGCGTGGAGGAGCCGCATCTCGAAGCAGTGGGGCGACTGACCGGCTGCGATCTGGTCTTGACCGAACCCTATCTGGGCGAGCGGCGGCATTGTGTCAAGGC
>JAIPIQ010000150.1 GCA_021734645.1 Fidelibacterota bacterium | reverse complement strand
CTCGGCGCTTTGGGCCTCGAACTGCGCGCGGGCGGCCTGGGCGGCGTCCAGCGCAGTACGGGTTTCGTTGAGTTCTTGCGCGAGGGCTTGTTGGGCGGCGGCGAGCTGATCGCGCTCGCTGCGCAGGGCCTCGCGGGCTTCTTCGAGTGCGGGCAGGCGGGCCAGTTGCTGGCGGGCGGCGGCGAGGTCGGCTTCCGTCTGCGCCTGCGCTTCCCGGGCGGAGGCCAGGAGGCCATCGAGTTCATGGATCTGCGCCTGGGTCACGGCCGCCTGATTATGCGCCTCTTCCCGGGCGGCCAGGGCTTCAGCCAAGGCGGTTGCGGCTTGCTCAAGTTCGAGTTGCTGCTGTTGCACTTGTGCGTCAAGCGTTTGGCGGCTTTCGTTGGCGGCTGCCAACTGGGTTTGTAGATCCTGGGCGCGGGCGTCGGCCTGGGCTTGTTGCGTCAGGGCCTGCTCGTGCTCAGCCTGTAGTTTTTGAATCGTGCGTTCGAGTTGTCCGGCGCGGGTCTGCAACTCGCCCCGGCCCTCTTCAGCGGCGCGCAAGACGGCCCGCAAGGTGTCCAGGTCGCTGGCATGGCGCGCCGCCTGTTCGCGTTCCTGCTCGGCAATCGTGCGCGCCTCGGCGAGGGCGTGGTTCAGCTCCTCCTGTCTTGCCGTGAGACGACTGACCTGGCTGGTGAGATCAACCGCCAGCGCGGCTTGGGGCAGTGTGGCCGCGAGATCGGCTTCCAGTTGCGCCAGCGTTTCCTGTTGCGCGGCGATTCTGCGTTGGGCTTGCTGCAAGGCGCCGGCCCATTCCGTGGCCTGGGCCGCCCGTTCTTCGGCGGTCGCTGCCCGGTCCCGGGCGGCCGCCAATTGCTCTTCCAGATCCGCCGCCTGGGCGGCGTAGGTATTCAGCGCGGCCAGCCGGCTTTCCAATTCGGCGTTGAGGGCCGTCAACGTTTCCTGCATGGCCTGCTGTTCCTGTTCGAGATCGCTCAACCGGGCCCGGGCCTGGGAGAGCTCCGCATTGCGCTCGGCGAGCTCTGTCGCCTCGGCGGTCTGCGTGGCTTGCAGTTGCGCATGTGCCTGCTCGAGTGCGGCCAGTCGGGCTTCGGTCTCCGCGTTCAATTGGCGGGCCGCTTCCCACTCGGCCGTCACGCGCTGGCGTTCGCTTTCGAGCGCCGCCGCCTGGGCATTGAGGTCCTCGATCCGGGCCTGTTGCGTTTGTTGCAACGCCTGCCAGTGCTCGGTCTGGGCGCGCTGGGTTTCCAGGGCTTGTTCCAGTTCGTCCGACCGCTGGGACAGTGCGGCGCGTTCGGCTTGCAGGGTGTGCAACGTCTCTCGCAGGGCGTCGGCATCCGCGGCGGTGGCTTCCGCCGCCGTCAAGCGCTGGGCCTGGGCGGCGTACAGCGCATTGAGGCGCTCGTGTTCACGGGCCAGCGCCCCATGCCGGTTCTCCGCCTCGCGCAGACGGCTCTGGAGTCCCTCGGCCTGACGCAATTGGGCTTCGAGTTCGGCCAGCCGGGCGATCATGTCCACCTGCCGTTGTTCGCCGGACTGCAACTCGCGCGACAGCCGCTCGACTTGTTGCTCGTAAGCCCGCACCTGGCCGGCCAGCACCTCGTTCGAATTGTTCAGCGCGGTGTGCTCCGCGCGCAGTTGCTGCAGCTCATGACGCATGCGCCCGACGTTCCCCGCGCCGGCGCGGCCCGCCTGGATCATGCTCTCGCGCCGGGCTTGAGACTCCGCCTGGGCTTGTTCTTCCGCCTCCCGCCGACGCTGCTCGGCATGATCCATCATGGTCTCGAGGGTTTCGGCCCGCTCCTTCAGCCGCTTGTTTTCCGCTTGCAGCGCCAGCATATTGCGCTGGGCCTCGCCCAGGGACTCCTGCAGTTCCTGGAGTCGTTGGGCGGCGGCCGTGGCCACGGTTTCGATACGGCTGACGGGGGCTTGCGCCTGAGACGGCGCCGGCGCCAACGGGCCAGCCAACAGGCCGAGCGCGATCCAGGTATGCATGCTGCGCGAGGGGAGTGATTTCATGGGGAACGCCTTTCCTGTCTTGACTTAAAAATTGGCCAGTTGTTCGAGAATGGCGGTGGCCTGCTGCAATTCCGCCTCGAGGGCCTGGACCTTGTTCTGCAATTCCGCATTCAGGGTGCTCAGGGCCGCCTGTTCCGCGCTGACGCGCTCAAGTTCCTGGGTGCGCGCGGCCAGCACTTGCTCCGTGCGCTCCGCCTGACGGGCGGTCTCGGTTTGCGCCGCCGCCAGGGCCTGCCGTTCATTTTCCGTGTCCGCCAGGCGGCTTTGGGCGGTTTCGATCGCGCTCTTGAGGGCGGCAACCTGCTGTTCCAGTTGAGCGCTCTGGATGGCCCGGGCTGCCGCGGCCTGCAATTGCGCCTCGAGGGTTTCGATTTGCTCGGTCCGGGCCTTGATGTCCGCCTGGGCTTCGCGGAGATGAGCGCGCAGCGCTTCGGCCTGTGCCGCCACGTCCTCAGACTGGGCCTCGATAACGGCCAGCTGCGTCCGGGCTTCAGTCAGCTCGGTTGTCAGTGCGGCTTCGCGTTCCAGCGTGGCCTGGTGGGCGGCTTCGAGGGTCTGCACGCGGTTGGCCTGTGCCCCGGCGGCATCGCGTTCGGCCTGCACGGTGCGCAGTTGGTTCATCAGGTCGGCTTTATCCTGTTCGGCTTGAGCCAATTCCGTGCGCAGGGAGAGAACTTGTTCCTGCAATCCCTGACGGGCCTGATCAAGAGCCGCGAGGCGCAGGGCCGCGCGTTGCTCTTCACTGGCCGCGTTCTCCTGGGCCGCGAGCGCCTCGGTCAAACGTTCCTGGGTGGCCTGCAAAGCCGCCGCTGCTTCGGCGCGGGCCTGTTCCAGCGCCTGGCGCTCGGCCTGCCATGCGGTCTCGGCCGCGGTCCATTGCGCCTGTTTATCCGCCAGTTCTGCTTCGAGTGGGGCCAGTTCTTCGACGGCAGCCTGCGCCGCGCGCAATTGCGCCAGCGCATCGGTCTGTTCGCCCTCGAGCTGCCGCACCCGGGCCTGCAGTGCGTCCAGCGCCTGCTGGGTATCCGTGCCGCGTTCAGTTTTCAGGGCCAGCTCTTCGCGCGCGGCGGTTAACTCGCCGCGGGCTTGAGTCAGCTCGGCCAGCGCGGCGCGCAGGGCTCGTTCGAGCTTGTCCGCCCGTTCGCGCAGGGGCGGCAAGTCCGCGGCCTGCCGGGTCAGTTGGGCCATTTCGTCCGCCTGGGAGGCTTCGGTCTGGGCCAGGGCATTCAATTCGAGGCGGGTTTGGGCGGCGGTGGTCGCGAGTTCCAGGTAATTGCGTTTCACCTCGGCCAGTTCGTCCGCACAGGCTGAGCGGGCGGCGTTCGCGGCGGCCAGTTCTTGAGCCAGGGTCGCCGTTTCGGCCCGCAGGGCTTGCTCGACCTGTTCGGCGCGGATTTGCTCCTGCTGGCTGGCGGCCGCCAGTTGTTCGAGTTCGGCGAGGCGTTGCTGGGTCTGTTCCTGTCGGGCGGTCAGGGCCTGCCGCTCACGCAACAGGGCCTCGGTTTCGGCCAGGCGGGCCTCGAGCGTGGCGACTTCCTGGCGGGCGGCCTGGGCGTTCTGCTGCTCGGTGGTCCACTCGCGGCGGGCGGTGGCGATTTCGGCGCTCAATGTCTGCACGCGCTGGGTCAGCGCCTGTTGTTCCTTGGTCCAGTCCATCTGGCGGCTTTTCAGGCGTTCATCGGCCATTTCGAGGGTTTCGGCGGCGTCGGTCAGTTGGGCGCGGAGGTTGGCCATCTGCGTTTCGGCTTCCGCCAATTGGCGCGCGGTTTCCTGGGCGCGGGCTTCGGCCTCGGTCTGGGTTTGGGACTGTTCGGTGCGGGCGGCCGCCGCGGCTTCCCGGGCGGCGTTCAAGGCTTGTTCGTGGGCCTGGGCCTGGGCGCGCAATTGCTCGAGGCGCGCGGCTTCGCGGGTTTGGGCGCGCGCAAAATCCTGGCTGCCCTGCTGCAGGTCATTCAGCACCTGGTCATGGGCGCGCTGCAGGTCGGCCAACTGCTCTTCCAGTTCGGCCACTTTGTTCTGGGCGGCAATTGCCTCGCGGGCGGCGACGGTCATCTCGTTGCGCCATTGGGTATCCTGCGCTTCGAGTTCCTTTTCGAGCGCCTGCTTCTCCCGTTGCAGTTGCGCGATCAAGACCCGCTGTTGTTCCCTGTCCGTTTGCGTTTGGCCCTGGTTCGCCTCGATTTGCTTGAGTTGTTCGCCGCGTGCCGCCGCCAAATCCCGCTGTTCGATCAGGGCCTTGTGCCAGCGGCGGCGCAGATCTTCCTGCTCGGCCAACTGACGTTCCTTTTCGGCCAGCAGGTTCTGGATTTGGCCTTCGAGTTGCGCGTGGGCGGCCTGGCTGGCGGCGGCTTGCTGATTGAGGGCGGCCAGCTCGGCATTGCGCGCATCCAGCGCCGCGCGCAGATCGGTCACCTGCTGCTCGTAGCGGCTCACTTCGCCGGCCAGCCGGGTGCTTTGCAGCTCGGCGGCGCGCGCGGCCCGCACCTGGTCGAGCAGTTGCATGTTTTCCTCGGTCAATTGAATCACCCGCTGATGCAGGTCGTTGTCGCCGCGCGGTGTGGCGGCCGGGGTCGCCTGGCGGCGGGGGATCGGCTGGGCGGCGGGGGCGGGCTGGGGGGCCGGGGCGGGCTTTTCGTCCAGGTCGGGCGTAATCAGGCCCAGCAGCGCGTCATCCGCGGGGTCGGTGGTCGGGCTGGGTGCGCCGCCGGCCCGGGCGAGCATTTCCTGGCAATGCTCGACCCGGAAGGCGACGATATCCGTTTGCCAGTCCGGATACTCGGTCCGGATGCGTTCGTAGAATGCCAGGCTCTGCCGGTACTTGGCTTGCGCGGAATCGAGTTGGCCCGCCTCCCGGTCGCGGTCGGCGCTGACCAGGAGTTCATAGGCGCGCAACTGGAGTTGGCGCGGGTCGGTCTGTTGAGCTTGAACCGTGGACCAGCGCGCCAGCGCGATCAGCCCCAAGAGGAGCAGGGTCGCGCCCATGCGGGCGCGGCCGGGACGATGATCAATAGATAAGTTCTTCGAGTGCTTCATTTTTTTCGCCTCCCAGGCTGACAGCCTTTTCATAATAGCTGCGGGCTTCTTCCTTGCGGGGTGGATTGAGCATGACGGAAATGACAGCCAGATTGAAGTGCGCCTCGATGTGGTCCGGGTCCAGGGTGATGGCGCGCCGAAAGGCTTCGGCGGCGGCGGGCAGATCGTTCTGGCCGTGGGCGATAATGCCCTGGTAGTTGAAGATCTGGGCATTCGAGGAATCGGCGGTCAGGGCGCGTCGGAGCAGGTTCTGGGCGTGTTCGGTCCGGCCCTGGCGCCACCGGATGATGGCCCGCAGGCCGAGGGCTTCGCCATGGTTGGGGACGCGCATCAAGGCCACGGAAAGCAACTCGTCGGCGGCGTCGAAATTATCGGTGGCATACTCGCAGGTGGCCAGACCGAGCAGGGCGGTGAGCTGGGTGGGCTGTTCGGCGAGGACCGAATCAAAGGCCCGGCGGGCGGTGGTCAGGTCGCCCTGACGCAGGGCGCGGGTGCCCTGGGTCAGGCGTTCCTCGATGCTCGGCAGGGCGGGCGGTTCGTCTTCGGGCAGGATGGGTTCGATGATTATCGGTGGTTCCGGGGGGGGCGCGGGCGCCGCGACCGTCTCGGTCAAATCCTCGATTTCAAATTCACCCGTGGTTTCCGCGGGGATCATGATCTCTTCCAATTCCATTTCAACGTCAGCGGTTTCGGGCACGGTCACGGAAGGGATGTCCTCCGTCGGCGCGGGTTCAGGAGGCGGCAATACCAAGTCAGTGTCTTCTGCGCCCCAGACAAATTCGAGGGGGGCCTCGGGGGTTGCCGGCGGGGCGGGGACCGGGGGCAGGTCCATCGGTTCGTCATCGGCGGGCGCGGGCGGTGGGATGGCGTCGGGGCCGGGCACTGTGGCGGCGGCGACTTCGAGATCAGTCAAGCGGGCGCTTGTTTCGGCCAGTTGCTGGCGGAGACCTTCGTTTTCCTGGGTCAGACGTTGGGCCTGTCGTTCGGCGGCCTGGATTTGCACCTGCAATTCCTGCTCGCGTTCGGTGGTTGTGGAGGCGGCCTCCGCGCGGACGCGGTCCGCGGCCTGCCGCAAAGCGGCCAGTTCCTGTTCGAGGCGGGCTTGCTCGGCCTGGGCCGTCTCGAGGGCCGCGCGGGTCCGGGCCCCTTCTTCCTGAAAATAGCGAAACGCCTTCTGAAGCTGCTCGATCTCCGTTGGCGCGTTACGGCTCTGGCCGGGATTCATCTGGGCGGGCGCCGGGCTGGCCACCAGCGCGGCGGTCATCCCGAGCAACAGGCTCATCCAATGCGTATTTTTCATGCTCATTTGCTCCTCGATTCCGTTTCGCGACTCCTGCCGCCCGTTGATTTGATCCATTCCGCTACACTTATGCGCCAGCTCCGGTCATTAGTCACGGCAAAAAATCGGGTGGGCAACGGCGCTTGACGCCTCCTGCGATCTGGCGGAATGTGGGGTTGATGACGCCGCAAACTGCCAAGCCGGGCCGTCGGGCCGTGTTTTTCGATCGGGATGGGATCGTGAATCGCTCCCCGGGGCCGGGCTATGTCGAGCGCGTGGCGGATTTTCATTTACAGCCGGAGTTTGTGGCGGCCCTGCGCGTGGTGCGCGCGGCGGGGTATTGCGCTTTTCTGTTCACGAACCAGCGCGGGATAGCCCTGGGCCGGATGGCCGCGGCGGCGGTCGAGGCCATTCACGCTGAGCTGGGCCGCCTGCTGGCGCGGGAGGGGCTGGCGCTGGATGGCATTTATGTCTGTCCCCACCAGAATGGCGAATGCGCCTGCCGCAAGCCGCTGCCGGGCCTGTTGCTGGCGGCCGCGCGGGATCATGATGTGGATCTGGCGGCGTCCTGGGTAGTGGGGGATCACCTGCGGGATGTGCAGGCCGGGGGCGCCGCGGGTTGCGGCACAGTGTTGGTCGGCGCGCCGCCGCCTACGCCCCCGGAGGCCGATTTCCATCTCGCACACCTCGCCGACCTGCCGGGTCTGCTCGCCGCGCGGTTGCCCCCCTTGCAACTGCCACAGCCCGGAAAAGGAAATTGACGAGGGAAACCATCCGGTTCATCGAGCTGCAC
>JAIPIQ010000149.1 GCA_021734645.1 Fidelibacterota bacterium | reverse complement strand
ACCCTTTGAGCCGGTGGCGCTCGAAGACCGACTGCGGCGTGCGCGCCGGGTTCTGCTCGCAGGCCACAAAGGCGTAGCGCCAGAACATCTCCCCGTCCCGTTTCCAGCGACAGGTCGCGAACTGCTGCGGGGTGCTCATCCCCCCAGGCATATGCCGCACCCAGGCGTACGTCTCCTCGACTCCATTGCGATCGCAGGCCTCCCCCCAAACGCTCTCGGGCAGTTCACTCGCCAGCCGCTCCAGAATCCCCGTCCAACGGACCCGCCCAAAGCGTCTGCCAAGATAACGCCGACTTCCCTTCGTAGTTGATCCGCGCCCCCTCGATCTTCTTCCCGTACACCTCGATCTCCGTGCCAGCTTCGCTAACGATTCGGGGAGGTGCGGATTGAGCATAACGCGGGGTTGACATTTCTGTGAGGGGGGTTCAGGATTGGTCAATGATTGCACAAGGGTTCCAAACTCGGAGCCGGTGCCGCAACAGAGAAGGACGAGAAGATACTATGCAGAGGCAAAAGAGTAAGTGGTGGGGGCTGCTGAGCGGCCTGGCGGTTGTGACGGTGGTGTTGGCGGGTTGCGGTCGGTCCGCGCCGGAGGCGGAGACCGAGATGGAGGCGGAAGTCGAGACCATTGATTTGACGGAGCAGATGGAAATCTTCGAGCCGGGCGCAGTGGCGCCGGCGGTGGTGGAGGAAATCGCGCCGGAGACGGTGCGGGCCCGGGTGGGGGAAATCGAGGTCACGCAGGCGGAGGCCAACGAACAGGTCGCCAAGCTGTTGCAGCGGGTAGGGGACCAGGTGCCGCCGGAGCGGCTGGCGCAGGTGCGGCAGCAGATGCAGCAGCAGGTGCTGGACGGGTTGATCATGCGCGCGGTGTTGCGCGCGGCGATTGCGGCGGAGAATATCACCGTCGAGCCGGAAGAAGTATCGGCGCGCCTCGAGGAATTGACCGCGAACTTCCCTGAAGGCATGACCCTGGCCGATTTCCTGGCGTCGAATAATCTGGACGAAGCGGAAGTCCGCTCTGAGTTGGCCACCTCCATTCAGGCCGAGAAGCTGATCGAGAGCAAAGTCGGGCCGGAGGCGCCGGCGACCGAGGAGGCGGTGCGCGCGTTTTATGATGAGAACATCGAGCAGTTTGAAATGCCGGAGATGGTCACCGCCCGCCATATTCTGATCGCGTTTGATGAGGACGATGATGAAGAGGCCCGGGCGGCCAAGCGCGCGCAGATCGAGGCCTTGCGCGAGCAACTGGTGGCCGGGGCGGATTTCTCGGCCTTGGCGCAGGAACATTCCGTGTGCCCCAGCAAGCAGCAGGGGGGCAGCCTGGGTGAGTTTGGCCGGGGCCAGATGGTGCCGGAATTCGACGCGGCGGCCTTTGCGCAGCCCGTGGGTGAAGTGGGCGAAGTCGTCGAGACCCAGTACGGCTACCATTTGATCCTGGTGGACGAGAAGGAAGATGCCCGCAAGGTGCCCTTCGAGGAAGCCAGCGAGCGGATCGGCGCCATGCTGGGCCGTCAAGAGCGCCAGGAAGCGTTCCAGGCGTATATTGAAGGCCTGCGCGAGGGGGTCGAGTACGATCCCGCGCCCTGACGGCGGCCGGTTCCAGGCATAGTCGCCGTTCATGGCTCAAGCAAATCAGTCGGGGCGTTCGTCCGGGCCGACGACGGCGGAGGGGGTGTTGTCGCCCGAGCCGTCGTCGGTCGGACCGGACAGGTCGGCCTTCGAGGTCTTTGACCGCCGGACCGGTCCGTTTTTCCGGACGGTGGACTGGTGGGCCTTCTGGGTCTGTTTCCTGGTTGCGCTGGGCGTCTACTATTGGACGCTGGCGCCTACGGTCACCCTTGAAGACAGCGGCGAGCTGATTGTCGCGGCGGACTACCTGGGCGTGCCGCATCCGCCGGGCTATCCGATCTGGACGCTGGCCGCCTGGTTTTTCAGTTGGGTATTCCGGTTCGTCACCTATCACGGCCAGCCGAATCCGGCCTGGGGCGTCAATTTCTGCTCGGCCTTTTTCGGCGCGTTGGCGTCCGGCTTGCTGGGGCTGCTGGTCAGCCGCTCGGGGGCGGACGTTTTGCATTCCATGCGGCGGGAGACCGCGGTCCTGGGCTATCGCAAGGAGGCGCTGATTTGCTGGGTCAGCGGGTTCAGCGCCGCGTTGCTGTTTGCTTTCAGTCCGGTGCTCTGGTCCCAGAGCACGATCTCGGAAGTGTACAGTCTGAATGCGTTCTTCCTCATGATCGTACTGGTGCTGGTTTATCGCTGGATGTGCCGGCCGGATGAAGATCTGACGCTGTATGCGGCTGCGTTTCTGTTTGGTTTGGGGCTGACCAATCATCAGAGCCTGCTTTTTCTCATGCTGGGCCTGATGGTGGCGGTGGCCTATCGCCGGGCGGATTTGTTTTATGATTTTCTGGCGGTGGGGCTGCTGGCCTTGAGCGGGCTGCTGATTGCGGGGGCGTTGGGATTGCCGGCGGGGCCGGAGGCCACGACCGGGCGCGCCATCCGGGTCACGCTGGCGGTCTTGTGCTTCTGCGCCCCGGTGGTGATCCTGTTCGTGCGGGGCACGCTCATGCGCCATTGGCGCCAGGTTTTGATCGTGGCCCTGCTCTTGATCCTCGGGGTTTCGTTTTATGGATTCATGGCGTTCGCCTCCGAGCAGAATCCCCCCATGAACTGGGGCTATCCCCGCACCTGGGAAGGGTTCAAGCATGCCCTGACCCGGGGCCAGTACGAAAAGATCAGTCCCATTGATAACTTGCGGCACGCCCTGGCTAATCCCGGGTATTTCCTGCGCATGAATTGGGCCATTCTATTCAATCCGCGGGATTACGTCTCCGTGGTGGCCCAGTTTTCGCCCTGGTTGACCTGGCTGGTGCTGCTGCCGTTTCTGTTCCTGCGGCGCATGGGCCACGCCGTGCGTGGCTGGGTGCTGACCTCGTTGGTGTGCTTCCTCTCCATGACCGTGATTTTCGTGATCTTCCAATATCCGGAATTGAATGTGCAGACCTTGTTCATCGGCCGGGTACAATACATCCAGGCCCATGCCATTTTCGCGATCTGGATCGGCTATGGTCTGCTGCTGGGCATGGCCTGGCTGGATACCGTCCTGGGGGGCTCCTCCGGTTATGCCTATCCCCTGGCCGCCCTGTCGCTGTTGCTGCCCCTGTTTCCTGTCTGGCGCAACGCCTATGACGCCCGCTTCATCAAGCTGGTGGGCGCCTGCGACCAGCATCGCCAGGATTACGGCTGGCAGTTCGGCAACTGGCAGTTGCGCGGGGTCGAGGGCCTCCGTTCGGATCTCGAATACAAGCTGAGCCCGGCGGAGTTTGAACGGGTCTGGGCCGCCTATCCCGATCCCACCTATCCGCCGCCCATGACGACCAACGCCATCTTCTTTGGCGGCACCGATCCGGGGCGCTTCGTGCCCACCTATATGATCTACTCCGGCGAGGTGCGCTCCGATGTCTATCTGATCACACAGAATGCCCTGGCCGACAATACCTACATGAATGTCATGCGGGATCTCTATGGCGACCGCATTTGGATACCGTCCCAGTTCGACAGCAACGAAGCTTTCCGCGAGTATGTGGATGATGTCCAGTCCGGTCGGGTCCCCGCCGGGGCCGATGTGGTCTTGCAGGACGGCCGGGTCAGTGTCCAAGGCGTTCAGGGCGTGATGATGATCAACGGCATTCTCTGCCGCATGATCTTCGAGCGCAACAAGCATCTGCATGATTTCTACATCGAGGAAAGTTACGTCATCCCCTGGATGTATCCCTACCTGGAACCCCACGGGCTTATCCTCAAAATCAACAAGGCGCCGCTGCCGCGACTGAGCGATGAACGGATTCGTCAGGATCGTGAATTCTGGACCTGGTATTGCGCGCGGATGCTCGGCGATCCGGCCTTCCTACGGGATGTCGTCTCGCGCAAGACGTTCTCGAAGCTGCGGAGCGCCATTGCCGGGCTTTACGCCCAGCGTGGGCTGATGAGCGAGGCGGAGCAGGCCTTCCAGCAGTCCATTGATCTCTACCCGCTCAGTCCCGAAGCCAATTTCCGGTTGGCCGATGTGTATATCCAGCAGCGCAAATTTGACCAGGCCGAGGAATTGATCGCGGCGTTCATGGAGCGCGATCCGGACAATGAGCGCATCCGGGCCTTTCTCGACCAGATTCGGCAGATGCGGATGTTTGAAGGCCGGCGGCTGGAGCTTGAAGAGATCGTTTATGCCCAGCAGGGCAGCCTGCAGGACATGTTCGAGCTGGCGAATGTGTATCGCAATCTCGGGCTGATGTCCCAGTTCGAGGCGCTGACCCGGCAGTTGATCGAGCGGGAGGGCATGCCGGCCGATTTGTACCTGCGGGTGGGGCAGATGTATGCCGAGCTGCAGCGCTACGACCTGCTGGTCGTCGCCTTGCGCCGGTACGTCGAGCAGCAGCCCCAGGATACCCGTGTCCTGATCGAGCTGGCCGCCGTGGAAAACCTGCTCAAGAATACCGATGCCGCCCTCGAAGCCCTCCGCCGGGCCATTGCGCAAGGCGGCGACGGCGTCCGCCAGGCGGTCCGTCAAGATGACCGCTTCCAGACCCTGCGCCCGCTCCCCGCCTACCAAGCCCTGCTGCCCGCCCCCCGCCACCTCTCCGACCTGCCCCAGCCCATCCCCGGCCTCTAGTCGTCCCGCTACCCGCGCAGGCAGGAATGCCTGCGCCACCTTCATGTGCATGGCAAAGATTACGATGGAGTTCTTCGTGAACTCCACCGAACCACGCGGTGAACGGCCAAGCACACGCAAGAGATTCTGCGCAATCCAAGAGATTCGGGTGTACGAGTGGGTGTAAGAGTACGAGGGGAGGCACTCTCTGCCCGCTCATCATCGCCCGCCCTGACTCTCATATCCTGTCGGCGGTGCTTCGCGGGGCTTGGCGCGAGGGCGCGCCGGATGCGCGGAGGCATCCCTACTCGTACACGCACTCCTACACTCGAATCTCTGGGAACGGGCGGGATGTTCTGTTCTTGAGGGTACCAACGATTGGGTTTCGATGGAAGGCTATCGCGTAGTGTATCCGAGCAAGGGTGGCGGGTAAGTGTCGACGGGTAAGGGTAGCGGGTAAGAGTGGGCAGCGCACGAACTGTTTCGTAAACTGCCTCGTAAACTTTGGCGGTATAACTCCATCGCAACCTTTGCCGTGAACTTCATCGAGCCGGGGGCACGGGAACCCACTTCATCGCCACCCTTCTCGGATACGCTTCACACCTTGCCGGACCGACAAAGCTCGCGACAAGGCTCACGACAAAGCTCACGACAAAGCTTGGGAGGCGCCACTTCTGGGTCCCCAATGCCCTTGACGCCCGACGCCCGGCGAATTACACATCTCCGGCCGTGCCCGCTGGGAGTCGGGCGTCGCGTGTCGGGCGTCCGGCGCTGACGAGTGAAACACGTTGTCGCGTTCCAGCGCCTGTAATGGAGCGCGAATTCTGTTCCAGCAACTGTAATGGCGAAGAAGCTGGGGCGGTCGCACCAGGATACCCATCGGGGCGGCCAGCGGCGGGATCATGGCCCGGCGGAAGCGGAGCGTTTGTGGCGGGAGGGCCTGGAGTTGCTGGGGGTGGAGGAGGAGGAGCTGTTGGGTGCGAAAAGCACACGCCTGGAGAAACAGGAGCTGGCGTGGCGGATGAAAAAACACACGTCGGTCACAGGGAAATGGATCGAACCCGGATGGGACACCCGTCCACGGCTTCCCTGGCGATCAACTGGTTCGCCCGCGACAACAGCCGGGCCGCCACACTTCTTCGAAAAAGGCTCCTGGCCTCTCTGATGAACACGGGAAAACGGTAAATATCGCGGCCTGACCCCTTTTCTGCAACCTTGACAGAGTGTCCCTAATATAGCAAGCGAAATCCAAGCTAAAAATGGCTGGTTTTGAATCGCCCGATGACACGATGGCAGCGTATTGAACAAGGAGTTTGCAATGACACCAAGCATTACCTTGATGGTACCCATTCGGGCCCAGGCGGAACATGGCGCCCGAGTCAAACAACGGCTGGTCGAGATGGCCGAGCTTACCCGCCGGGAGTCGGGCAATATCTTCTACACCGTGCATGAAGTGGAGAACCGTCCGGCCATGTTTCTGGTTTATGAGCAGTGGCGTGATCAGGCGGCTTTGGATTTTCATATGAAGCAGGATTATCTGCGGCAATTTCTGGAGGAAAGCAGAGCCTGGCTTGTCGAGGAAATCGCGGGCCTGTTCTGCCGCGAAATATAGGCAAAAGGTACCTGCGCAGAAAAGACAAAGACATTCTCTGTCTCAGAAACGCTCAGCCGGGTCTGACTCTCAATCCGCGCGGCCGGCCAGCCAGGCGGCGAGGGTTTGGCCGGGATCGGTTTGGCGCATGAGGCGTTCGCCGATCAGAAAGCCCTGGGCGCCGGCGGCGCGCAGGCGCGCAATGGCCGCGGGGCCGTCGAGTCCGCTTTCCGCGACCCGGACGATGCCTGGCGGAATATCCTGTAGCAGTTGGATCACAGGATCGAGGTTGACTGTGAAGGTTTTGAGGTTGCGGCTGTTGATGCCCACGAGGTCGGCGCCGCAGGCCAGGGCGGTTTCGAGTTCGGGGCGGTCGTGAATTTCGCAGAGCACATCCAGACCGAGGCCGCGGGCGGTCTGGTAGAGGTCGCGCAGGTGATTTCGTTCGAGCGCGGCGACGATCAGGAGGATGGCGCTGGCGCCCCAGGCGCGCGCTTCGAGGATTTGGTAGTCCGAGACAATGAAGTCCTTGCGCAGGAGGGGTAGGTCCACGGCGGCCGCCACGGCTTCGAGGTAGGCGGGCGCGCCCTGGAAATAGTGGGGTTCAGTGAGGACCGACAAGGCGGCGGCGCCGCCGCGCGCGAGATCCTGCGCGAGGGCGACCGGGTCGAAGTCGGGCCGGATGAGGCCCTTCGAGGGCGAGGCTTTCTTCAGCTCGGCGATGATGCGCGGGGTGGGCGTCTGGGCGGCCAGGGCGGCCCGGAAGCCGGCGCGCGGTGGTCGGGAGGCAATGCGGTCCATGAGGGTGGCGCGCGGGACGGTGGCCTCGGCGGCGGGGAGGTCGGCCAGCACGCGGGCGATGATTTGATCGAGGATGGTCGGCATGGCGATCAGGTGCCGCGGGCCTC
>JAIPIQ010000148.1 GCA_021734645.1 Fidelibacterota bacterium | reverse complement strand
CGGTCGCGGCCGGCGGCTTCGGCGTGCCGCCAGAAAGCGCCGCCGCCGCCGCCGACGGCACGCCGCCCCTGGCCCACGGCGCGGTCGTCATTGCCTCGATCACCAGTTGCACCAACACCTCGCACCCGGATCTGATGCTGGGCGCGGCCTTGTTGGCCCGCAAAGCCCGCGCCCGGGGCTTGCAGGTCGCCCCGGGCGTTAAGACCAGCTTTGCGCCGGGCTCACGGGTAGTGACCCGGTACCTGGAGCGCGCCGGCCTGCTGGCGGATCTCGCTGCGCTGGGCTTTGACGTGGCCGCCTATGGCTGCGCCACCTGTATCGGCAATAGTGGTCCTTTGCCCCCGGCGGTCGAGTCCGCCGTCCGCGAGCAGAATCTCGTGGTGGCCGCCGTCTTGAGCGGCAACCGCAATTTCGAGGGCCGCATTCACGCCCTGACCCGCGCCAATTATTTGTGCTCGCCCCTGCTGGTGGTGGCCTATGCCCTCGCCGGTAACGTGCGGCGCGATCTGACCCGGGAACCGCTGGGCCATGATGCCCAGGGCCAACCGGTCCTGCTCGCGGACATCTGGCCCACGCCCGCCGAACTGGCCGCCGCCCGCCAGGCGGCCCTGCGCGCCGCGGACTACCCGGAAGCCTATGACCCGGCGGCGCAAGCCAACCCCATCTGGGACGCCCTGCCCAATCCGGACGGCGCCCTCTTCCCGTGGGAACCCGATTCGACCTACATCCGCGAGCCGCCCTTCTTCAGCGACCTGCCCGCGGAACCCGCGCCCGGCACGGACTTCGACGGCCTGCGCGTGCTTGGATTCTTCGGCGACTTTGTCACCACCGATCATATCTCGCCCGCCGGCCAGATTGCCGCCGGCAGCCCGGCCGCCGCCTCCCTGCAAGCGCAGGGCCCCGCCCCGCCGCCCTTCAACTCCTACGGCTCGCGCCGGGGTAATCACGAGGTCATGCTGCGCGGCACCTTCGCCAACATCCGCTTGCGCAACCGGCTGGCCGACCGTGAAGGCGGCTGGACCCGCCTGGCGCCCGGCGGCGAAGAGCTGCCCATCTACGAAGCGGCCCAGCGCCAGGCCGCGACGCACACCCCGCTGTTGATCCTGGCCGGCAAAATGTACGGCGCCGGCTCGTCCCGCGACTGGGCCGCGAAGGGCACCGCGCTCCTGGGCGTCAAAGTTGTGCTGGCCGAAAGTTTCGAGCGCATCCATCGCAGCAACCTGGTCGAAATGGGCGTGCTGCCCCTGGCCTTCGCCGAGGGCCAGACTGCGGACACCCTCGGGCTCACGGGCTTTGAAACCTACCGGGTCACCGGGTTGAGCGAGCCCTACGTCCCCCGGCGCGCGGCACAGGTCAGCGCCCGGAACGCGGACGGCCGCGAGATCTGTTTTGAGGCGTTGATCCGGATTGATACGCCCCTCGAGTGGAATATCTACCGTCACGGAGGACTGTTGCCCTATGTACTGCGCAAATTTGAAGAGTAAGCATTTGGGGGTCTACGCCCTGCTGCTGGGCAGTCTCCTGGTTTTTTGCGCGCCGGTCTTGGCCGCGGAAGAAGCGTCCGTGGCCGTGACCGAGCAGGGGCGCGTGACGTTGGTGAGCGCGGCCGGGCACGTCACGCCGGGCCAGCCGCTCGAGCTGGGCCTGCTGTTTCAGCTTGAACCGGACTGGCACATCTACTGGCGCAATCCCGGGGATGCCGGCATGCCCCCCCAGGCCACCTGGGACCTCCCGCCCGGCTTTGAAGCCGGCGCCATTCAATGGCCGGCCCCCCGGCGGTTTCCGGACGGCCCCCTCATGAGTTACGGCTACGACGGCGAGGTGCTGCTCCCCGTCCGCATCAACGTGCCCGCCCCACTCGATACCGATGAAGTGGTCCTGCGCGTGCGGCTGCAATGGCTGGCCTGCAAAGCCATCTGCGTACCCGGCCGCGCCGAATTGACCCTGCGCCTGCCGACCACCCCCGGCACGCCCGCGCCCGACGTCGCGGCGCATTTTGCCCGCGCCAGAGCCGCCCTGCCCACCAGCGCGCATGCGCTGCCCTTCACCGCCCGGGCTGACGACCAGCAGATAACGTTAATGGTCGCACTGCCGCCCCAATGGCGCGGCGCGGACTTCGAGGACGCCTGGTTCTATGCCGCGGACGGCAGCCTCGCGCCGGCCGCTCCCCAGGTCTGGCAGGTGCATCCCGATGGCCTGTCCCTGACCCTCCCCTGGGCGCACGGCCGCCCCGAACCCCTGCCCGCCGCCCTCGAGGGCGTATTGGTTCTCCCCTTCCGGGATCACCTGGCCCTGGCCGTAACCGCGGAGTGGCTATGAACACGCCCTGCTATGACCTCGGGCTCGATGCCAGCACCCAGAGCCTGACCGCCCTGATCCTCGAGGCCGAGGCCGGCCGGATCATTGCGACCGAAAGCATTTCCTACGACGAATGCGGCGCCGCCCACGGCGCGCAACGCGGCGTGCTGCCCCAGGCCGACCCCCAGGTGGTGCATGCGCCGCCCCTGCTGTGGGTCGCCGCCCTCGAGGCCCTGTTCGAGCGCCTGAAAGCCCAGGGCTTCCCTCTGCATCAGGTGCGGTGCATCAGCGGTTCGGGACAACAACACGGCTCGGTCTACTTGAATGCCTCCTGGCCCGCCGCCCTGCGCGCCCTTGATCCGGGCCGCCCCCTCGCGCCCCAACTGGGCACGGTGTTCAGCCGACCCACCGCGCCGATCTGGATGGACTCCTCGACCACCGCCGAATGCGCAGAAATTTGCGCGGCCCTCGGTGGCCCGGCCGCCACTGCGGCCGCCACCGGCTCGACCACCTTCGAGCGCTTCACCGGTCCCCAAATCCGCCGCTTCTACAAAAGCGATCCGGCCGGATACCGCCAAACCGCCCACATCGCCCTGGTGAGTTCGTTCCACGCTTCGCTCCTGCTCGGGGCGGTCGCCCCCATTGACCATGGCGATGGCGCCGGCATGAACCTGATGGATATCCAACAACGACAATGGTTGCCGGCCGCCCTCGAAGCCACCGCCCCCGACCTGGCCCGCCGCCTGCCGCCCCTCGTCGCCCCCTGGACGATCCTCGGCCCCATCAGCCCCTATTTCGTCGCGCGTTACGGCTTCGATCCGGCCACCCGCATCGGCGTCTGGTCCGGCGACAACCCCAACAGCATCATTGGCCTGGGCCTCACTGAACCCGGCGCCATGGCCATCAGCCTGGGCACCAGCGACACCTTCTTCGGCCTGATCAGCGCCTGCCGCACCGATCCGCGCGGCGAGGGCCATGTCTTCGGCGCGCCCACGGGCGACTACATGACCCTGATCTGCTTCAAAAACGGCTCCCTGGCCCGCGAACGGGTACGCGATGCTTACGGACTCGATTGGAACGGCTTCTCCGCCGCCCTGCGCGCCACGCCCCCGGGCAACGACGGCGCCCTCATGCTCCCCTATTTTGATCCGGAAATCGTGCCCCGCGTCCTGACCGCCGGCGTGCAACGCCGCCACCTGAACGCCACCGAAGCCGCCCGCAATTGCCGGGCCGTCGTCGAATGCCAGCAGCTCAGCATGCGGCGCCACGCCCGCTGGCTGCATGCCGCGCCCCGTCAGATCTATGCCACCGGCGGCGCTTCGATCAATCCGGAAATCCTGCGCGTCATGGCCGATGTCCATCAATGCCCCGTCTATCGCTTCCAGGTCAGCAACAGCGCCGCGCTCGGCGCCGCCCTGCGGGCCGCCCACGCCCGCCGCCAGGCCGATGGCGCCGCGCCCGACTGGTCGGCCCTCGTCGCCCCCTTCGCCACCCCGCGGGCCACCGATCGCGTGGAGCCGCGCCCGGAAACCGCGCCAGTCTATGCCGCCGCCGAGCAGGCTTTTGGCGCCTTCGAAACCGAGTACCTCGCCACGCTCAACGCATGAGGTCGTAGCCGCTGGGCCGTTCTGCTCCGCCCCGGCGCTCGCCGCCGGGCAGTTTGACCCGCGTAAACCCGCCATGCGTGCCGTAATAGATCGCCCCGGCGATCCCCAGAAGCATCAGGATGATCAGCGTAATCAGGAACGCATTCAGCATCTGGGAACGGCGTTGGGCCTTGCGCCAGCCCCGGCGACTCCCCACGGACGCCACGATGGGTTGCCCGTTGACGAGGGCCTGACCCTCCGGCCCGATGATCTGCGCCAGCGACGTGGCCGGCAAGACCCGGTAGCAGTGCGACCGCCAGCGCTTCTGGGCGGCCTCGCGCTGGGCGCGCTTGCGCCGCACCTGGAAGAGCCCCGCCTTATACATTTGGGGCCGCAGGGCCAAACCAACCCAGTCCGGGGGGCCATACTGGGCCACCAGCGCATTTTCGGTGGAGCGACAGGTGTGGGCGGTCGGCATGCTGCCCCGGGCGCAGCGGCGGGAAAGGGTCAAGCGGGCCACCCAGGCCCGTGAGGGCTGATTCAGCGGCTTGCGGCGTTGCGGGGTCCGCGGGCTCAGGGACAGCTTGGCCTCATCATTGGCCTCGTCCGGCTCGACGCGGGCCGCGCTCCAGCCGCGGGATACCACATTGTGCAAAGTATTCACACTACAGCCATGGGGGGGAGGGATCCGTTGCTGGCTGTGATCCCGCATGGTCAAAAGCACGCACTGATCAAGGGGGGAAGATCCGACCACATCCAATTGAATCCGCTGCACATCCGCGTATTTAACGCCGCGACCAATCAGGAAACTCCGCCAGCGCACCCCTTCGGGCCGCAGCCGCACCGCCGCCGTCCGGAGCAGGAAACGAATCAGCAGGAACAGTCCCACGACCCACAACAGGCCCCCCGCCCACCAGCGCACGGCCAGGGTCAAATACGTTCCCGCCGCGAAGGCCATCAACAAAAGAAACAGCACCCGGATTTCATAGCCCACGGAGCGCTTCAATACAGTTTGTTTTTTTTGCATACTGATTCCTGACTTGGCCGGAAACATCCCCCATCACACGCCATTCGTCAAGCGTTTCCAACCCCCGTTTTCACGAAGCACACCCCGGCTGGCCCCCGGGGGCAATGCAGGGAACCGACGACTCACGGCGAATTGCGATTGCTTCAGCGGCCCCCATCGGGTAGGGTCTGTCCGCAAGCCCACTCACAGCGAACGAAAAGGAAACGATACGATCATGGCGTCCAAAAAAAGAATTTTGTCGGGGATTCAGCCCTCCGGGCAACTGCATCTGGGCAACTATTTTGGGATGATGAAGCCGGCCATCGAGTTGCAGGAACAAGGCGAGGCGTTTCTCTTCATTGCGGATTATCACGCCCTGACGAGCCTGCATGATGCCGGGCGCCTGCGGCAACTGGCCCGGGATGTGGCCCTGGATTTTCTGGCCTGCGGGCTGGATCCGGCAAAGACGGCCTTTTACCGCCAGAGTGACGTGCCGGAGGTCACCGAGCTGACCTGGCTGCTGTCCATCATCTGTCCCATGGGCCTGCTCGAACGCTGCCACTCCTATAAGGATAAGCTGGCCAAGGGCCTGGCAGCCAGTCACGGCCTCTTCAGCTATCCCGTGCTCATGGCCGCGGACATTCTGGCCGTGCAGAGCGACTGGGTCCCCGTCGGCCGCGACCAGAAGCAGCATGTCGAGGTCACGCGCGACATCGCCCAGCGTTTCAATCATACGTTTGGCGATGTGTTTCGGCTGCCCGAACCCGTCATTCGCGACGATGTGGCGCTGGTGCCGGGCCTCGATGGCCAGAAAATGTCCAAGTCTTATGGCAACACCATCGAGCTGTTCGGGCCCCTCAAGGCGACCCGGCAACAAGTCATGCGCGTCGTGACCGATTCGAAGTCGCTGGAAGAGGTCAAGGATCCCGAGACCTGCAACGTCTTCGCCCTGTACCGGCTGCTGGCCTCCCCCACGCAACAGGCGGATATGGCGGCCCGTTACCGGGCCGGCGGGCTGGGCTACGGCGAGGTCAAGAAGGCGCTCTGGGAGCTGATGGAAGCCCACTTCGCGCCCTTGCGCGCCCGCCGCGCCGCCCTCGAGGCGGATCCCGATTACGTCGCGGATGTGCTCGCCGCCGGCGCCCAGCGCGCCCGCGCGGCCGCCCGCGAAACCCTCGACCGCGCCCGCCACGCGGTGGGACTGGATTGAACGCCGTGGCCACCGAGGAATACAAAGTCCGGCTCGAGGTTTTCGAGGGCCCCCTTGATCTGCTCCTGTACCTGATCCGCAAAGACGAGGTGGAAATCTACGATATTCCCATCGAGCGCATCACCCGCCAATACATGGAATATATGGACCTGATGCGGATGCTGGACCTGAATATCGCCGGGGATTTCCTGGTCATGGCCGCCACCCTGATGATGATCAAGAGCCGCACCCTGCTGCCCATCGAAGAGCGCGAGGGACTGCCGGAAATCGAGGAGGAAGAGGAAGATCCCCGTTGGGATCTCGTCCGCCAATTGGTCGAATACAAGAAATTCAAGGACGTGGCGGTCCACTTGGAGGATCTCGAAGCGCGCCAGGAGCACATTTTCGGCCGCGAGGCCGAGGGCGGCGCCTGGGAGGATGATCCCGGCGCCTCGTTGAAGGACGTCAGCATTTTCGATCTGATCTCGGCCTTTCAGGAGGCGCTCAAGCGGGTCCAGCGCGAGGATCTCAAGGAAATCTTCACCGAGCAATTCACGGTCGCCGAAAAGATTGAGGAAATCATCGGGCGGATGCAGCGGGTCGAACGCCTGTCGTTTCGCTCGCTGTTCGAGCGGGCGGTCAGTCGCCATGAGCTGGTCTGCACCTTCCTGGCCCTGCTGGAATTGATCCGCTTGCGCCAGGTGCGCGCGGGCCAGGAATCGCCCTTGGGCGATATTCTGATTCTACGCGGCGCGGCCGCCGATGAGCCGCCTGCGCCCCCCGACACGGAGAACGAGGCATGAACCCGACGGACACCCCCCCCACCCTGCAGGCCATCGTGGGCGCCCTGGTCTTCACCGCCAAACAGCCCCTGAGCTTGGCGCAGATGCGCAAGGTCCTGGCGGACGTTGCCAGCGAGTATGGCGGCGCGGCGGCCACCCTGGCCCAGACGGATGATGCGGCGCAGACCGCCGCCCTGCAGGCCAGCGCCGCTACGCTCGTTAGCGGAGATCTGGCGCTGGCGCTGAAGGAAGTCGCCCAGGGCTATCGCCACGAGAACCGGATCGAATGCGGCCCCTGGGTGCGCCAGCTCCTG
>JAIPIQ010000147.1 GCA_021734645.1 Fidelibacterota bacterium | reverse complement strand
ATTGGTCAAGCACTCCAAGGACGTTGCAGCGGGTGCCGTGTTGATCTCGGCAATCGGCGCTGTGGTCATCGGGCTGCTTGTTCTCGGTCCGCACGCACTTGAACTGCTCAAGTGAGAATTGCGAACAAACCAAGGATTAGTTCCGACAGCGAAGCGGTGGGCGAATAGTCCCTGGTTCAAGAAGCCGCGGTGAGGACTGGATCAGGTGCTGGAACGGCGCTTGATCGGTCCTTGACGCCCTGCATATCGTACTCGTTCTCGTCCATCGTCGTCGTCCTCGATGCCAGCGCCCCATTTTTCGAGGACGACGGACGAGGACGACGACGAGGGACGATTCTTTGCCATCGGCAATGACGCCCCTCGGACGCCCGTTCAGGCGAGATTCGCCCTTGACTTCCCGGCCGGTTTGCGCAGAATTCGCCCCAAGATGAATCCTGGGATGGCCATGAGACCGAAGCAAAAGGAGCGAACCGCCGCTGTGCGCGCCGAATCCGGCCCCAAGGCCGGTCTTTCAGTTGTGCAGCGCTGGAGTTATTCTGTTGGGAGCATGAAGATATGAATGACAATCACGGTTCCGGCTGATAGTCTATATCGCCATGGAAGACTCAATTCATTTTGCAGGCATGCTGCGGGAGCGCGGAATAAGACGCGAATGGGTCGATGCGGTCCTTGAACATCCAGACCAGACGGAAGATCACGACGACGGCACGCGTCACTACATCAAGCAGATTCCGGAGTGTGAGAACCGATGGCTTCGAATTGTTGTGAATGTAGTTGTATTTCCGGAGAAACGTGTAACTGCCTTCTTTGACCGGAGATTAAGGAGAATGAGATGAGAATCAAACTGGACAAGGAGAGCGATGCTCTCTATTTCCGATTGGATGACAATCGAATCGTAGAGTCTGAAGAAGTCCGCCCCGGGGTCATTCTGGATTTTGATGAAAATGACAAAGTTGTTGGAGTTGAATTTCTTGGTGTCTCAGCACGAGCCACCAAGGACGAGCTTTCCATTATGCAGTTTCAAACGGCCTAGGACCGGAAGGCTCTCAACAAACCAAGGATTCGTTCCGACTGCGAAGCGGTCGGCGACTGAGCCCTGGTTCAAGAAGCCGCGGTGAAGTTTGGATCAGGCGTTATGCGGGGCGGCGACGGACATGGGAAATGGTTCGCTGGGTGCTGTGGCGCGGGGCGGCGCGGCGGAATATTCGAGACATCTGGCTGACTGTGGCCGGTGAAAGAGAAGCCGAGTGAGCATGGGGGGAACTGCGCTTGATCGGTCCTTGACGCCCTGCAAATCGTACTCGTCCTCGTCCATCGTCGTCGTCCTCGATGCCCCCGCCCCGTTTGTCGAGGACGATGGACGAGGACGACGACGAGGGACGATTCTTTGCCATCGGCAATGACGCCCCTCGCACGCCCGTTCAGGCGACATTGCTCCTTGACTTCCCGGCCGGTTTGCGCAGAATTCGCGCCAACATGAATGCTTGCTTGTCCATAAGACCGAAGCAGAAGGAGCGAACCGCCGCTGTGCGCGCCGAATCTGACCACAAGGCCGGTCTTTCAGCCGTGCAGCGCTAAAAATAATTGCGTTAGCGATCAAGGAATATCTGTGCTTATGCCTAAAGATATCAGCGTTGCACTGCGAGCATTCGCTGACAAGTCGGATGCCATAGCGACACAACGCTTCTTCAAAACCGGTCCTGGAGAATATGGCGAAGGAGATCGGTTTCTCGGTGTTCGTGTTCCGGCTATTCGTCTTGTTGCGAAAGAATACAGGGCTTTGCCTATGGCCGATGCCGTAACGCTGCTCCAGTCAGCGTTTCATGAGGAACGCCTTCTGGCCCTGATTATTCTTACGCAGAAATTCAGGGCAGGCGATGCGGCCGTTCGGGCAATAATCTACCGAACATATCTGAATCATACACGGTACACAAACGACTTGATTCACAAAGCCGTGGGATGGATGTTAAGAGAGGTTGGAAACCGGGACAGAAGCAAGGAAGACGCTTTTCTTATGACGCACTATCGTTACATGCCCCGAACTGACGTGCTGTATGAGGGCCCCCGGTGTCCCGGTTGGCCTAACGAGGCGACCATCATTGCCCGGGCGGCATTTCTGGAAGAAGCTACCGCGGGCGGACTGGATCGGTCGCGCGTTCTAAAGACGCTACGCTGTCAGTACGCCAAGCTGTCAGAGGCAGCCCCCACAGTTCTGGGGAGACATAACTCTCTGGGCCAAGATTAACGCGCTCGCAGAGCGTGCACAGCCATTGGTCAAGATCGCTGGCCCTGCCGACAGGTTACCCCAATGGGAGAGCGTTGTTGCGCTGAAGGACTTCAGAATCGTAGCATCGCCAAACATCCCAAGGATTAGTTCCAACTGCGAAGCGGTAGGCGACTGATCCCTGCTTCAGGAAGCCGCGGTGAAGGTTGGCTCAGGCGTTTGCAGGTAGCCATTCACGGGCTCCATGGGCCAAAATATTGGAGTGAGGCAGCGTGAGCTGCCGCTTTCAGCGGCGAAGCGCTGCTTCGCCGCGCGCCTGACCAAGCGCCCGACCTGTCACTGATCCAAGCACCGTAAAAAGCGGCAGCTCACGCTGCCGCACTCCAAAGAGCGCTCGTGGTAATCCCCTGCCTTCTTGTGCATTATGAGCCTCTTTGTGACCATACATTCACGTTCCATGCGATCTTCTGTTCCTCCGGCGCTCAATGTTCAGCATTCAGTCATCGCCCGCGAACGGGTACCATTACAGCCGCGCGCTTGAACGGTCATTGAGGACGATTCTTTGCAATCGTCATCCGTAGTCGTCGCAGTACCGACAGGGAAGATTAGGGCGAAAGATTAGGGCGAAAGATGAGGTGGCCGGATGTTGTTCCCTAATCTTTAATCCTAATCTCTCTCCTTAATCGCCGCTCGATCATGGCCAGTAAGCGGGAAAGAGAGCGTGCGCCAACCACGCCGAGCCTGGTCGGCTCGCAAGCTTGCCACCTTGCCGCCATGACGGCAGGCGTTGGCTGGGCGCAATCACGATTCACTGACTTGCGTCGAGCGGCGGCGGTCAGCCAGAATCCCACGGCGTCCAGTTTATGCTCGCAAGCTTGCAAAACTGACGCCGGACGTTCGGCCGGAGAATGAAAGCTCGCTTTCGATGTTTCCAGGACCTAGGATATTGTAATGAAGACGGTGCATATCGAGACGTCGGTAGTCAGTTATCTCGCCGCGCGGCGTAACTACGACGTGCGTCGGTTGGCGGAGTCGCTCATGGTCAAAGAAGGCGCTTCAGGACATGTGATCTTTGACTTGCACGCCCGGAAAAAACACCGTCGAATCAACGGCGGCACCGTACGGCGCTAACCGCGCCGCCCCAGAGGCCGAACGTTCACCCCCCCGGAGATCAACCCATGCAACCGAATATCCTGCTGATTTGCAGTGACCAGCACAATGCCCGCCTGGCGGGCTGCTATGGCGATCAATGGGTCGAGACGCCGAATCTTGACCGTTTGGCTCGCGCCGGGGTGACCTACGAGGCCGCGTATTGCAACGCCCCCCTGTGCGTGCCCTCGCGCATGAGTTTTCTGACCGGGCGGCAGCCCTTCCGGATCGGCGCCCTGACCAACGGCGCCATCCTGGACAGCCGCCAGACCACCATTGCCCATGCTCTGGGCGGGGCGGGGTACCATACGGCGCTGGCCGGTCGCATGCACTTTGTCGGGCCGGACCAATATCACGGCTACCTCGAGCGGCCCATCGGCGATATTGCGCCGTACGGGGTGCTGTTGCCCGGTTCGAAGACCTACCATAGCTACCGGCCCCTGACCGAAGAACATCTCGGCAATGGCAATATTCCCGCCCCGCTGCGCATGTCCGGCGCCGGTGAGACCTCCGTGCTGGCCTTTGACCGCGCCGTGACCCAAACGGCCTGCGACCGCCTGACGGCTTACGCCGGGGATGGCGGGGGACCCTTCTTCCTGACCGTCGGCTTTCATCAACCGCATTGTCCCTACCTCGCGGAGCCGGAGCTGTTTGAAAAATACCGGCAGCGCCTCGAGGATGTCCCGTTGCCCGAGGATGAAGAGGATGGGTTGCATGCCTATCACCGGAATTATATCGCGCGCACGGAAATGTTATCGGTTTCGCGCGCGCGCCGGAAGATTGCGCGGGCGGCCTATTATGCGCTGGTGGAGTTTGTGGATCGCAACGTGGGGCGCCTGCTGGACACGCTGGAAGCCACGGGGCTGGCGGACAATACCATCGTGGTCTATATGTCTGATCATGGCGAGATGTTGGGAGCGCATGGCCGTTGGCACAAAAGTTGTTTTTTCGAGGACAGTCTGCGGGTGCCGCTGATTATCCGGGATCCGCGCCGGACGCCGGACGCCCCGACGCGCATCCGGGAGCCGGTCTCGCTGGTGGATCTTTTCCCGACGCTCTGTGCCTGGGGCGGGGTGGAAATCGCCCTTCCGCGCGACGGGGATTGCCTGGCGCCCTGGGCCGCGGCCGGTTCCGCCCCCGCCGCGCCGCGCCTGATCCGGGCCGAGTATCACGATGGTCCCGGGGGCAGCACGCGCATGGTCCGCCAAGGCCCCTGGAAGTTGAATTATTATGGCGCGGCGGCGGCGTACGAACTCTTCAATCTTCAGGATGATCCCGGGGAGATCAACAACCTGGCGGAGGCGCCTGCCGCGCGCGCGGTGTTCGACGCCCTGCAGCCCCATATCTTCTCCGATGGCTGGCAGGCGGACACCCTCGAGGCCTATAACCGGCAATTGGAGGAAATGCAGTTCTTCCAAACTGTTTCCTACTACCGGCGCGGCGTGGAAAACAACCCGCGCGCCATTGATATCCCAGGCTACTGGGCGCCCATGCGCACCCGTCCCAATTTCTGGCTCTCGCCTAAGGAAGAACCACCTCAGGCGTAGTAGGCATCGAGGACGGCCTGGACGGTGGCGGCCCACTGGGTGAGGTGCCCGGGATGGTTGGCGATTGTGCTGATGTCCTTGAGGACAAATTCCAAAGTGGTGCCGTGCGCGCGGCAGGCTTCACAATACCGGGTGATCTCTTCGCGCACGGGTTCGGGATTGAATTGGGGGGTGGCGACGAAGGCCGGATTGGGCTTGGCGGCCATTACATAGTCGCGCCCCATGTGTTCGGCCGCCCGGCGCGCATCTGCCCAGGGCGTGATGGAGATCTTGTGCAAGTTCTGGAACCGCTGGCGCAGGATCTCGATTTTTTTGTCCAGGGGTTCACAGCAGCCGTAATAGAGCAGGCCGCAGTCCCGGAACAGTTCCTGGTTGTAGGTCAGGTCGAACTCGTCGTGCATGTCAGGGGACACCGAACAGAAAATCTGGGCGGCGCAACGGCCCCAGACGTCCTGGGGCCGGACGTGGCCCGCGAAATCGGCGGCGGGCAGATCCCGCGAACAGGCCGCCGTGCAATGGAGGAGCACCGGGGAGAAATCAAGCAGGCCCTGTTCCTCGAGCTGCTTGAATTCCGCCTGGGCAAGCTCCATGAACCGCCGGGCGATTTGGTGCATGAAGGCCGGGCGCATGGCCAGATCCATGAGCAGGTTCTCCACGCCGCGGAACGTCGCGATCCGATCCCAGATGCTGTAGTTCAATGATCCGCCCACCAGTTGCACGTCCATCAGCCCGGCAAAAACTTCCGCGGCGACGGTCAGCGCCTCTTCAGATCCGGCTTGGTCATACACAATCTCCGGGACCTGCAACTTGGCCAGGTCGTCCTCGTTCTGGAGCTGATCCCGATAGGCATGGGCCGAGATGTGGGCGCCGGTATCCCCCTTGATCTGATGGTCCTGGACTTCGAGGCCGATGCCTCGTGACCGATGGCGCTGCTTGGCCACGCGGAAGACGGGTGGTACCACCAGATCCACCTGGAAGTGTTCCCACTGGTAGAGGGTCTGCCGCAAGTGGGTTTCCAGCCAGGCCAGGTCGGGCGCGCAGCGATTGGTGAGGGCCTCGTCCTTGATCTCGCCCCACGGCACCTCGCTGATCAGGACCACTGGCCGGACCGGCTCCCGGGCGTTCGTCTGGCGGTAGCGTTCCATCCGCTGCTGCTGAATATCCAAATGGGCGATCGCGCTGTAGCGCTCCGCCAAGCGGCGCAAAATCTGTTTGTCTTTCACGTTCATCTGCATCTCCAGGTGTGCACTCGCGGGTTGCCGAAAGAGGGCAACCGCCGGGCAGCCCTGGTGGTACTGATAGTGTTCACCTACTGGCGGGGAGTATACCCGGAATTGCGGTGGGGTCAATGGAATTTCTCAGCAATTTCTTCAGCTGGAAGCGTGCGTGCAAGCGTGCTGGCTGGGTGGCTGGGTGGGGGGGGGTGGGTGTGGCGGGTCATAGACGAAGACCCTGACGGGTTTGGCGGGCGGCGCCGGCTATGCCCAGGAGCCCCACCAGGGCAGTGAGTAAATGCCACCCCTCATAGAGCCCGAATCCCAAATCCCGAAAGGTGAGCATCACCATCGTCAGCGCGGTTAGCAGCAGAAAGATCAGAGCCCGCGTTGGTGCATCAAGTGCACGGTGGTAGTGATATTGGGGGCGTGGAGCTTTGCGAGAATATGGCCGCGGGAGGGCTGCGGGTTGAGCCTGGCGCCGTGCGGACCCGTTACGCGGCCGTAATCTGATCCAGCCAGCGGCGGCAATCGGCCGCCCAGTTGAACGGCGCGCGCAGTCCGAGGCCATGGCCGCCCCGGGCATAGACATGCAACTCAAAGGGCACGCCGTTCCGGCGCAGGGCCGCGGCGAAATCCAGGCTGTTCTCCACCGGCACGCTCCGGTCCTGGGCTGTATGCCAGATGAAACACGGTGGCGTTTCGGCGGTCACGTGCCGCTCGCAGGATAGTTCGGCGAGGATGGCGTCCGGGGCATCCGGGCCGGCGAGGAGGCTGCGGCAACCCTGGTGGGTGTGCGGGCCGTTCATGGTAATGACCGGGTAGCAGAGCACGCCGAAGTCCGGGCGCAGGGCGGCGCCCAGATCCGTGCGGGGCCAGGCCGTCAAGGTATGTGCGGCCAGATGCCCGCCCGCCGAGGAACCCATGATCCCCAACTTGCGCGGCAGCACACCGAATTCCGCCGCGCGCAGGCGCACCGTGCGCAGCGCGGCCTGCGCATCTTCGAGTGGCGCCGGATGCCGAAATCCCTGCGAACCCAAACGATACTC
>JAIPIQ010000146.1 GCA_021734645.1 Fidelibacterota bacterium | reverse complement strand
GAAGATCAACGGCCCGGGCGGACGGCTCGAACCCGGCGAAACGCCGCGCCAGGCCGCCATCCGCGAGGTCCAGGAAGAATTGCACATTACCCCGCGGGGCGTCCGTGCCGTCGGCGAAATGCGCTTCCAGTTTCACGACGGCTTTGCCATTCACGGCTACGTCTTCCGCGCCGGCGCCTATACCGGAACCCCCACCGAAACCGCGGAAGCCTGCCCCATCTGGACCCCGCTGGCCCGCATCCCCTACTCCCGCATGTGGGCCGATGACCGCCTCTGGATGCCCCTCATGCTGGCCCGGCAATCCTTCAGCGGCCACTTCCTGTTCGAAGGCGACCGCCTGCGCGAGCACCGGATCGAAACCCCCGCGCGCCTGGCATTCGACTTGCATTGACCCGTCGGCGCCCTTGCCGGTGCGGGATATTGTTCAGCGATCCGTGGGGATAAAATCAAAACGCGCTTCGGGATTGGTGCGTAGTTGCCAGGTGGCGAGCAGGGCCATGGCCACGGTATCGCAGCGCGACGAGGCGGCATAGGTGGTGCGGGGGGCGCGGGTCGAGGGCAGGGGCAGCGGGTGCTCATCGGGCCAGAGCTGGGTAGCGGCCAGGCGGCCGAACCATTCGGCCCGCGCGAGATACTGTTCGTCGCCGCTGATTTCATACGCCGCGTTCAAGAGCAGGATCGTATTGCCGAGCGCGCCGGCGGTCACATCGTCGCCGGGGGCCGGGGCCGTCTGCCGGTAGTTGTCGGCACAGGCGAGGATCAGGCGGCGATAGCCCTCGTCCTGCGTCTGCCGGTACCGCGCGATCAGGCCGGATGCGAGCCAGGAGTGGGGATACTGGCCGATGTAGCCCATCTGCCAGCCGCCGGTGTAGGGGATGCGGCGCGCGGGTCGGCCCCGATCAATGTCTTCCTGCTTCAGCCAGAACTCGCGCGGTTCGCGTTCGCCGGGGCGCGTGAACACGACGAAGCCGGGCCCGTCGGGACCGGGGTCATGGGGCAGCGCCAGAAAGGCTTGGTCGGTGCTGCGGGCCAGCGCGCGCATCCGGGCGCCCAGGGCCGGCGGCATCTGCTCGGCCGCCGCATGCAGATCAATGGCCAGGGAGAGCGGGCTGGGCGCATAGAAGATTTCGTCGGCCCGGCCGTCCCGGTCCAGCTCCAGATCTTGTGAGCCGTGGGGGATGGCGCCGGTGACGGGATGCCGGCGCGCCTCGTAGAAGCTGACGAGCTGCTCGACAGCCGTCAGCATCTCGGGATCCTGCGTGTGGGCATAGGCGGCCGCCCAGGTGGCGATATAGAACCCGCCGTGGCGCGGAAACTCGAGCCCGCGCCGGCTGGGGTTGTCGCCCTTCATGATCATGGCATGGCGTGAGAACGACAGGGATCCCTCATGATTCATTTGATGCCGCCAAATCGCGCGGGCGTAGCGCAGGCAGGCTTCGGGCGCGCGGGTGAAAGATTGGTCCCAGTAAATCCAGGGCCGGTAGAATTCGTGAATCGCGGCGTTCGCGGCGTTGTCGGCCGGAAAACCGCCCATGGTCCCCGTGCGCAGATCCCAGCCCAGGTGTTCGCCCCAGCAGAAGAATCCGTAGCGCGGTTCCTGGCAGTGGTTCAGAAAGTAGTCGAGCGCCCGGTCGGCGGCCTGAGCATACTTGGGCTCGCCGGTGAACCGGGTCAGCGCGTACAGCACCTGGTAGAAGTTGAGGTCGTGGTGCGGATTGGCGATTTGGGCGAACTCCTGCGGCACCCGGGCGGTAATCAGCGCGCCGACCTTGCCCGCGGGTAAAGCGTAGGTGGCGCGGTCCAGCGTGATGGGGAAAAGCGGCGTCTGGGGATCCGGCAGCCGGGCGCGACCGTGGGCGATCAGGGCATCGGCGTAGGCCCGCACATAGCGCAGGAAATCGGCGGTCGCGACGGGCGGCGCGGGTTGAACGGGTTCGGCCAGGACCCGCGTTTCGAGGGTCACCGCGGGCGGCGCGCCGTCCGGCGCCGCGCACAGCGCGGCAAAATGGGCCATAATAGTATCTTCCGAAAGCTGGCCGTCATAGATGGCGACCTCATCCACGGCGCCGCACCAGACGGAGATGAGCGTGCCGTCCTCGGCCAGGCCGCCGATGGCCAGTGGCTGGCCCCTGGGCAAAGAACCCTGCCGGCCGGCGTTGACGGCAATGCGGTGCAGCACGGGGGCGGCGGTGATCTCCCCGATGTACGCATCGCCAATGGCGTGGCCGTGATTGAGCGTCAGGGCGTAGTAGTACCAGGCGCCGGCCTTGAAATCCGTACTCAGCTCCTGCTCAGCCGAATCACCGACGAAGGCCGCGAGCGTCTGGCCCCGGCCTGGTTCGGGCAGGTAGGCGTAGTAGCCCCTCGCGCCGCTCTTCTGGCCCAGCGCATACCAGTATTGCGGGCTGCCGTTTGGCTCCGCGCGGATCAAGGCCTCGATCGTAAACGGGCGGTCGTGATAGTCGAACGCCTCGCGCGTGATCAGGCTGGCGCCGTGACTCCGGTTCGCGGGATCAAAGGCCGCCTGCATGGCCCGGTTCGAAGGATCGGCGCCGCTTGGAAAAACAACCTCACTGGCGCCGTACCCCCGGCCAATCACCACCGCCTCCAGATCGTTCCCGCCGACGCGGTCCGCCAAAGGATCGTCTCCCTCGAACGTCCAATGATGCGCCAGCCCAGCCTGGCTGGCCGCGGCCGCGCGCAAGGCCGCGACGTCCGCGCGGACACCAACAACCCCGGCCAGCAGCAGAACCGCCGCCCGAATCCAAATTCCAAGCATTGTGTTTTTCATAGTGTACTCGATGGTTCCTGATCCGAAAACTGGAGGTCGTAGAGGTAGCGGTATTGTCCGTTGCGGGCGATCAACTGCTCGTGGGTGCCTTCTTCCACCACGCGTCCCTCCCCCAGCACCAGAATGCGGTCGGCATGGGCGATGGTCGAAAGCCGGTGGGCGATGGCGAAGACGGTCCGGTCCTGCATCAGATCGGCCAGGGCGGCCTGCACGTGGCGCTCGGACTCGGTATCGAGGGCGCTGGTGGCCTCGTCGAGAATCAGCAGGGGGGGATTCCGGAGCATGGCCCGGGCGATGGACAGCCGTTGGCGCTGGCCGCCGGAGAGGCGCACGCCCTGCTCGCCGATTACGGTTTCATAGCCTTGGGGCAGGGCGGTGATGAAGTCATGGGCGTGGGCGCGCCGGGCCGCCGTTTCAATTTCTTCCCGGGGCGTATCCGCCCGCCCGTAAGCGATGTTGTGGGCCACGGAGTCGTTGAACAGCACGGTTTCCTGGCTGACCAGGCCGATGGCCCCCCGCAGGCTGGCCAGGGTCAACTCGCGGATGTCCTGGCCGTTGATCAGGATACGGCCGCCGGTGACATCGAAGAATCGGGGCAGCAGGCTGATCAGCGTGGTCTTACCCGAGCCGGAACTGCCCACCAGGGCCAGGATTTCGCCCGTGCGCACGGTGAACGAAATATCGCGCAGCACGGGTTGGGCTTCATAGGCGAACTGCACCTGCTCGAACGTCACGGTGTGAATGGGCGGAACCAAGGCGCGGGCGGCGGGCTGCTCCCGGACCTGGATCGGCGTATCGAGGATTTCAAAGATGCGGTCGGCGGCCGCGCAGCTCTGCTGGATGTGCAGGGATAGCCGGCTGATTTTTTTAGCGGGTTGATACATCATGACCAGGGCGGCCGCAAAGGTCAGCAACTGGGCCTGGGTCATGCCCGTGTGGCGCGCGTAGAGCAGCACCAGGGACAGCCCCACGAAGGAAATGAACACGATGATCGGCTCGATCGAGGCATTGGACCGCACCACGCGCATCAGGCGGCGAAAGAGGGCCTGATTCTGGCTGTCGAAGCGGCGGCACTCGTAGGCTTCCATCCCGAAGGCCTTGACCACGCGCACGCCCGTAATGGACTCATGCAGGATGCTGACTACATCAGCCATGCGCTCCTGGCCCTCGCGGGCCGCGCGGCGCACCTTGCGCCCGTAAATCGCCACGGGCACGATGCAAATGGGAAACAGCACCAGGCTGAAAAGCGCCAGGCGCGCATCCAGCCACACCAGGTACGAAACCGCCGCCACCAGCACAAAGGGCTCGCGGGCCATGTCCCCCACCACCTGGGAAACCGCCCGCTGCACCATCATCGAGTCCGTCGTCGCCCGCGAAATCAGGTCGCCACTCCGGCTGCTGGTGAAATACTGCAGGCTGAGATTATGAATATGACGGAACAGATGCGAGCGCACATCCGCCACCACCCGATTGCCCACCCACTCGACCAAATACCGGCTGGCAAAGTCGCCCGCCCCCCGAATCAACGCCACCAGGGGCAGCAAGGCCGCCAGGCCGATCACCACCAGCGGCTGCATGGCCCGCGGCTCGAACATGAAATCCAGATTCTTCTGCAAGGCGCCCAGCAACCCGAAGGCCGACCCGCCAAAGACCAGCCCGCAGAAAACCCCCAGGGCCAACCGGCCGCGATACGGCCACGCATAGCGCAGCAGACGCCGGTAGGTGACCCGGGTCGAGGACGACAGCAGCACCGCGGACGATTTGCTCACTGGCCCAGGCTTTCCAGGTAACGTTCCGCCTCGAGCGCCGCCATGCAGCCGGATCCGGCGGCGGTCACGGCCTGGCGATAAACCGCATCCTGCACGTCACCGGCCGCGAAGACCCCCGGGACCCGCGTGCGCGTCTGCCGGGTAATCAAGTAGCCCCGCTCATCCATTTCAAGCTGCCCCCGGAAGGGCTTGGTGTTCGGCACATGGCCGATGCCCAGAAACAGGCCCGTCACCGGCAACTCCCGGCGCTGCCGCGTCTTGACGTTCTCCAGCACCAGGCCGGTCACCTGGCCCTGCTCGACGTCCTTGACCTCGACCACCAGGCTATCCCAAACCATTTCAATCCGCTCATGGGCCAGCGCCCGCTCACTCATGATCTTCGAGGCCCGCAGTTGATCCCGACGGTGAATGACGTACACGCGCGAGGCAAACCGGGTCAGGAACAGGGCCTCCTCGAGGGCGGAATCGCCGCCGCCCACTACGGCCACCGGCACGTCCCGAAAAAAAGCGCCGTCGCACGTGGCGCAGGACGACACTCCGCGCCCGATCAGTTGCTGCTCCGAGGGCAGCCCCAGGTACCGCGCCGAGGCGCCGGTGGCAATCAGCACCGTGGCGGTCTCGAGGGGCTGGCTCTCATCCAGGGTCAGCCGCAGGGGCGCCTTTTCAAAATCAACGGCCGTCACCTCGCCGCGGGTGAAACGGGCGCCGAAGCGCGCCGCCTGGGCCTTCATGACCTCCATCAAGTCCGGTCCGGTGATGCCCTTTTCAAACCCCGGGAAGTTCTCGACCTCCGTGGTGGTGGTCAGTTGCCCGCCGGGCAGCAAGCCCTCGATCACCAGCGGCGCCAGCCGCGCCCGCGCCAAGTAAATCGCCGCCGTCAACCCGGCCGGACCGGTGCCAATTACAATTGCTTTTTCCATGCCTTGCGCTCCCAAATGCTGCTTGCTGCTTTCCGGGCAAGATAGCGCCCCAGCAGCGGCATAACAACTCCCAATCGCTGCCCCTCCCGGGAAAAGGAATTGTGTTTCGAACGGGGGGCGCGCATAGTACGCGGTAATGAGCACATCCGAGCAACCGGTCGCCGCGCCCGCGCCGCTGATCCTCTGTGGGATCGGGGCGGGGATTGCGGCCTACAAGGCGGCCGAAGTGGTCAGCCTGCTGCGCGGCCGCGGTCTGCGGGTGCGGGTCTGCATGACGCCCGGCGCCCAGGCCTTCGTGCAGCCCCTGACGTTCCAGGCCCTGACCGGCGAACCCGTGGCCGTGAACATGTTCTGCGCGCCGACGGCAGACGCCCGCGAGGCCATCTATCCCCATTTGTATCCGGCGGCGGACGCCGCGGCCTACCTGGTCCTGCCCGCCACGGCCGATCTGCTGGCCAAGCTGGCCCATGGCCTCGCCGACGACCTGGTCTGCGCCAGCGCCCTGGGTCTGCCCCCCACGGTCCTCAAGGTTTTCTGCCCGGCCATGAATCACACCATGTGGACCCAGCCCATCGTCCAGGAAAATGCCGCCCGGTTGCGGGCCGCCGGCTGGCTGCAAGTCGGCCCCGCCGACGGCCGGATGGCCTGCGGCACCAGCGGGCCGGGGCGCTTGACCGAACCCGATGAGATCGTGCGAACGGTGATGGCGGGACTCGACGCGGGCCGGCCCCTGAGCGGGCGCCGGGTGCTGATTCTATCGGGCCCCACGCGCGAATGGCTCGATCCCGTGCGGTACCTCTCGAATGCCAGCAGTGGCCGATTGGGTCAGGCCCTGGCACTGACCGCCGCCCGGCGCGGCGCCCAGGTGGAATTCGTGACCGGCCCGGTGGATCCGGCCCGCTGGCCCGTCCATCCCGCCGTGCGGGCGCACCCGGTGGAAACCGCGGAGCAGATGTTGACGGCGGCAACGCCCCTGTTCCCCGCCAGCGATGTGATCATCTTTGCCGCCGCGGTGGCCGATTATGCCCCCCGCACAACCGCCCCATGCAAACAATCCAAGTCCCCAACCGGCCTGACGCTCGAACTCCGCCCCAATCCGGATCTGCCCGCCACGCTCTGCGCCGGCAAGCAGCCCCACCAAGTGGCCGTCGGCTTCGCGCTGCAAGACACCGATCCCCTGCCCCAGGCCCGCGAGAAACTGGCCCGCAAGGGCCTGGATGCCATCGTGCTCAATAGTCCGGCCGCCCTGAACGCCCCCGCTGCGGACTACACCTACCTCACCGCCCGCGACAGCGCCGCGGAAACCTGGGGTCTGCTGGAAAAAACCGACTTTGCGGCGCGGTTGCTCGACCGCTGCGCCGCCCTGTTGCCCCCGCTTTCATGAGCCTCTGGACCCAACTGTGCGGCTGGCCCGGCATCCACCGGGGACTCACCGAGCAGGATCTTGATCCCGACCCCGTACAGCAGTTCCAGCGCTGGTTGCGCTTCGCGGCGCGCGCGGGCTGTCACTGGCCCAATGCCATGTGCCTGGCCACCGTCGGCGCCGATGGCGCCCCGGCCGCCCGCATGGTGCTGCTGAAGGACTGCAATGTCGAAGGCTTCAGCTTCTATACCCATATCAACGGGCGCAAAGGCCGCGAGCTCGCAGCCCGGCCGGCCGCCGCCCTGGTCTTCCACTGGGTCGAATTGCAACGCCAGGTGCGCATCGAGGGCGCCGCCGAACCCCTGCCCCGCGAAACCGCACCCGCCTATTTCGCCACCCGGCCGCGCCTGAGCCAATTGGGCGCCTGGGCCTCCCGCCAAAGTGAACC
>JAIPIQ010000145.1 GCA_021734645.1 Fidelibacterota bacterium | reverse complement strand
TTGAGGCGCAGCCGGAAATGACGCTGCGCTACCCGTGGACCACGGCGCCCCGGCCCACGGGGCCGGCGCCGGTGATAGACGGCCGGAAAGACAAGGCGGAGTGGGCGGGTGCCGCGCGGCCGGCGCCGCTGATCAGCGGGCTGACGGGCTTGCGCACCGAGGAAGAGGCCGTCTATTGGATTGCCTACACCGATGAGGCGCTCTATCTGGCCTTCCGGTTTGAGCGCCCGCCGTATGCCCGCGAGCCCTCCGAGCGCGACGTGCTGGAAGTGATGCTCAGTCCGACCTTCGGCGCGCCCACCGATTTCAATTTCCGGGTAACCGGCCAGGGCGAAACGCATTCGGCCACGCGCAGCGGCGGCGCCACCGCGGATCGTTCCTGGGCGCCCCCGTGGCAGGCCGCCGCGCGCCCCGTGGCCTCCGGCTGGGAAGGCGAACTGAAAATCCCTTTTGCGTCCCTGGACGTGGCGCCGCCCGCGCCGGGCGATTTGTGGGACCTCCAGGTTGCGCGCAACCGGCGGTCACCGGTCAGCGAAGTGGGGTATGCCTCCTACCAGACCGCCTGGCGGGCGCGGGGGCAGTTTGCCGGGCTGCGCTTCGGCGGCGCGGCCACGCCGACCGTCTCGCTGCTTGCGGCCGGGCCGTTGAACCCGCGGGAAGTCGGCGCCCTGCTGGAAATCCTGGGCGGCGCCGCCGCGAGCGAGGTCGCGCTGGACCTGACGTTGTACCGGCCGGATCCGGCCGCCGCGGCCCAGACCGTGATCGCTTCCGAAGTGGTCGGCGATGATGTCTGGATTCCGGAAGTGCGGGCGGCCAATTTTTTCGAGCAACTTGCGGCGGGCGGCCCGAAACAGGTTTTGGCGGCGCAGGAGGCGCTGGGCAGTGTGCGGGAAACCGTGCTAGTGGAGGCGCACACCCTGCGCCGGTTTCCCCTCGCCATCGAGGCGGGGCCGGGGAACTATCTGCTGGTGTACCGTGTGACGGACAAAGCCAGCGGCCGGATCCTGCTTGGCGGCGCGGTGCCGTTCGAGCAGCGCGCCCCGCTCGAATTCGAGGTCGAGGGCTATCCGCTGGTGGCGCAAGCCGCCGGGGTTACGGTCAACTATATTCGCTTGGGCGAAGCGGTGGAAGGCGGGCGGGTCGAGGCCGAGCTGCGGCAGCCCGATACGGGCGAGGTGCTGGTGTCCCGAGCCGCGGCGGTTGACCTGCAAAGCTACCGTTCGGTCCTGATGCTGCCGTTTCCGGAGGGCGGCGCGTTCAGCCGCACGTACGAGGTGCGGGCCCGCCTGCTGGATGCCGCCGGTCGGCTGATCGGCGCACACGAGAGCCCGTTGCGGTTGCCGGAGCGTCCCGAATGGCTGGGCAACAACATCGGCATCACCGAAGATCCGCTGCCCGGCTGGGGGCCCATCCGGCTCGAGGGCGAGGATCGGGCGCTGGTGGATCTGCGGGAATACCAATTCGCCGCCTCCGGCCTGCCGGCTGCCATAACCAGTCGCGACAAGGAACTGCTCAGCGCGCCGGTGACGCTGACCCTCGACGGGCGCGCGCCGGACTGGCAACGGCAACGGACGTACAGCAGCGACGGCAAGGCCGTCTGGGAGGCGCGGGCGGCGACCGCCGGCCTGGCCTGGACGCTGAAGACCACCCTCGAATACGACGGGATGCTGCGCTACGACCTGACGCTGGATCCGGGTGCGGCGCCCGTGGATGTGCGCGAGCTGGTGTTGCGCATTCCTTATCGGCGGGACCGGGCGCGCTTCGGCGCGGAAGCCGTCTTCGACGAATTCAAGCCATACCATGAAGTCGGCGATTTTGACACGGGCCTGTTCTGGTTCTGCGAATGGGCCAAGGGCTGGCAGATCGGGGAACAGCCGCCCATGGCGCTGCAGCCGGACGGCGACGTGGTGGACTGGCAGGTTCGCTTTATCGGTGTCGAGGGGAAGACGCTCGCCGAGCCGCTGACCCTGACCTGGGGCTTGCAGGCGCTGCCGGTGCGCAAGCTGGACCGGCATATCCAATACGAGAACCGCCGGGTGTACCGGACCCCGCCCACGTTTACCGAAGGTGATGTATTGCTCGCGGATCTGAGCGAAACCTGGCTCGAGTATCCGGCGGCCGGGCATTTGAATGCCGATGAAGGCGCGCTCATTGTCCGGATCAATGCCTCCCGCGCCAATACCCGCCTGGTGCGCATCGGCGACGGCGAAGAGTCCGTTAACATTTCGTACGAGGGTAGCCAGCGGTCCGGCGGCGTGAAGCTGACCCTGCACCGGGGCGCGGAGGCGGTGGCCTATCGTTGGAGCTACGAGGGGGTGCTGGCGCGCACGGATCTCTTCATTCATGACGGTTGGATTCCCGTTAGTCTGGCCTGGCGCCGGGCGGGCGACGCGGTGCGGCTGGACTTGATGACCCAGGACCATGGGGGCGGGATCCGCCACGGCACGGCCACGGTCCCGGCGGCCTTCTGGGCAGAGTGCCTCGCGCACAACCGGCTGATCCTGGGCGGGGAAGGCACGGTGGCGGTGGACAGCGTGCTGGTCTTGCGGGCGGCGCAGGCGCCCGCCGCGCTGGGGGCGCTGTTCGCGGCGCGCCCGGAAGCCGGCGAAGCCTTTACGTTGATTGATCCGATCGGGGATATTCGCTTTTCACGGGGCAGCTACATGACCCGGCCGCTCAAGAGTGCTGACGGCCGCGGCGGCGTGGCCGGGGCGCGGTATGGGGGCAGCTTTGTGCAGTCCGTGGCCGGGGAGTGGGGGCGCGCTGTCCTGCTGCCCTCGCGGGAGCAGAACATCACGCCGGAAGACGTGCTGACTTCATACGGCGTTGGCATTGCCTTTCCCGACCACGAACAGTGGAAGAACATTGCCGGGTTTTACGGCACGGCCTTCGCGCCCTCACCCAGCTACCGCAGCCGCATCCGGCCCTACCATGAAAAGGGCCTCGAGTACATGTTCTACGGCGATATGGGGCTGGAAGCCGAGCGCAACACGGATATCGGGCCCTTCATGAATGAACTGGCCCGGCATCCCATCGCGCGCACGTATACCGGCCTGGCCTACGACATGGCTGACCGCCCCACTCAGGACTATTACATCTGGGGCTGGCAGAAGACCATGGACTACTATGGCGTCAACAGCATCCACATGGATAACACGATTCGCGGCCGGTGGATCAACAAGAACCCGGTTACCGGCCACGGCTGGTACGACGACGACGGCAACCTCCAGGGCCGGTGGGCCATCTTCGGCGCGCGCGAGGCGGCCAAGCGTTTCCGCTGGCTGCACCACGTCTACATCACCAACGGCGTGGTCAGCCTGCATGCCGGCGCGCGGCATATCCCGCCCATCAGCGGCTTTGCCGACCTGCACCAGGGCGGCGAAGGCGGCTTCTACATGCACGGCGATATTGCCCGCGACATGATCCTGCCCGAGGACTGGGGAGATGGCTACCAGTACCGCTTCGGCGTGCCGGTGGAGATTCTCACCAAGCGGGGCCGCCAGGACTGGGGACCCAATTTCCTGTTCCTGTATACCCTGCTGTTCGACATGGATATCCGCAACTTCGGCGCGTTTTACCACCCGTCCTACTGGCACGTCAATCCGCGGCGCCCCGATGTCCGCACCATGGGCGCCTACGATCCGTACTTCGCCCAGGTCGGCGTCTCCGAGCAGTCCACGCCCCAGGTGTTGCTCTGGCAGCTCAAGGATGAATTCGGCACCCGGACGGCCGAATTCCGCCCCTTCTGGGACAACGCCGCCGAAGTGACTCTGGCCGGCGGCGACAAGCTGCGCAGCAGTTTCTACCTCCATCCCGGCACAGCCGCGCTCTTCGTGCTGTCGAATTTCGACACGGAGCCCGTGGCGGCGGAGATGACGCTGAACCTGGAGGCCCTGGGCCTGGCGAACCGGCCACTGCGCGCGTATGATGCCTTCACTGACGAGCCATATGCCATGCAGGGCGCTCGCATCACCGTGCCGGTGCCCGGCGCAGCCTACCGGCTGGTGCGCGTCGAGGCGCCGTAATGCGCAACCCTGCCGAGGATGCCGTTCGTCGGAAATTGAAACTCCCACAGCGCAGGCAACATAAGCTGAGCCTCTCAATCCTTTGCGGTGTGCTGCTGGCTGGCGGCGGTCTGCGCGCAGCGGCGGCAGCGGACCAACCGGCGGCTTCCGGCGAAGAGCTGCCGGCGCGGCTGTTGGTCGCGCCGCGCCGGAACCCGTTGCCGAATCCGGGGTTCGAGCAATGGAGCAAGGACCAGCCCCGGGGGTGGTTGTCCGATGATGTGCGGCCCGCCCAGGAAAACAGACCGGCCTCCGAGGGCGCATTCAGCGGGTTGCTGCGCGTGCCGGCCAACGAGTCCATGGCCTCCCTGTACACGGCCGCGGTCGTGCCCGTGGAAAACGGGGGGGGCTATCGGCTCTCGGTCTGGGCCCGGGGACGGGGCGCGTTGCGGCTGGGTTACTCGAGTCTGTACCGTCTACCCGGGGAGGAGCGGCGTTTCGAACGGGTCATGCAGCCGGACGCCGTGACGCTATCTGACGACTGGCAGGAGGCTGTTTTTCTTTTCGTGCCCACACATCCCGTAAAGATTTGGCTCCAGGTCGAAGGAGCTGATGCGGAGGCGTACATGGACGACGTGCAACTGGTTCAAGTCCACGAACCGAAAACGCGGCTCGAGATCACGCCGGCGCATCCCATGGTGGCGGCCGGGGAGGACGCGGTGCCGGATATCCGTTTGCTGGCTGGTGCGCGCGAGTTGACCGCAGGAACGCTGGCGCTTGCGCTCGAAGATCCCGAGGGGAACGGCACGCGGTTCGAGCTGCCGCTCGAGGCCGAACCAGGGGTAGGTCACCGGCTGCCCGGCCGCCTGATCCCCCGGCCGGGCCTGTATCGCGCCCGGGCGGTTCACGCCGAGACAGACACGTCGCAGGGGTTCACGATTGATGTCATGGAGCGGGAAGCGTATGCGGCATTCGAAGCGAAGGGACGGGCGGCCGGGTTGGCGCCGCTGCCCGCGCATATCCTGATCCTGGGCGACAGCCTGACGGATTTTGATCGGGGCCAGAACTGGGTGGACAAGGCGGCCGGGTGGTTGCGCGTGAAGTACGGTTCACAGGTGAGCGTCAAGAATGGGGCTGTGGGGGGCGATTTCATTTCGCGGATCTGGCAGCGGCTGCACACGCCTTCCGGCGGGTTCAAGGCGGAGCGCTATGACGGCCTGCTGGATATCCTGCCCACCCATATTTTCATCTTCGTCGGGCACAACGACAGCAAGGTCACGAGCGATTCCGGATATACGGAACCCGTGGTTTCCCTGGCGGACTTCGAACAGGATTACCGGAATGTCATCGCGTACCTGCGGCAGGCAACCGGCGCGCGCATTATCATCATGTCTTCCGTCTCCTGTGATTACGCGGTCACCAAAGCCAGCGCGGATCGAGCCCGGGCCGCAGACCGCAGTCATAACCTGTTCGGGGTTCCGGAGGTGCTCGAGCAATTCAACGCCGTCGCCCGCAAGGTGGCCGCGGATACAGGTTGCGCTTTTCTAGATGTCTACACGCCCACGCGCGAGCACCCGGATAAGGCCACGCTGTTCGATCAAAGCGGCGTGCACCTGGCCAACGAGGGCCACCGGGTCCTGGCCCGCGAAGTGCTGTTGTTTTTGGCCGCCGCCGATGGGGATATGTCGCACCAAGCAGAAGCAGAACAACAAGGCTCTTGCAAAACCTCTCGTGGCATGGGCATCTTGCCCATGTAACACGGGCTGGAAGCCCGGGCCACTATCGCGAGCCCGGCGTTTTGCAAGAGCCTGCAACAAGAAGGAAATCGCCATGCATCACAGAAATAATAAATCGTCCCTGTTCATCGGGTTCGCGCTGGTCTTCGGGTTGAGCAGCGTCCCGGGTTTTGCGAACCCGCCGGTCCGCACAGCTTTGACCCGTCACGGTCCGCTGGAGGCCGATGAGCAGACGACGACGCTCTGGCGGTTCGGGGCTGCGGCAGACCGCACGGCGCCGGATTTGTCCGGACACGAGCGCCACGGGCGCCTGACCGACGGCGTCGAGCTGGTCCCCGTGCCGCACGCGCTCCCCGGTTTTGGCCTGGCGGCGCGGATGGCCGGCACCGCGGATGATGCGCTGCCCCAGGTGGTTGCCGACGAGGCCGCGCAGCCGTTGGCCGCGGGGCCTTTCACGGTCGAGGTGCGTCTGCGGTTTGCGCTGGGCGGCGGGTATTGGCTGCAGGCCGGCGACCGGCAAAGCCTGCGCTGGGGCATGCTGTTGCGGGGCGCCGGGTACATGGGCATCACGGGATTTGCGCACAATGCCGAGGGCCAGGCCACGCGGTTTGATCTGATGACGCATACCTTGCTCAAGCCGATCGGCCCCATTGATTACGAACGGTTCTATCACTATGCCCTCAGTTTCGATGGGCAGGCCACCTTCCGCGTGTACGTGGACGGGGTGCTGGCCTGGGAAGCGCGGCTGCCCGAGGGGCTGACGGGCGTGGTGCTGGACCAGCCCAGTCTCCGGGTCGGCCGACCCCTGAGATGGGAAAGCTCGTTCGTGGGGCAGATCGCCGAGGTGCGTGTATCCGCCGCCGAGCGTGTCTTTGAACCAGCCCCGCGCCCGCTGCCGCAGTCCCTCGCCGTCGCCGCCCCGCATTACCGTTTTGACCTGGGCGCCGCGGCGTCTCCCGTCGCGGACCATCATCTGCCCGTCACAATGCAGACCCGCTATACGCCCGAGCGGGGCTATGGCTGGATCGAGGCGCCCCTCGCGGACTGGGACTTCTGGTTCGCTCCGGGCCGCTACACCTCGGTGCCTGAGAGATCGGAGGCTGAAAACAGTCAGGGCCTGTTGAATGATTGGCAACGCGACGGACTAACCGTGCCGGACAACGCCACCTTCCGGGCCGACATCCCGCCCGGTATCTATGCCGTGCGGGTGACCGTCGGGCATCCGCGCCGGGAAACGCAAACACAGTCCCTCCTCGTCAATGGGCAGCCGCTGGGCGAACATCTCAAAGTCCTGGACATTGAGGGTCGCCCGCTGACGATCCGAACCAGCGCCAAGGCGACCACCCACCAGGAATTGCGCACGGCCCGCGACGTGGTCACGGTCGGGGCCGCCGGTCTGCGCGTGACGGTGCATGGGGTTGACGGCGAGCCAGTGCACCTGGCCCGCATCGAGGCCACACCGTGGGCCGAGCCGCTTGTGCAGCGCGTCGCGGGCGAGCGCGCCTTGACGTGGACCGGTCCGGGAGACGCGCCGGCGGGTTTCGCCGCCGCCGCCGAGGCCTACGCGGCGGCCCGCGTCGCGGATGCGGTGGCGGGC
>JAIPIQ010000144.1 GCA_021734645.1 Fidelibacterota bacterium | reverse complement strand
GAGCGCTACAGTTACCCGGCGTTCCGCCAGCGGCTGGCCGCCGCCTACGCGGCCCTCGGAGTGGCGGGCGCCCCCGACGCCCTCGCGCCACCGGGCGTCAACCCGGCGGAACCGGCATGAAGAAGCCAATCAAAAAGGAAGTGTCGTCAATGGAGCGCCAGGCGGGCGCGGAGAGTATTCTGGACAGCATTTCCGACGGTGTGTTCACCGTGGATCACCAATGGCGCATCACGTCGTTCAATCGCTCGGCGGAGCAGATCACGGGAATCCGGCGGGATGACGCCCTGGGGCGGCCCTGCGCCGACGTGTTTCGCGCGAGCATGTGCGAGGCGGATTGCGCGTTGCGGCGTACGATGAAGACGGGCAGGCCGGTGATCAACCAGGCGGCGTACATCATCAATGCCGCGGGCGAGCGCATCCCGGTGAGCATTTCCACGGCGTTGTTGCGGGACCGGCAGGGGCGGATCACCGGCGGGGCGGAAACCTTCCGGGATGTCAGCCTGATCGAAACGCTACGCAAGGAATTGGAGGGCCGCTTCCAGATCGGCGACCTGGTGAGCCGGAGCGCGGCCATGCGCCGTCTGCTGGATGTGATGCCCCAGGTGGCGCAAAGCGGGGCGACGGTCCTGATCCAGGGTGAGACGGGCACCGGCAAGGAGCTGCTGGCGCGCGCGATTCATGATCTGAGTCCCCGCCGTCGGGATCCGTTTGTGGCCGTGCATTGCGGGGCCTTGCCGGATACCTTGCTCGAATCCGAATTGTTCGGCTATTGCAAGGGAGCGTTCACCGGGGCGAACCGCGACAAGCCCGGCCGTTTTGCCCTGGCGGGTCCAGGCACCATCTTTCTCGATGAGATCGGTGATGTCAGCCCCGCATTCCAGGTGCGGCTGTTGCGCGTGTTGCAGGAAAAGGTCTACGAGCCCCTCGGGGGCGCCCGCTCGTGCCGCACCGCCGCGCGGGTGATTGCCGCCACCCACAGCCACCTGGAAGCCCGTGTGCGCGCCGGCGCCTTCCGCGAGGATTTGTTCTACCGCCTGAACGTGGTCCAGCTCGGATTGCCGCCCCTGCGGGACCGCCGCGAGGATATCCCCCTGCTGAGCGAACATTTCATCCAACGCTTCAATCGCAGGCAGAACAAAGCCATCTCGGGGATTGCTCCGGATGTCATGGCCCTGCTCATGGCCCACCCGTTTCCCGGCAATGTGCGCGAGCTCGAGAATATCATCGAACGGGCCTTTGTGCTCTGTGCGCGCGGGGCCATCGAGCGGCAGCACCTGCCGGACCTCTTCGCGGCGCGCCCGGCCGGCGCGCCGGCGCCCGTCGCCGAAACCATGACCGGGCAGACGCGCGCGGCCGAAAGCCGCGCGATCCGCGCCGCCCTGGAAAGCGCGGGGTTCAACCGGGCCGCCGCCGCCCGCGCCCTGGGCCTTCACAAAAGCACTCTCTTTCGTAAAATCAAGGCGCTCGGGATCACTCTGCCCGCCACCGATGGCCGCCACCGGGCACCCCGGCCGCCAAGAGCCAAATAAGGAACACCTCCATGAATACTGCCCGCCAGCACACGAAGATCCGATCGGCCGCCGCGCTGTCCCGCGTGACGCTGATGGCCTCTTGCCTCGCCGTCGCCACCGGTGTCCAAGCTCTGGACAAACCCTTCACGGTTGATGAAACGACCCGCGCGCTGTACCGTTTCGACGCGCCGACCGATCCGCAAACGTATCCGGATCTGAGCGGCCATTCCCAGTCGGCTGTTGCGACCGATCACCTGCAACCGGTCCCCATTCATCTCGCGGCGCCCGGCTTCCAGACCGGCCTGACGACGCTTCCCGGCGGCGGGCCGGTGACGCGCGATCCGGTTGTCTACAGCATGGATGCGGGCGCTGTCGCGCACGAGGGCGCCTTCAGCATTGATATCCGCTGTCGCCTGGACGTGGCCGGCGGATACCTGTTCCGCATCGGCACCAAGCAGCGCGTGGCGCTGGGGGTCAGCACGCGCAACGGCGGCCTGATGATGATCCTGTACACGTATGTGGATGCCGCCGGCGTATCGCGCGCGCGCAGCGAAATGCTGCCCGGATCCTTCGAGCATTGCGGGCCTCTCGACCATGAACGCTTCCATGTCTGGTCCTTCGTCTATGATGGCGACCAAACGTTTCATTTGTACCGCGACGGCGTCTGGCTGAAGTCATACACCGATCCGGATCTGGCCCGTCTCGAACTGGACAACACAGAACTACAGGTCGGTCGCGCACTGCGCTGGGGCGATTCCTTCCACGGCACCCTGGCCGAAATCCGCGTCTCGACCGGCGCGCGCGCCTACACCCCCGCGCCGCCCTTCCACCCGGCCGATCAGCGCGCCGCGCTCGCCAGTCCCCTGGTCGGTTTCGACCTCACGACCGCCGACAGCCCCGTGGAACCCGGCTACCTGCGGGTGACCACCCAGTCCCTGTACGAGCCCGCGCGCGGCTACGGCTGGAGCGTCCCCCCGCTGGGCGATTTCGATTTCTGGTTCACAGGGGATCATACCACCTGGGATCCTGACACCGCCCTGCAAACGGGCGTACTGCGGGCCCGGCGCTGGCTGATTCGCGACGGCCACGAAGTTGCCGACGGCGCCAGTTTCCGCGTGGATCTGCCGCCCGGGCGCTACGCCGTTTGCGTCCACCTCGGCCGGTTTCGCGTCAGCAGCCGTCTGCGGGCGCTGCGCCTGAACGGCGCGCTCGCCGCCGAACAGATCGTGACCGATTGGCGCTATGTGCTGGCGCACCCGGACGAACGCACGATTCGCGCCATCGCCGACGTGGGCGACCAGGGCCTGGAAATCTCCTTCGAGGCGGATCGCGATGCCCAGGGCGAACCGCTGCCCATCTGCGTCCTGGGCCTGGACATGCGCCCCTTCGCCCCCGCCCCCGTGACCCGCGCTGACGGCGCCCTGCGCTGGAGCGCCAGCGAACCGGAGCCGGCGGGTTTCGCCGAAGCGGCCGCGCTTTATGCGGCCGGCGCCTTCCGCGCGGCGGCGGGCGCCGCCCGGGCCATTGAATCACCCCTGGCCCGCTGCGCCGTCTGGGCCTGGATCATCGGCTACCCCAATTCGTCGGCGGCCTGGCAGCTCGAGCTGTTCACCGAAATGCGCGCCACCCTGCAGGACTATTGCGCCGCACAGCCCGGGGATCAGCGCGCCCGCTCGCTGCTGGACGCGGCCGATCGCTTCCGGGACGGATTGATCGTCGGCCTCAAGGGGCACAACTACAACTCGCTCTACATCTGGGGCATGCGGATTCGCAAGAACTTCGAAGCGGTGGACCAATGCCTGCAAATGACGCCGGAAGATCCTTTTTACGGCAAGGCCATGTTCCTGGCCGGCAGTTTCATCTATTGGCGGCAGCTCGAAGAATACGGGGTGATCGAAAGGGCCCGGCCCAATCCGGTGTACGGACACAGTTTCGACTACTTCCGCAAAGCCCGGGAGGCCTATCCCCAGGCCGCCCTGCCGCGCATTTATCTGGGCGAGCAGGTCCCGCATCCCGTACCCATCGTGGCGCCCGCGGACGCGCCGGCCTGGGCCGCCCTGTCATACCGGACGATGCACCGCGTCATGGACGTCATTCGCTACTGGACGGACGAACGCATGGCGCCGGACGGGCAGCTCGGCGGGGGGTGGGGGGACGATGTGGAAGCCTTGCGCTGGTGGGCGATCGGCCCGCTGGTCTGCGACGACGACGTCATCCGCGCCGGCTGGCGCCGCATGGCCGATTCGGTCTGGCGCCAGCATCCCCTGGGCTATCCCGCGCCCATGGCCGACGTGGAACACAACGCCGAGCCGCTGGGCGATACCCAGCCTTTCATGCCCTTCATCGAGTTCGGCACCCCGCGCTTCGAGGAAATGCTCGCGCGCCTCAAGACCAACCTGCCCCTGGTCCGCGATCTCTGGACGGGCATCACGGCCGACGGCTTCCGGATGTTCCGCAGTTACTATTTCGGCGCCACCGAGGTGCAAGATCGCGACGGCGACTTCGCCTACAATACCCGCGCCCTGCATATGCTGGCCAATTACGCCTACTGGACCGGCGACCCGGAGGCCCGGCGCGTGCTCAGCGAATGGGCGCTGCATTGGGCCGAAGGCATCCTGCGTGAAGGCGACGGCAAGCCCGCGGGGCTCGTGCCGCAGTTGATCACGTTCAAAACGCGCCGCTTCGTGTGGGGCCAGGGCGCCCCCTGGACCGCCCCCGGTGGCCTGGGCTGCTTCACCTACCCGACCGGCCACAGCGCCTGGGTCTATCACTACCTGGTCGTCGCCTTTGAAATGACTGGCAACGAAGCCTATCTCGAACCGATTCGCGCCGGCCTGCGCCTCCTGCGCGACCATCCCCGGCCCGCCGATCCCGGCACAATCACGCCCGGCTCCATCGAGCACTACCTGTACGCGGAAAACTTCAAGCAGGCGCCCGAAGTCATTGCCGCCGCCGGCTTCACCATGCGGGAAATCGCCAACGATACGTCCTTCGACGATGTCCTCGCTACCCACGGCAACGCAGTCGTCCGCTTCCGCGTGGCGTTTGATCGCGCCACGGACCCAGCCGGCCGCCAACAGGCCCAGGCGATCCTCGAGGAACTGTTCACCACCTGCCTCGAGACGCTGGACTACAACCTGCCGCTGCGAACCACCGAGCCCAAATCAACCGACCGTGTGCGCGTTCCCGGAGCGAATCAACTGGTCTCCCTGGCCACGGGACGGATCGCCTCGGGCGAATGGGGCTATCCGTTTCTCGGCGTCAGTTGGGAGGACTCGGGCCGCGATCTGGCGTTCCTGGTCACGCGCAACCAGCCCGATGGCCTCGAAGTCTTCATCTATAACTTCCTGGACGAGCCCAAAACCATCGGCGGTCGCCTGTGGCGCCTGAAGCCGGGATCCTATGACGTGCTGCTTGCCGCCGCACCCGACTGGCTGCCGATCCCCCCGCCGCTCACGCATCAGCACGTGACCGTCACCGGCCGCGGCCAACTCATGACCCTGACCGTGCCCTCCCGCCAGGTCGTGAAATTGACGGTCGCTCCCGCAGCCGCCGGCCGTCTCCAGGCGCCCCCGAAGCAAGGAACAGAACAGTGAGCACAGATCAATCCCGCCAGTGTCCTCCGCAATGGCTTGAATCCGCCGCGATCTACCAAATCTTTGTGGCCTCGTTTCAGGACAGCAACGGGGACGGCTGTGGAGATCTGGCGGGCCTGACGGCGCGTTTGGCTCATATTGCCGATCTGGGCTTCGATACCCTGTGGCTCTGTCCCATTTACGATTCGCCGTTTCGCGATGCCGGTTACGATGTCCGCGATCACAAGCGCATCGCCCCGCGCTATGGCACCCTGGCGGATTTCGATCGACTGGTTGCGGCCCTGCATGCGCGCCAAATGCGACTGATCATGGACCTGGTGCCCGGACACACCTCGGATGAGCATCCCTGGTTCATTGAATCGCGCCGCCATGCCGCCAACCCCTACACGGAGCGCTATATCTGGAGCCCCACCACGTTCTGCGGACCCGGCGAATGCGAGTATCCCGGGAGTTTTATCCGGGGCGCCGCCGAGCGGGACGGGAATTACCTGTCCAATTTCTTCTACTTTCAGCCCGCGCTGAATTACGGGTTTGCCGATCCCGACCCCAGGCAGCCGTGGCAGTTGCCCCTGGATCACCCCGCCGTATTGGCTACGCGCCAAGAGATGCTGAGCATTATGCGCTTCTGGTTGGACCGGGGCGTGGATGGCTTCCGGGTGGACATGGCGCCGTCACTGATTCGCGCCAACGATCCGCAAGCCCTCAAAGCCGCGCGTTGTCGTTTCTGGACAAAAGTGCGGGAAGAACTCCGGCGGGATTATCCCGATATCGCGCTGATCGCCGAGTGGTCCCATCCCGGGGAAGCCATCGAGTCCGGCTTCGATCTGGATTTCATGATCCACTTCAACCAGGCCAGCGCCATGAAAGTGATGCGCGGAGAAAATTGCCGGACCATAGTGAATCTGAACGACGTCAGCTATTTCGATGCCGCCGGCCGCGGCGAACTGCAAACCTTCTTCAGCGAGATGCAGGCGCACCTGGCCCGCATCGGCAACCGGGGATTGCTCTCCGTGCCCACCGGCAATCACGATCTGCCGCGCTACTCGGTCAATCGCGACGAGGCCGAGATCAAGTGCCTGCTCACATTCCTGTTCACCCTGCCCGCCGTCCCGACCCTCTACTATGGCGACGAAATCGGCCTGCGCGATCTGTCCCCACTGCCCAGCAAGGAGGGCGGCTATCGTCGAACCGGCGCCCGGACGCCCATGCAGTGGGACGATACCGAGGGCGCGGGATTCTCCACCGCCCCCGCGGCCGATTGGTATTTGCCCTTGGACCCGGATTCCCAACGGCCGACCGTGGCCCGCCAATTGCGGCAGGACGACTCGGTGCTCCAGCACGTCAAACGGCTGCTGAAACTCAGGCGCGAGTGGCCCGCGCTGGGCGCGCGGGGCCTGTTCCGGCAACTCAACTCGCCCGATCAGCCCTATCCCGTGATCTACGAACGGCAAATGGGGCGCACCTGTCTGCGGGTCGCCATCAATCCGCTCGCCCAGCCGGTCGTGGGGACCTGCGACCCGTTTCTGGCAGACTATGCCTGTGTGGCCGGTGAGGCGGTGGTCAAACAGTCGCGCCGGGATTCGCGCGCCACCATTCACCTGGCCGGCCGGCAATACGCCGTCTGGACCTATGCGTATTGATGCTGCTCACGCTCCGTCTTTCCAGTCGTCAGAATGATGAAAACCAATCGGATCCACAAGCGCGTTGCCAAGGCCTTTGGAACGCCAAAAGTAACCGGCGTCGAAGGCGTCCGGTTGACCGCCTTGTTCGATCAATTTTCTCACAGAGCCACAAAGGCACGGAGAAATCATGAGAGGCTACCGTTGATGGTACGAGTAACCCTTCATCGAACTGTTGCCCATCATAGGAAATTGCCACAGCCACCTGTCGTTCCACAGAAAGACCCCGTGCTTTCAACTTGTGGGCCAGGGTCACCTCATAGACTGTCTCAAGCAAACCAGGCCCAAGATCTTGATGGAGATTGACTGCGCAGTCCACGATCACAGTACCGATATCATTCTCATCCATCTCCGTGTATCCGTGCCTCCGTGAGAGATCTCTTAGGTGATCGAGAAAGTACTGTAGGGGGCTTTCGACGGGGAAAGGCGGTGTGCTGTTTTGAACGGGAATGGCGGGGACCATAATTGCCGATTGAGGATTGCAGAATGCCGATGGCAAAGAATCGTCCTTCGTCGTCGTCCTCGTCCATCGTCCTCGACAAACGGGGCGCGGGGATCGAGGACGACG
>JAIPIQ010000143.1 GCA_021734645.1 Fidelibacterota bacterium | reverse complement strand
GTGCGCGTGATGGCGGCCGAATTGCAGCCCACACTGTAATCGCGGTCCGGCAGAATGTCGGTGTCGAAACACGTGCGCCCTGGGGCCGGCGGCGAAAATGTCCGGATAGCGACAGCACAGGTACGTCGTGCCTGTGCCGCCCATGGACTGGCCGCTGCAGACAATGCGTTCGGGATCGATGCGGAAGCGCCGCTGCGCATCCTCGATAGCCGCCAACACGTTGAGTTCGGCCGCGCCGCGCCATTCGGTCGGCAGGCCGTCTTCATCGGTGCCGAGGGGGCACAGCAACACGATGCCGCGCTGTTCCGCCGCATGCTTCATGGCCTATCTCCTTCCGCAGCCTTCCGTTGTGTCAAATCTGACAGCACCCGGTCATCCGTCGCGCGCAATAAAGCGGCAAAGCCTTCAACAATGGCACCCTCGACGCCCGCCGTGAACGGCGCGGGGTAGAAGAAGACCGTGTGGTTGCCCGACACTTCGTATCCGCCCCGCGGCAACATGGCGTCGGTCGGGATGTAGGCGACGCAGTCGTTCGAGCAGCCCGCCAGGATCGCTGGCCGGTCGCCAATGAGTTGGCGCAGAATCCCGTCATAAGGGATGCAGATTTCTCCCGCGAGTCCGAGCAAGATGAGATTGCCGATCCGGATCGCTTGGATCGGCATGGCCAGAGAGGTCGGCAGACTCCCCTTCCGGTCGACGATCTTCAGCATGCGGCTCGCCCAGGTGCGGTCGAATTCATCGCCCTCTGTTGCGCGCGCGTCGAGTTCGGCGCGCGAGGGTGGGGCGTCGAGCGGCAACCGGATCTCCGCCAGACGGCCGGCGACAGTCTCGCCCGAAACCGCCCGCGCCGTTCCCGTGAGCGTGGCAAGAACTGACTGGGCCATCTGCCATCCGAGGTTCTTTAAGTCCGTGACGGTCCCCTCCGCGAAGTTGCCCTGCCCGTCGAGATTTCGCGGGCGCTGGTCGCCCTCGAACCCCTGCATATACAGGGCGGTACAATCCGGGATGGTATCCTCGATCGCCTCCCGCGCATAGCCGACCCAGTCGGGGCCGAGAGAATATCCTTTCATGGCGGCGGGATGACAGCCGTACCCGAAGAGCAGCGCGCGAACCGTCCCGTCCCGGTCAACGATCCGCAGCGTGCGCACCCATGGGTCGTAGGGTGCCGAGACCGCCGGACCGAACTGCAAGGATCCGTCCGGTTTCAAACGCCGGCGGCTGATGCCGACGTTGCAGGGCGCGTCCGCATGAAAAAGTTCGCACTCGAACATGGCCTCGGTCGCCCGTTGCACCAGATTCACAATCTCGTCGGCCAGCCACTCGGCATAACCGGGGTTGTGGTATTGCGGATAGGGTCCATAGACCGTGTTTTCGACTACCGGTCCGCAATGGGTGTGTGACGCATTGAGCAGCAGGTTCGCGGCCGGAACGACGCCCCGTTCGTCCAGCCGCTTCCGGATCGAGTCCGTCCAAGCCCCGCCGAAGGCGATGATATCCGCGCATACGACCGCCGCGCGCCGTCCCGATGCTTCAAAGACAAGCGCGTGCGCTTTCAGATCGGCATACGCGTCCTCGGACTTCCTGTCCAAGCGGCTGAACCATCCCGCCATCCAGACAGGTTCTTGGGGTGTGATAACGTTAGACGCCACGCCGCATTTCATGACAGTAATCCTTTCATGTTGAGTCGACCACAATGTATGCGCGAATTCATTTTACGGTATAGTCCCACACATTGCGAACTTCCTGTATGATGCCGGACGGCAAGACAAGCCTACCAGTAACACCATTCGGCAACGAGCCATTGAGTCGCGCGACCGTGCCGTCGCGTTTCCAGGCCAGCGACACGGGGCCGCGGGGTGTGACGACGGCGGCGGAGACGCGCTCGAACAACGACAGGGCAGGCGTGAGCGTTATGGAATCGGCAGTTGCGGGAAGCGAGCCGATGCCGGCCACGTGGCGCGGCAGAAAATCCACCGGCGCGCCGGACCATGGATGACAGTACGAATCGAGGTCGTCGCCACGAAAAGTTTCCCACAGCGTCGTGGCCCCGGCGTCCAGCATCGGGGACCACAGCCGTCGAATCTCGTCCACGGCGGCCACCATGAGATCATGGTCGGCCAGGATCGGCAATCCGTACGTCCAGAAATATGGGCCGCAGCGCGCCATGTCACGATCCTTGACGTCGAGAATGCGCGTCAGGATATCGCCTGGGGGAAGCGGCGCGGAAACGCCGGCCATGAGCGACCAGATGTTCGTCTGCTGGCTGATCTGCGCTAATAAGCGGCCAGCCAGGATGCCGTCGGCGAAAACGCCCTTGTCCGGGTTCCAAAATCGCGCGCATCGCTCCGCAAGCGCGTCGGCTTCAGCCCGCCATTTCGGGGCATCGTCACCACCCGCGGCGTCAGTGAGCGCCGCCAGTGAGCGCATCGCGGTCACGATGAGCGCGTTGATGGCGGCGTTCGTTCCTCGGCGGTCGATGCCCGGTTCCTCACGGTTGTGCCAACCGAGCCCCGGATGATCGATGAACAGATTCAAGCCGGGGTTTCGCAGCGCATCGACGGCTGTGGCCGGATTCGTCACCCACGGCGCATGCTTTGCCATTGCTTCCCACGGCATGTCGAAAAGCCCGTCCGCATCGAAACGCTTTTCGAACCAGCCGAGTGTCTTACGGCAGGCGGGCAGAACCTCCCGCGCCAGCGCCGCGTCCCCCGTTTCGACAAGGTAGCGTTCGGTGCCGGTAATCGAGAGGAGCATGTAATCGATCAGCGTGGTCCGCATCCCGGAAAAAGTCGCGCTTTTGACGAGACCGTCGTCACTCTGCGCGGCGAAGGTCTCGCGGATGAGATGTTGCCAGTAGCTGTAGTCGCCGGTCAGCCGACCGATCCATTCCGCCGTGGGATGCCCGTCGCCGGCATAGGTCGCCTGCTCGCGTGTGGGGCAGTCCATCAGGCCTTCCTGGGTTCCGACCCGCAGCGTTCGCGAGCAGAGTTCCCAGATGCGGTTCAGACGCTGGTCGCTGCATTCGAATCTTCCCTGCCAGGAAAGCGCCGGCTCGGATGTCAGCATGCCCAGGCGATGAAAGCGGACGGTTCCTCGGAAGCCGCGGACCGCGAGAAGCAGGTATCTTCCGGAACTGAATTGTGCGGGCATCCATGCGTTGCGCCCTGGGCGCGCGTGAAAGCGGTCGGCGTATGAGACGCCCTTCTGCAGTACGCACGGTACGCCGTCGACGAGCCGTTCCGACCAGCCGATGTCGACGATGCCGTCGCTTTCGCTCTTCATCTCGAAATGCACCGCCCCGGTGTGCTGCTTTCCCATATCCAATGCGATGAGGGCGCCCTCGTCGCCGTCGAATCCTTCGATGTGCAGGGTTCCCGCGTGAGTTGCCGATTCGGTCTTGACGTGCACTTGGACGGGGTTGGACCGGGCTTCTTCCATGAGCGCTCTGCCGAAGCGGTCAGGAGTGGCGTCCTTTGTCAAGGGCGGGGGTGTCGAGGAGACGCGGCGGTGGAAGAGCAGGGTCACGGCCGGTTCGTAGATGAAACGGAGCTGAGGCAGTTGCGGATCGATGAAGATGCCCTCGTGCCCGGGACGAAATACCGTATGCTCCTCGGCCTGTGGCCAGGCGTGATCGTCAAACTCCGGTCGGCGCCAGTCGTCCGGCGCGTGCGTCGCATCGAAGTCTTCGATGTGCGCAAGAGCCCAGCCGCGCCGCGGCGTGTCGCCGCGCCAACCGGTCCGTTCGGTCGCCTTCCAGCGGGCGTCGGTCCGTAGACGCAGGATGGCGCCGTCGGCCATCTCCACATCCAGCGAGGCGACAAGTCCGGGACAGGTCGACGGCACATGGTTATGCAGCGCGATGCCCGGTGCATGCACAAGCGCCGCGATGCAATTCTTGCCGGGCTTGAGGAACGCCGTGATGTCGAGATGCGCAACGGGTTTCCGATGTGGGTGGAAGAAGGCCGGTCCGCGCGCGGTATAGGCCCCGTTGATCCAAAGGTGGCAGTGCATATCGGCGAAATAGGCCAGGCGCGCGCGGCGTACCGCACCGGCGATCTCGAAAACGCGGCGGAAGGCGCGCACGGCGTTCACCCGGTTTTCGTCGCCGAGCCAGAGCCGTTTGCAATGCGACATTTCGTTCGTCAACTCTTCCATAACCTCGAGTGCGCTCACAACACTTCCCTTTCATTGTACCAGTTCATGATTCACGGTTGCTGAGACTTTTAAAGGCCAGCGTCAGCGTTATTTCTGGTTCGAGGTCGAAGACCAGGATGCCGTGGAAATCGTTGTCGGCGTTGCGCACGGGAATGAACTCCGTCGCGTTGGTCTCGAATGGACAGCCGGCGAACTCGCGCGGGATGTCCCAGACCGCCAGCCGGTAGCCGGGAAATGTGGCGCCGCCGGTGATACGGTATTCCACTTCCCAGGATTGCGCGTTGTGGCGGATGGCAACCTCGATATTCGGATCCGGCACGAGGATCTCCTGCCGGCCCCGTTGAATGAATCTCTGTTTGCGGCCGTCCGGTGCCGCCGCGCGCGGTGGAGGATCGCCCATGAAAGGTTGCATGTCGTAGGGGCCCCGCGGGCGGTCATCGCTGTAATCGTACCAGTGCAGCGGCTTCAGGCAGGCGTACTCGAAGCGGCATTTGCCCCGCGCGTCCTCGTAGTAGATCATTTCGCGCGAGGTCGGCTTCTGGGACCAGGAATACGGGCGGCGATCCCGGATATCCCGCAGTTTCTCGTGCCGAGGCAGGACCTCCCGATGGATATCGATCCATCGGTTGTTCCCCCATTCCGGTGACCACCATCGGTCATAGGGCCAGTCATGCGTGAGCGAGGAGTAGATCCGGCGCGGCTGAGGCGCGGGATGGTCGCGCAGGTAATCCGCGATGTCGGTGCAACGCGCGAACACGACCGGGTACTTGCGGGCATGAACAAACGCGGTGTCATCAATGAACTCGCGTCCGAAAGCCAGTATCTGTTCCGCTGACCAGTCATGCTGAATCGTCCAGGCAGGCCCCTTGAACGTCAGCAGTGTCGGCACGAACACCGGACCGTTGCTGCCGCTGTTCTTCGCGATCAGCGCGTGCTCTCTCGCCGCGCGCTCGACGTACGGGGCGGCCACGGTCCAGTCACATTGCGAAGGAATCATGTGAAACGAGGGTGGGCCGTGAAACGGCAGTCCGGCGCAGAAATCCATAATCATGGCCATCTGTTCCGTGGGTGCCTCGGCCGGCGTCACGAAATCTCCGCGTTTCATCCAGTACGGAAACCAGGGCGCGCCCATGCATTGCTGCGCCTCGGCCATGACCCCGTCCACCACGTCGAACCCGCGCTCGCGGTAGAGATCGACCGCATCCTGAAACACTTGCCAATCGACGACGGCCCTATCAAGCTGAAGGCCGGTCGTGCGCAGCCGCGCCAGCGCATCGTCGATGTAGGACTCCATGTCAAAGGTCGGATCGCGGTACACGCGATAGGCGGTTCCAAACCACGGCAGCATCAGGTCGTCGAAGGTCTCCTGGTAGTCCATCAGTTTGGCCAGATTGCCTTTGGCCGGATCGAGCATGGAATCGAGTTGGTCCACGTTGAGAGCCCAGTCGATGGGGATCCCGCCGTTGCGCATTTCAGGGGCGGAAGCAAAGATGTCATAATCGGCGCCATACGACTCCACCCGGTAGACGAGATACTCGGGCGTAACCGCCGCGAAATAGCAGTAGACCGTTCGTTCCGGCGTGTACAGACGGGCCATGTAATTGCCCGGTTCCGGTGGACGGTAGGCGATCTCCGCCACACCGTTTTTGAACGCCAGATCGAACCGCTCCGACGGCAGGTCGTCCAGCCACTTGAGCCGCCCCGCATGCGCCCGGGCCTTGTTCGGGTTGCACGATTCCAGGTAGCGTGGGAAAATACGAAATTCCGCTTCCGCGTGTTCATGAACCGTGAAATGAATCTCTTGTCCGAGGTCCACCAGCCGACGATTTGCCGAAACCGTTTTAGATTCCATCATGGAAAAGTCCTTCATAAACGCCTTTTTTTTTCGAAACATGTGTGTCTCTGTTTGCCGCGGAGAAGGAGTGTAGTGTCAGCGCGGCAAGTTATTGTTCAGGTTTTTCGCCTCGCAGGGCGTCGCGCCACAGCACGGTCCAGCGCCCGCAGTCGAATGTCAAGTCCGCGCCATGCACCCACCATCTACCGACGAAATCGTCCGCGAGGGTTGCCATGGGCGCGAAGGTGTCCGCGATGGCATCCCAGATCTGAAGGGTCATGCGGATCTGGACGAGGAAGCGCCCGGGCACCCCAGCCGTCGCGATGCCGGCTGTGCCATCTGGTATTTCCGGCCGTCGGGCATACGGCGCGAGGACGGTCTCCCTGGCATCGAAAACGAACAGGCGCTTGCCATCTTGCATCAGCCAGTGATCCGCGTCGAGCGGGCCGATGTTGACCAGGGCGTCCACACCCTCGGGACCCGGCGTGCTACGGACGACGTCCATGGTGCGCGGATCGAGAACTACGGCAACCGTGCGGTCGTGCGCTGGCACGGCGGTCGCGCAGTCGGACAGGAAGGTGGTGCCGGCGACAAGGCAGCCGGAACCAGCGTCGAGCATCGGGTCGAGGATGGTCTGGCCGGGGATCGCACCATTTTTGTAGGACGCTTGGCCCGTGACGGTGTCGTAGCGGATCATCGCCCCGTCAAGGGTGCCGTATTTCGGTTTGAACGCAACCCAGACGACGCGGCCGTCGGTCGCGATCCCTGCGCCGTGCTGGCCCTGACCGTTCTGCGCCACCACGCGCGGATTGCGCGGGAATCCGGTCTGCGCCTCCGGGTCGTTTTCGGTGAGTTCACCGCCACTGTAAATGGCGAAGTAGACCTTGCCGCCGACCGTGACGGCGTAGTCGCACTGGCCATAGGAGCCGGCGACCCGGCCGCCGTAGAAGCCCTTGCCCTGCCGGGTGTTGTATCCCCAGAAGTTCATGGAAATGAACGGCGTGCCGACAACGCGGTCGTCTCCGGCCGGGAGAATGACGTTGCAGCGGTGCTCGTGCTCGGACCCGAGCGTGCGCGTTAACTCCAGGGTGCCGGTCGCCAGATCGTGCCGCCGCAGCGTGCCGTAAAGATCCACACTGAGCAGTTTGCCCTCGCGGGTCAGCGCGCAGCCGCCCGCACCGGTGTCCGGAACCGTGAAAAGCGGCGTTGTCTTTCCCGTGGTCAGATCCCACGCAACGATTTTGGCAAAGGCGTTGAGGTTGTCGGTCTGCACGCCATAGACCGTTTCGCCGCGCCGTCCGGGCCAGCAGGCCTCCTGCTCGGGCGGGGGCTCGTGCGGCGTGATGTCGCGGGGCATGCCGGCGGGCCAACCGAAACGGGGCAGGGAAAAA
>JAIPIQ010000142.1 GCA_021734645.1 Fidelibacterota bacterium | reverse complement strand
GGTTGATTGGCCTCCGCTCCGCGGGGGATCCGCGATCGAGAGAGTGGGATTAGGATGGGGGAGATCATCCACTCCCGAATCCTAATCGCACTCTTTGTATCGCCAGTCCCGGCGGAGCCGAGATCGCAGGGATGGGGCCGAAGTGTCGGGGGGCTGGTGTTCGGAGATTGTGCCTCTACTTTGTCGTTACCTTGTCGAAAATCTCATGAGGCACGGAGGAGAACGTCGAGTTCAGAATGAAACGAACGCCTGGCGCCTAACCCCTAGTCCCTCCTGAAATCTGACACCTGTTCTCTCAAACAAGTTTCCAGTGATCAGTGATCCGTGGTTACCTCCCCCTTTTCGTGTCTTTCGTGAAGCTCTTGCAAAACCTCCAGCGGACGACACGGAGGTCGTCCCTCCATTTGAAACGCGCGGGTCTTGAACTGATTTCTGGAGGGTCGGGCTCCGTCCCGACCGATGATCAGGAGGTTTTGCAAGCGCCTCTCGTGTGTTTCGTTGTTGTTTTCTGCCTTTCGACAAGGCTCACGACGAAGCTGGCGACGAAGTATGACCGTGACTGATCACTTGACCTCTGGGGCGTCATGGTTAGAATCGCGCCCGATTCAGGAACGAGGAGCGAGGTACTATGAACCGGATACTGAGTAAGGAACGATTGGCGCCGGAGGTCTACCGGATGGTGGTTGCGGCGCCCTTGATTGCGGCCGAGCGGCGGCCGGGTCAATTTGTCATTTTGCAGGTGGATGATGATTTTGGCGAGCGGATTCCCTTGACGATAGCGGACGGTGACCCGGCGGCGGGGACCATTACGCTGATTTTCCAGACGGTGGGGAAGACGACACACCGGCTGGCCGAACTTGGGGAGGGGGATCGGATCACGCACCTAGTGGGGCCGTTGGGGCAGCCGACGCATTTGGCGTGTTTCGGGTCGGTGGTGTGCGTCGGGGGGGGCATTGGGGTTGCGCCGTTGTATCCGATTGTGCAGGGCTTGCGGGCGGCCGGCAATCGGTTGACGGTGATTCTGGGCGCGCGGACGCGGGAATTGCTGATCCTGCAGGAGGAGTTGGCCGCGCTGGCCGACGAGTTGATCATCTGTACGGATGACGGCAGCGCCGGGCGCAAGGCCCTGGTGACGGCGCCCCTGGGCGAAATCTGCGCGCGGACGCCGCCGCCGGATCAGGTGGTGGCCATCGGCCCGGCCATCATGATGAAATGCTGTGCGGAAACCACCCGGCCCTTTAAGATTCCGACGGTCGTGTCCCTGAATACGATCATGATTGACGGCACGGGCATGTGCGGCGGCTGCCGGGTGACCGTGGGCCATCAAACGCGTTTTGTGTGCGTGGACGGTCCGGAGTTCGACGGGCACGCGGTGGATTTCGACAACCTGCTGCAACGGTCGCGGGCGTACAAGCGCAAGGAGGACCGCGATCACGAGCAGTGTCATCTGGACGCCGCGCTGGAGGCGAAATCATGAGTCATCCCACCCCGGAAACGCTGCGGGCCGAGGCCCGCGCCACGCTGGCAGCCATTGAAGCGCGGACGGAACCGTTGGGTCCCAGGGATCGCCTGAAAATCCCGGCCCAGGACATGCCGGCCCAAGCGCCGGACGCCCGCGCCCGGAACATGCAGGAAGTCGCCCTGGGATACAGCGTCGAACAGGCGCGCCTCGAGGCCATGCGCTGCCTGCAATGCCGCAAGGCGCCCTGTGTCGCCGGTTGCCCGGTGGCCATTGACATCCCGCGGTTTGTCGGCCAGGTGGCCGCCGGGGATTTCCAGGCGGCGGCGGACACCATCAAGGCGGCCAGCCTGCTGCCCGCGGTGTGCGGGCGGGTCTGTCCCCAGGAGACCCAGTGCCAGGCCGAATGCACGGTGGGCAAGGCGCTGAAAGATGTCAATCAGGCCGTCGCGGTGGGGCGGCTCGAGCGCTTTGTGGCGGATTGGGAGCGGGCTCAGGCGCGCAGCGAGACGCCGGCGGTGGCGCCGGAGACGGGCCGCAAGGTGGCGGTCATCGGCAGTGGGCCGGCCAGCATCACGGTGGCCGCGGACGTACGCCGGGCCGGGCACGCGGTGACCATGTTCGAGGCGTTCCATAAGCCGGGCGGGGTGATGGTGTACGGCATTCCGGAATTCCGGCTGCCTAAGCGGATCGTGCAGGAGGAAATCGAGACCCTGGTGCGGATGGGGGTCGAGCTGCGCACCAATTTCGTGGTGGGCCGCACGCGGAAGCTGGCGGACCTGCTCGAGCGGGACGGCTACGATGCGGTGTTTGTGGGCACCGGCGCGGGCTTGCCGAAGTTCATGAACATCCCGGGGGAGAACCTGGTGGGGGTTTTCTCGGCCAACGAATACTTGACCCGCTCGAACCTGATGAAGGCCTATGACCAGGACCGGGCGGATACGCCGATTTACGACGGGCGGCGCGTGGCGGTGCTGGGGGGGGGCAATGTGGCCATGGATGCGGCCCGCACGGCCCTGCGCCTGGGCGCGGCCGAGGTCCACCTGGTGTACCGGCGCACGGAAGTCGAAATGCCCGCGCGGGTCGAGGAAGTGGCCCATGCACGGGAGGAGGGCGTCCAGTTTCACCTGCTGCAGAACGCCAAGCGCGTCCTGGGGGATGAACAGGGCTGCGTGGTGGGGCTCGAGTGCCTGTGCTACGAGCTGGGGGAACCCGACGACTCGGGGCGGCGGCGCCCGGTGGAGGTGCCCGGCAGCGAATTCGTGCTTCCCGTTGATACGGTGATCGTCGCCATTGGCAATGATTCCAATCCCCTGATCCGGCAGACGACCCCCGGGCTCGAGACCAACCGCTGGGGCAATATCGTCACCGATGACCAGGGGCGGACGTCCATGCCGCGCGTTTATGCGGGGGGGGATATTGTCCTGGGCGCGGCCACGGTGATTCTGGCCATGGGCGAGGGGCGGCGGGCCGCCGCGGCCATCAATGCCCAACTGGCCGCCGCCGTGTGAACCCGGCGCCGGCGCGAAAAGGGATTGCCAAGCGCGCCCAGTTCAATAGACTGCGCGCCGGAATGAAGAAGATGAATCCAACCAAAGAAGCGACGCAACCCGTCGAGTTGCTCGAGACCCGCACGGTGGCCGTGGGCGTGGACCCGGCGGACGTCCCGGCGCCCGTCGGCCCTGCGGCCGCGCCGGTCCTGCCCCCGGCCCGTAATTTGTGGCAATTGCAGCTCAATTTCGAGAACCTGATCCGTGAACGCGCCATCCATTATCCGGTGGCCTATCGCCTGGTGCGCGAATTGGGGCGCGGGCGGCAGGGCATTGTCTTCCTGGGCTTGCGCTACGGCGCGCGCGGCTGCGTGACCCGCCATGCCATCAAAATTTTCGACCCAAGCATCTACGCGGGGGTCGAACAATACTGGACGGACATGGGCCGGATCGCGTCGCAGACCTCGCTGCTGCAAACGGTCAACAGTCCCAACCTGGTCTCGCGCGACGCCTACGAGGAAGTCAATGGCATCGGTTACATGCAAATGGAAGTGGTGGACGGCGCCGACCTGCACTACCTGCTTCAGGGCGAGCATCTGGATACGGCCAAGAACCATTCCACGTACCAGGAATGGGCGCACTTCACGGATGTGATTTTCCGGGTCGAGCCCCAGGGGGTCAGCATTCAGCCCGGTGTGGCGTTGTACATCATGCGCCAGATTCTGCGCGGCCTGGAAACCCTGCACGAACTCGGCTTTCTCCACGGCGACATCAAGCCGGCCAACATCATGCTCAACGGCCTGGGCTACGTGAAGCTGGTGGACTACGGCCGGGCCACCCGGATCAATGAACGCAGCGGCATCCTGTTCGGCACGCCCCTCTACATGGCCCCCGAACAACACCGCCGCCGCCCCAGCCTGATCCCGGCGGATATTTACAGCGTCGGCTTGGTCGGCATCGAAATGCTGCGGGGGCGGCGGCTGATTGATCCGGCGGGCATGACCGAGCAGGATCTGCTTGATTTCAAGATGGACTTGCCCCGGACATTGCCGGATCTGCTGCCGGAGCATGTGCGCCAGAACAGTCAATTCCTCGAGTTGCTGGCCAAGTTCGTGGACCCGGATCCGCGGCGGCGGTATCAGTGGACGGGGGACGCGGATGCGGGCAGCAGCGGGCTGCGCATCGTGCATCAGCAATTGGCCCAGATCGGGCGGGATGCGGAATATGGTCGCGAACTGCAGGCCTATCTGGTAAAGATACGCGATTCACAACTGCGGAGCGATTTAATCGAAACGCCGGGCCACTGAAAAACGGCCTGAAAATCAAGGAAAGAAGAGAGAAATGAACATATTGCATGTGTGCGCGAATCCGAAGCCGACGGAAGAATCGGTATCGAAGCAACTGGCGGTGCAGTTTTTCAGCGCCTTGGTGGCGAAAAACGCCGAGGTGGAGATCCAGAATCTGGATCTGTATCAGACGCCTCCGCCGTTCTTATCCTACGACGCCTTCCGGGGCGCTTGGAACCCGGTGTTTGTCGAGGGGTACCGGGCCACGGAAAAGGAAGTCGCCGCCCTCAATTATGCTGAGAAACAGGGCGAGCTGTTCAACGCCGCGGATGTGCTCGTGGTCACGACGCCCATGTGGAATTTCAGTCTGCCGGCCATTCTCAAGGCCTGGTTGGACCAAATCCTGACCCCGGGCGTGACCTTCAGCCTGGAGCGCGATGGTCCCCGGCCTTTGCATCACATCCGCAAGGCGGTGCTGCTGGTGGCTCCCGGCGGGACGTACAAGGAAGACGATCCCCGGGATGCGCTGACCATGCAGTTCCGCGCCGCCGTGGGCTTCATCGGCATCAGCGAGGTGGACATTGCCTGGGCCGATGGGCAGAATCCGCTGTTCTTTGCCGACAGCGCCCAGCGCAAGCAACTGGCGGTGGAAGCGGCCCAGGAAATCGCCGAAGAAGTCGCGGAAATGGATTGAGCGGATCGGCAGGGGGCGTGGCGGAGATGATGCTGGCGGCGGCGGATTCGGTGCTGGTGCTGGTGGACGTGCAGGGCCGGCTGGCGGAGGCCATGCCGGAACCGGAGCGCCTGTTTCAGCGCTGCGGTCTCCTGCTTCAGGCCGCCGCGCGGCTGGATGTGCCGGTGTGGGTCACCGAGCAGGTCCCGGAGAAACTGGGGCCGACGCATGCGGCGTTGCTGGCCTGGGTGAAGGATACGCCCCGCTGGGCCAAGAGCACGTTCAGTTGTTGCGGGGCGCCGGGGTTTGCGGAGGCCCTGGCGGTGACATCGCGCCGCCAGTTGGTCCTGTGCGGGATCGAAGCCCATGTGTGTGTGACGCAGACCGCGCTCGAGCTGCGGGCGGCCGGGCGCGAGCCCTGGGTGGTGGCCGATGCGGTGGGGCCCCGCGCGGCGGCCGCCCGCGAGATCGCGCTGGGGCGTCTGGCGCGCGCGGGCGTCGGGTTGCTGGGCGCCGAGAGTGTGCTTTTCGAGTGGTTGCGGGATGCGCGGCACCCCGCCTTTCGTGAGTTGGCGCGCCTGCTGCGCTGAGGCAGGGGCATTGGGCCGGGCGGAAGCAGAATGGAGCCGGGCAGGGATACATGAGAGGCGCTTGCAAAACCTCCTGTTCATCGGTCGGGACGGAGCCCGACCCTCCAGAAATCAGTTCAAGACCCGTGCGTTTAAAATGGAGGGACGACCTCCGTGTCGTCCGCTGGAGGTTTTGCAAGAGCCTCATGAGTAAGCGCATCATCGGCCGGATGCTTCGTGGGGGTTGGCGCCGCCGGGGGATTGTGGCGCTGGCAACGGGGGGCCTGCTGGCGGCGGCCGGGTGGGGCGCCCTGCGCGGGGCGCCCTTTCCCGCCGCGCGCCTGGCCCAGTATCCCGCGGCGGTCGTCTTGACGGATCGCCGGGGCGAGCCGTTGCGGGTGCGCCTGGGGGTCAACGATCTGGATTGCCGCCCGAGCTATGTGCCGGCGCCCGGGCACTGGATCGTGCGCGCATTGATCGCGGCGGAGGACCAGCGGTTCTGGTCGCATCCCGGCTTGGATGGCCTGGCATTGTTACGGGCCGTGCGCCAGAATGTGTCGGCGGGCCGCCGCATCTCGGGCGCTTCAACCCTCTCGACCCAGGTCATCCGCCTGGTTCAGCCGCGCCGCCGGACGTTGGCCGCCAAGGTGATTGAGGCCTTCCGCGCCCTGCAAATGGAACAGCGCTACAGCAAGCTGGACATCCTGGCCCAGTATTTGAACCGGGCGCCCTTCGGGGGGAATATCGTGGGGATCGAAGCCGCCGCCTGGCGGTATTTCGGCAAGCAGGCGGCGGACTTGAGCCTGGCGGAAGCCGCGTTGCTGGCCGGATTGCCCCAGGCGCCCTCGCGCCTGCGGCCTGATCGTCATCCCGCGGCCGCCCGCGCGCGGCAGGCCTATGTCCTCGAACGGATGCAAGCGGGCGGGGAGATTTCCGCCGGCGAGGCCCGCCTGGCGCTGGCCCAGCCGCTGGCCATCCGGCAGGCGCACTATCCGTTCCGCGCCCCGCATTTCACCGACTGGGCCGGCGTGCCGCCGGGCTTGCCGCCGGGCGCGCCGGCCGTGACCACCCTCGATTCGGACTGGCAGCGCCTCGCCGAGGAAGTTCTCGAACGGCGCCTTGCCGGGCGCGCGATCACGGGGGGCGCCATCGTGCTGTTGGACGTGCGGACCGGCGCGGTGCGGGCCCTGGCGGGCTCGCCCGATTACGCCGCCCCGGATGGCGGCCAGTACAATGCCGCCCTGGCCGCCCGCGGCGCGGGCTCGACCCTCAAGCCTTTCGTCTATGCCCTCGCCCTCGATCAGGGCCGGCTTTCTCCGCACAGTATGCTGCGCGACGTGCCCCGGCACTACCGCGATTATGACCCGACCAACTTCGATCCGGTTTTCCGGGGCGTGGTCTCCGTGCGGGAAGCCCTGGTGCTTTCCTTGAATCTGCCCGCCATCGAGGCGCAGGACCGCGTCGGGCAGCCGCGCTTTTTGCAACTCTTGCGGCGCCTCGGGTTGACCACCCTGTCCCGCCCGGCCGACCATTACGGGACCGGCCTGGTGCTCGGCAACGGCGAAGTGCGCCTGCTGGACCTGGTCAACGCCTACGCCTGCCTCGCGCGCGGCGGCGCGTATCTGCCGGTGCGGGCCTTCGAGGCGCTGCCGCCGCCCGCCCCGCGGCGGCTGTTTTCGCCGGAGGCCTGCTGGCTGATCACCGAGATGCTGAGCGGGGACGAGCGCGCCCAGGACGCCACCGGGCACGCCGCTGACGTGCGCCTGCCCCGCCTCGCCTGGAAGACCGGCACGTCCGCCGGCCGCCGTGACGCCTGGACCGTGGCCTATAACCCGGAAGTCGTGATCGGCGTCTGGGTCGGCAATCTCGATGGCGCCCGCTCCGATTGGCTGGTCGGCCGCCAGGCCGCCACCCCCATGGTCTGGGATATCTTCCGCCGCCTGTATCCCGACAACCAGGGGCCATGGTTTGCCCGCCCCCCCGGC
>JAIPIQ010000141.1 GCA_021734645.1 Fidelibacterota bacterium | reverse complement strand
ACCCCACGTACACCTGCTTGGCGTACGACTCGGCCACCCCCTCCCCCGCCGCCTTCAGCGGCCCAAGCTGCGCCGCCGCCAACCACTCGCTGGTCTCCACCACGCCGTCAATGGCCGGCGACTGGGCCAGCAACGGCAACGTCGCCCGCGGCTGACGCCGCCAGTCCGCCTCGTCCGCCCCAGCGGCCAGCGCCACCCCGCAAATCAACATCCCGATTGCGCATAACGTCCTGCATCTCCACCACATGGCTTGCTCCCTAATTTGTATTATTGTTGGCCGACTCCGCCGGCCGCAACAGTTGCGAACCACCCCACTCTGCACCGCGCCCCCCGCTTTGGCAAGCTCTTCTTTATCGCCCTCCTGAAATCTGACGCCTGTTCTCTCAAACAAGTCGGGCCTCGCGATTTCGGGGCCGATATCGCATTCTTCGGGGGAGAGAGAACGCGAGGCATTGGGGAGAGGCATTGGGGACGCAGAAGTGGAGTCCCCCAATCTTTGTTGCTCGCTTCGTTGAGCTTTGTCGCGCCCCTTGTCGCGCCCCTTGTCGGGAATCTCATGATCTTCTCATGGAGGCACGGAGTTCGCCTATGACGGCGGCGACGCCTCCGGTCTTCGCTACGGCATGCCGCCTGGGTCTGTGAGCCGGAACGTGCGTTCAAGAATGGTGACTGATCCGCGGGGGATCGGAGATGGAGAGCCTGCGATTAGTATTGACATGATCCCGGCACCCGGGGCAAAGTCTGTAATCGGCTACAGAGCCAATTTGCCGGAGCCAGGGGCGGCGTGCGCCCGTGCCGCGCGGAGGAGACGGAGTGAGCAAGCGACAACCGCCTGACGGGGTGGCGCCGCCGAAAGTGGCGGGAACGAGGCCTGGGCTGCGTGATCTGGAGCGGCTCAATGGGGTCTTGCGGGCCATTCGCAACGTCAACCAGCTCATCACCAAAGAGGACGACCCGCGGCGTCTGATTGCGGGCGCCTGCGCCAACCTGATCGAAACCTTGAGTTATCACAATGCCTGGATCGCCCTGCTCGACACATCCGGCGCCGTGACCGCCACCGCGCAGGCGGGTCTTGATGGCGACTTCGACCCACTGCGGGAGCAACTGCGCCGCGGCGCGTTCAGCGCCTGCATGCGCCAGGCCCTGGCGGCCGACCGGGTTGTGACCATGGCCAATCCCGCCACGCTGTGCCCGGAGTGTCCCCTGGCCACCGCGTACGCCGATCGCGCCGGCCTGACGCGCTGCCTGGCATTCAACGGCAAGACCTACGGCGTTCTCGCCGCGTCCGTCCCGGCCGCCCGGGCCGCCGACGCCGAGGAACTGGCCCTGTTTGACGAAGTCGCCGGCGATCTGGCCTTCGCCCTGCACAAGATCGAAATGGCGCGGCGCCTGGCCGACAGTCAGCGCCGCTACCTCCAGATCTTCGAGGGCAGCCGCGACGGCTTCGTCCTGGTGGACATCGCCGGTCGTTTTCTCGACGCCAACCAGGCCTACTGCAACATGCTGGGCTACACCCGCGACGAACTCCGCGCCCTGGAGGACTTCTACTCGATCACCCCGGCCCGCTGGCGCGAGTGGGAGCAGACCGAAATCTGGGAGCAGCGCCTGCTCCAGACCGGCGAGTCCGGGCTGTACGAGAAAGAGTACGTCCATAAGAACGGCACGGTCTTTCCCGTCGAGCTGCAGTCCTATGCCGTGCGCGGGGCCGATGGGGAAATCGAATATCTCTGGGGCGTGGCCCGCGACATCACACAGCGCAGGCAGACCGAGACGGCCGCGCGCGATGCGGCCACCCGTTTGCGGGAAGCCATCCGCGCCGCGCATGTGGGGCTCTGGGATTGGAATCTGGCCACGAACCAGGTCCACTACTCGCGGGAGTGGAAGCAGCAGATCGGCTACGAAGAGCATGAGATCGGCGACCATTTCGAAGAATGGCGGACCCGCGTGCATCCCGACGACCTGGCCCCGGTGCTGGCGCGGATCCAGGAGGCGATCAAGGACGGACGGCGCGCCTACCACGTCGAGTTCCGCTTCCGGCACAAGGATGGCTCCTATCGCTGGATCCTGGCGCAAAGCTCCGTACTGCGCGACGCCGCGGGCGCGGCCGCCCGCGTCATCGGCTCGCACATTGACATGACGGAACAAAGAGTGCGGGCCGAACGCCTGACCCTGCTGGGCCGGATGCTGGACGAATCCCCCGCCGCCATCACCATCCACGACACCGACGGCAATTTCCTCTTCTCCAACCGCCAGAACATGCGCCTGCACGGCTACGACTCGGAGGCCGAATTCCTGGCGATCAACCTGCGCCAGCTCGACGTGCCCGAGAGCGCCGCCCTGCTGGCCGAGCGCTTCCGGCGCATCGCGACGGAGGGCGAAGCGCGCTTCGAGGTCCGGCACTTCCGCAAGGACGGTTCGACCTTCCCCCTCGAGGTCCTGGCCAAGCGCATCGAGTGGGAGGATCGCCCCGCGATTTTGAGCATCGCGACCGACATTGCCGAGCGCAAGCGCGCCGAGGAGGCGCTCGAGCGCAGCCGGGCGGAACTGCAGGCGATTTACGATGCCGCGCCGGTCATGATCTGCCTGGTGGATGATCAACGCCGGGTGCGGTATGCCAATCCGGCGTTTGTCCGCTTCACCGGCGTCGAGCCGGCCGCCCTGCACGGCGGGACCGCCTGCGGCGTGCTCGGTTGCATAACGGCCCGGAATAACGCCGGCGGCTGCGGACACGGCACGGCCTGCGCCGAGTGCGCCCTGCTCCAGGCCTTGCAGGACACGCTCGAGAACGGCGCCACCCACAGCGGCATCGAGCGCAGCCTGACCATCGAGCAGGCCGGACAGCGCCGGGAGGTCACGCTCCTGGGGGCAACCGCCGCCATCCGCGGCGCCAACGGCAACCAGGCCCTGTTGTGCCTGGCCGACATCACGGAACGCCGCCTGCTGGAAACCCAGTTGCGCCAGGCCCAGAAAATGGAGTCGGTCGGCCGCCTGGCGGGCGGTGTGGCGCACGACTTCAACAACCTGCTCACGGGTATCCTGGGCTACGCGGAGCTCTGTCAGGACGCGATCGGCCCGAATCATCCCGCCCGCGAGTGGCTCGATGAAATCCAACGCGAAGCCAAACGGTCCGCCGACCTGACCCGGCAATTGCTCGCGTTTGCCCGCAAGCAAACCGTGGCGCCCCGGGTGATTGACCTCAATGACACCGTGGGCAACATGCTCAAGATGCTGCGCCGCCTGATCGGCGAAGACATCAGCCTGGCCTGGCAGCCCGGCGCGAACCTCTGGCCGGTGAAGATTGATCCCGGCCAGTTGGACCAGATCCTGGCCAACCTGTGCGTCAACGCGCGCGATGCAATTGACGGCGCCGGCCGCGTCACAATCAGAACGGAAAACGTTGCCGACGCCGCCAGCCACGACGCCGAATACGCCGAGTTGGCGCCCGGCCCCTGCGTGATGCTGGCGGTCAGCGATGACGGCTGCGGCATGGACCGCGACACGCTCGCCCATGTCTTCGAGCCGTTCTTCACTACCAAGGATCTGGGCCATGGCACCGGGCTGGGCCTGGCCACGGTCTACGGCATCGTGCGCCAAAACGGCGGCTTCATCAACGTGCACAGCACCCCCGGCCAGGGCACAACCTTCCGCCTGTACATTCCCCGGTGCCCGGAAGAACAGCCGCCGGCGGATACGGATAAAAAAACCGCCAACACGGAAGTCGTCGGCGGAACCGAGACCATTCTACTAGTCGAAGACGATCCAGCCGTCCAGCGGACCACCGCGCACTTTCTTGCGCAAATGGGCTACACGGTGCTCTCGGCGCCCAACCCGGATGAGGCCCTGCGCATGGCCGCAGCCCACGCAGGCGAAATCCACCTGCTGCTGACCGATGTGATCATGCCCGGCCTCAGCGGGCGGGAACTGGCCCAGACACTCGCCGGCACCCACCCCACCCTGAAAGTGATTTACATGTCCGGCTACACCGCCGATGTCATCGCCCACCGCGGCTTCCTGGACAAAAATATCGTATTCCTGCCCAAACCCTTCGACCGCCAAACCCTCAGTCGCCAGATCCGCGCGGTGCTCGATCCCCACAAATAAATATGCGCCGATTGCCTATTCAGAGGTTGCGGGACTTCCCGTACCTTGGCTGTGATGGCAAACAACCGGAGATCTAAACCGGATTCCATGAATGGAGGTTGAGATGACATTTTACCTGAGCGGGCAGGTGCCCAACACACGAACCGGGGGGGTACGCCGCGGTCTATGCTTTCTTCTGGCGCTGGCGGCGGCGCGCGTTCCGGCGGCAGTTCCGCAACCTTCCGACCCGGCCGCGCCGCCCGAGGCGGCCTTTCGGTATCCCGTGGTCACTGCGCCGGTCATGCTCCAGGCTCCGGAGGTTGACGGCCGGGTGGACACGGCCGAGTGGGCGAGCGCCGCGCAGGTGGCGGGACTGCATATTCTTGACGGCACGACGGCGATAGAAGATCCGGCCTGCTGGTGGGTCGGCCGCACGGCGGATGCCCTGCACCTGGCTTTCCGTTTCGACCGCCCGCCCCACACGGCCGCGGCGCCGGCGGTCAGCGAGGCGCAACTCCGGCTCGGCGACTTCTGCGAGGTCTTTCTGCGTCCGCCCGGCAAGGACTGCGACTATGTGTTCCTCGTGAATCCCGCGGGAATGGGCCAGGCCGCCCTGCGCACCATACGCACCGGTCACCGGACAACGACCTGGTCCCATGCCGCGCGCGAAACGGCCACCGGTTGGGAAGGCGAGCTGAGCATTCCGTTCGCCTCCCTCGAGGAAGCCCCGCCCGCGCCCGGCACATCCTGGAAAATGAGTCTCACCCGCAACCAGAAGGCGCCGGAGAAGGAAGTCGGCGTTTCGTCCTGGATCGCGAATTGGCGCTCGCTGGACGAAGGGGTGGATCTGCGCTTCGGCGAACCCGCGGCGCCGGCCGTGCGCCTGCTGGAGGCGGGACCGTTAACGCCCGCGGAGGCCGGCCTGTTGCTCGAAGTGGCGGCGCCGCGCGCGTCGGCCCGGGTGACAATAGCCTGTACGCTTCTGCGTCAGACCCGCGCCATGACCGAACAGGTCAGCACGCACATCGGCGAGATGCTCCTGCCCGACGTGAGGGAAATGAGCGTGTTCTGGATCATGGACGCCCGGGGCCTCGACGCCGCCCTGGCGTATTACGAGCCCGTCGCGTCCTGGATGCAGGAGCTGGAGGTCGCCGCCGGCCAGGCGGCCCGCCTGCCGCTGGCCGCCGCTACCGAACCAGGCGATTATCTCCTGACCTGGCTGGTGCGGGACACAGCCAGCGGCCAACTGCTGCTGGGCGGGGCCTTGCCCTTTGCTCAACAACCGCCCCTGAACGTCGCCGTCCAGCAATGGCTGCTGGTGGCCCAGTGCCTGGCCGTCGAAGCCGAATACCGCCGCGCCGTCAATCTGCCCCCCGGGACCCAGCTCGTGGCCGAACTGCTGGACCCCGCCGGCGAAACCGTGCTCGCCCGCGCCGAAACGGCCGCCGACCTGACGCGCCGCCGGAGCCTGTTGCGCCTGCCGGCGGTTGACCGCTGGGGGCAACGGCTGCGGGTGCGCACCACCATGCGGGGACCCGCTGGCCAGATCCTCAACGAGGTCTCCACGGATCTGCAACTGCCTGATCATCCGCCGGAGTGGTATCCCAACGAGATCGGCATCACCGACGAGGTCCTGCCGCGCTGGACGCCGATTCGCCTGGGAACCGCCGCAGATCCGGCCGGGACGCCCGTGGAAACCGCGAGCGTGGTCCTGCGGGATTATCACCTGCGCCCCAGCGGCCTGCCCGCGCGGATTCTCAGCCGCGACGAGGAACTGCTGTCCGGCCCCATCGAGCTGACCCTGGCCGGCGCGCCCCTGGACTGGACGCGCGCGCTGCTCGAACAGAAGCCCGGCAAAGTGGTCTGGGAAGCGCGCGCCACGCGCGAGGCCCTCGCGCTCACGCTCCGCACAACCCTCGAATTTGACGGCATGATCCGATATGACCTGACGTTGACGCCCGCCGAAACCACGCGCATCAACGACCTGGCGCTGTCCATTCCCTACCGGGCGGCAGTCAACATCGAGCCGCTCCAGAGTTGGGACCGGTTCGAGCCCATGGTCATGCTGGGCGATTTCGAGCGCGGCCTGTGCTGGTTCTGCGAGTCGGCGCGCGGATGGAAGCTCGGTCCGCGCCCGGCGATTGAACAAACGCTGACCGGCGAGACCATTGACTGGCAGATTCGCTTCATCGCCGGGGAGGGCCGCGAGATTTCCGAACCCCTGTCCTTCACCTGGGGCTTGCAGGCGTTGCCCGTCCGTGAAATGGACAACACCTATCAATACACCGAACGGCGGCTCACCCACGGCCACCCGGACATGGCCCGGACCCTGCTCGAGGAGCCCGAGCTGACCGAAACCGCCCTGCGCTATCCCCTCGAAGGCAATCTGCCCGTGGAGCAGGGCGCCCTGCGCTTCCACTGGATCTACAACAACCTCGGCCGCGGCACGATCCCGTTGCTGCGCCTCGGCGCAGGCCCCGAGACCCTGGAAATCCAGTTCGGCACCGTGCGCGAACTGGGCCGCGGCTTCACGCTGGCCCTGACGCAAGGCGGGCAACGCCTGATTCAACTGCACCCGATCTATCGGTCGGTCGAAACGCCCTGGACGCCCGTCGGCCTGTCCTGGCGCCGCCAGGGCGAGAGCATGCAACTGATCCTGGCAACCGCCAAGCCCAATGGACAGGCCCAGTACGCCACGGCCACCCTGCCCGCGGCGGCCTGGCAAAGCGCCCTCGCGCAAGGCGAATTGACCTTCGGCGGCGCCGGCACCATCGCCCTGGACGATCTGGTTGTCAGTCGCGCGTTCCTCGATGGGCCCGCCCTCGTGGCGGCCTTCACGCAACCGGCCGCCGTGAATCCCGACACAACGCTGGTAGATCCCTTCGACAGCCTGCGCTTCTACCGGGCGAATTATCTGACCCAGCCGTTGCAGATCGCCACCGGCCGCGGCGGGGTGGCCGGCGCGGCGCTCTACGGCGGCTTTGTACGGCGGCTGCCGGGCCGCACTGGTAAAGCCCTGGTCCTGCCCTCCGCCGAGCCGCGCACCGTGCTGGACTGGGCCAAGTCCCTCGGCGCCACGCACGGCGTGTATCATGAGCAATACCACGTGCGCCACGGCCACTACGAACCACCCTATGCGCCCGATCCGCTCTGGGCCGAGTCCCTCCAGGAGGGCCTGCGCAACGGCTGGGGCATGGCGTTCTACGACGGCTTCGGCCACCACCGCCAATACGACACCCGGATCGGACCCTTCATGGACGAGCTCCGGCTCATGCCCGAAAGCGTCATTGGTTATCCCAATTCGCCCTCGCCCGCCCCCGGGATGAGCCGCGCCGCCGCGGACTACAAGGTCTGGGGCTGGAAGCAGGCCATTGACGAGTACGGTGTCT
>JAIPIQ010000140.1 GCA_021734645.1 Fidelibacterota bacterium | reverse complement strand
GTTTCTGAAGGGATAATTCTATTCATTTCTTCCATCGAAACCCATCCCGAGAGAGCGCTCAAGAACAGAACGAACATCCCGCTCCCCGTAAGAGATTCGAGTGTAGGAGTACGTGTACGAGTACGGATTTCTTCCCACATCCTGCGCGCTCCGGCTCCAATCCCCGCGAAGCACTGTCGGCGGGATCTGCGATTCAGGGCGGGCCATGATGAGCGGCCAGAGAGGGCCTCCTCACTTACTCTTACACCTACTCCTACACGCTGATCTATTCATCTATTCGGCAGAGCACGCAGTAGAAAATCCGCCTGGAAATCCGGAAGGACCATCTTGAAATACAAAGCGATGCCCCCCCCCCCATCCTAATTTCACATCCTTTCGATACCGATACCGATTCCGACCCCGACGCCGATTTCGCATCGCCAACAACAGCGCAACGATCTGGTTCCGCTGGGCTTGGCCTGGCAGGGCAGGAACCATTCACCCGCCTCAGTCACCATTCTTGAACGCACGCTCTGGCTCACAAACCCAGCCGGCATGCCGCAGCGAAGACCGGAGGCGGCTCCGCCGGGATAGGCGATGAGACGAGTGCGATTAGGATTGGCGATGGTAACTATCGAGTCCTGCGCCCGCATTCGGCTCAGGGGACATTCTTGACCCGGCGCGGGTGCGGTTGACGAGGGTTGGTTCGTCTAGTTGGTAGAGGGCATCGAGGAAGTGCATTTGGAGTGAGCCGGGCCCGGCGGCGCGTTCGGCGGCGATTTCGCCGGCCAGGCCCATGATAATGGCCGCGTGCCAGGCGGCGCGCGCGGGATCGGGGTTGACGGCGGCCAGGGCGGCGGCGAGCACGCTGGCTGTACAGCCCAGACCGGTCACGCGCGGCATCAGGGGGTGGCCATTGTCCACTGCGGCCTCGAAATCGGGCCCGACGATCAGGTCGGTCGGCCCGCTGATGGAGACCACGCAGCCATGTTGGGCGGTCAGGGTTTGGGCGGCTTCGAGGGCCGAGGCGGGCGCGTCCACGGCATCCACCCCGCGCGCGCCGGCGCCCTGGCCCGCCAGGGCCATGATTTCCGAGGGATTGCCGCGCAGGATGGCGACCTGGTGCTCGCGCAGGAGATCGAGGGCGGTCATGGTGCGTAAGCGGCTGGCGCCCGCGCCCACGGGATCGAGCACCACCGGTTTGCCATGGCGATTGGCGCTGCGGATGGCGGCGAAGAACGAGCCGATCCAGAGGCGGTCCAGGGTGCCGATATTGAGCACCAGGGCATTGGCAATGGCGGCCATTTCCTCCATTTCCTCGGGCGCCTGGGCCATGATGGGCGCGGCGCCGAGGGCCAGCAGCGCATTGGCCGTATTGTTCATGACCACGAAATTGGTCACGCTATGGACCACGGGCGTCTGGGCGCGCAGGGTGGCCAGGTCGCGCCAGGCGGCCAGTCCCACATTTTGCTCAGTCATGGAGATCTCCTTGGCGTTGGCTCAACGCACCACGCGGGCGCCGCCGCCGGCCATGAGCTTTTCGACTTCGGCGCGGGTGGCCATCGAGGTATCGCCGGCGGTAGTCATGGCCAGGGCTCCGTGGGCGGCGCCGTATTCCACGGCCCGTTGGGGATCTGCGCCGCTCAGCAGGCCGAAGATCAACCCGGAGGCGAAGCTGTCGCCGCCGCCCACGCGATCGAGGATTTCGAGATCGGGCCGGTGGGTGGCCTCATAGAAGTTGCCGTCGGCCCAGCAGATGGCGCCCCAGTCGTTGCGGGTGGCGGTCCGGACGGCGCGCAGGGTGGTGCCCACGGCCTTGAAGTTGGGATAGGCCGCGACGACCTTGCCGATCATCTGCTTGAACTGATTCACTTCCAGTTCGGCCAGATTGGCGTCCACGCCCTCGACTTCGAACCCGAGGCAGGCGGTGAAGTCCTCCTCGTTGCCCAGCATCACGTCCACATACTGGGCAATGCGGCGATTGACTTCCCGCGCCCGCTTCTGCCCGCCGATACTCTTCCACAGCGACGGCCGGTAATTCAGGTCATAGGAAACGAGCACACCGTGTTCGTGGGCCTTGCGCACCGCCTCTTCGACAACATCCGGCGTGCTGTCGGACAGGGCCGCGAAAATGCCGCCGGTATGCAGCCAGCGCGCGCCCGCGCGGCCGAAGATCTCGTCCCAGTCCAGATCCCCGGGCCGCAACTGCGAGGCGGCCGTATGGCCGCGGTCCGAGACGCCCAGCGCGCCGCGCACGCCGAAGCCCCGCTCAGTGAAATTCAGGCCGTTGCGTACGCCGCGGCCGACGCCGTCGTCGGCCACCCAGCGGATGTACCGCGAGTCCACGCCCCCTTGCAGAATGCAGTCCTCGACCAAGCGGCCCACGGCATTGTCCACCAGGGCCGTGGCCACGGCGGTGCGCAGGCCAAAGCAGCGGCGCAGACCGCGGGCGACGTTGTATTCTCCGCCGCCCTCCCAGACCCGGAACTGCCGGGTGGTATGGATCCGGCCTTCGCCGGGATCCAGGCGCAGCATCACTTCACCCAATGAAACCAAATCAAAGCGGCAGGCCGCCGCATCCCGAATCGTCAATCCCTTCATGATCTTTCGCTCTCCTTCTGGCGGGTTCATCCGGCGGCGCCCGCGTGGCGTCGCTCAAAAAATATTGGTCGGGCGGGGGCGGGTCAGGCCGCGCCGTTGGCGGACTGGGCGGCCTTGACCGCCAGGCGGGTCAGGCGGGTCACTTCCTCGAACCGTCCCGCTTGCAGCAGGTCGCCGGCGACCATCCAACTGCCGCCGCAGGCCAGCACCTTGGGGAAAGCCAGATAAGCGGGCAGATTCTCGGCGGTGATGCCCCCGGTGGGAATGAAGCGCACCTGGCCGTAGGGCGCGCTCAGGGCCTTGAGGGCCTTCAGGCCGCCAAAGGTCTCGGCCGGAAAAAACTTGAGCACCTCGAGTCCGTGATCGAGCGCCATTTCGATTTCCGTGGGGGTGCAGACGCCGGGGGTGACGGGAATGCCCTGGGCGACGCAGTAGCTGACCACCTTGGGGTTGAAGCCGGGCGCGACAATAAAAGCGGCCCCGCCGTCCACCGCGGCCTTCACCTGGTCCACCTTCAGGACCGTGCCGGCGCCCACCAGCAGGTCGCCCCGGGCGGCCAGGGTCTTGATGATGGCCGCCGCCGAGGCGGTCCGAAAGGTCACTTCGGCGCAGGGCAGGCCCCCCGCGCGCAGGGCATCGCCCAGGGCGTTGGCGGACTCCGCCGCTTGCAGGGCCACCACCGGGATGACCCGAAACCGTTCCAGTTGCGTCAATATATCGTGCATTGCGTGATCTCCAAATATGTGTCGCCCGCTAGAGCGGCAGGTGATTTTGTTCATACGCCAAGGGCGCGCGGGCCGCAAGGGAAAAGTAGATGGGCGTTGACGGGCGGGGGGGGCATCCTGTAGGTTGCGCGTACGTTCAGCGGGGGCCGGAGCGGGCTATGCGGACGGCAGGATGAAGTAGTTATGCAGGCAATCAAGATATACCCGTCGTTATTGGCGGCGGACGTGGGTGCGTTTCGGTCGGAGGCCCGGCGGGCGATTGAGGCGGGGGCCGACGGGCTGCACATTGATATCATGGACGGCAGTTTTGTGCCCAACATCAGCTACGGGTTTGAGTTGATCAAGGCGGTGCGCGGCTGGGTGGACGGGCATGTGAGCGTGCACCTGATGATCGTGCGGCCGGATCGCTATGTCACCCGCTGCGTCGAATTGGGGGCGGACACGGTGCAGATTCACATCGAGACGCCCTGCGACCATGGGGCGGCCCTGGCGGCGATTCGGGCGGCGGGCGGGCGGCCGTCCCTGGTGTTGAACCCGGAGACGCCGGTCGAGGCCCTGGCGCCGTATTTGGACCAGGTGGACGAAGTGTTGCAAATGAGCGTGCATCCGGGGTATGGCGGGCAGGCGTTTATTCCCCAGGTATTGCCCAAGCTGGCTGAATTGCGGCGGCGCGCGCCGCGGGTCGCGTTGTCGGTTGACGGCGGAATCAATGCGGCCACCGCGGCCCAGTGCGCGCGGGCGGGCGCCAACCTGTTCGAGGTCGGGTCAAGTATCTACCAGGCGGCGGATATGGGCGCGGCCATCGCCGAAATGCGCGCGGCCATTGAAGAGGCCCTCCGAGACGCCGGTTCATGAAGCGCGCGGCCCGCATTCGCAATTTCTGCATTATTGCGCACATTGACCACGGGAAATCCACCCTGGCCGACCGGATACTCGAAGTGACCCATGCGGTCGCCGCCCGGGATTTGCGGGAGCAATTGCTGGACGACATGGACCTCGAGCGGGAGCGGGGCATTACGATCAAGGCGCACCCGGTCACCATGCAATACCTGGCCCAGGATGGGGAGACGTATCAATTCAACCTGATTGATACGCCGGGGCATGTGGACTTCACCTACGAGGTGACCCGCAGCCTGGCCGCCTGCGAGGGGGCGTTGCTGGTGGTGGATGCGGCCCAGGGCGTCGAGGCCCAGACGGTGGCCAACACCCACCTGGCCGCCGCCCTGAACCTGGAAATCATTCCGGTGCTCAACAAGATTGACCTGCCGAGCGCGGATCTGGATAGCGTCCGGCGCCAGATCGAAGACGTGCTGGCGATTCCCATGGACGAATATTATGCCGTCAGCGCCAAGACGGGTGTCGGGGTCGAGCCGATTCTGGAGGCCATCGTGCGGCGCATCCCGCCGCCGGTCTGCGCGGACGGTCCCACGCGGGCCCTGGTCTTCGATTCCCTCTACGATCCTTTCCGCGGGGTGGTGTCCTATGTGCGCCTGTTCAGCGGCGCCGTGCGCCGCGGGGCGCGGATTCGCCTGATGAGCACGGGCCAGGCCTACGAGGTCAAGGAAGTCGGCCGCTTCATGCCGAAACCTCAGCCCGTGGCCGAGTTGCTGGCCGGTGAAGTCGGTTACCTGATCGCCAATATCAAGGATCCCGGGGATATCCGCATCGGGGATACCATCACCGACGCCCAGCGCGGCGCCACCGAGCCGCTGCCCGGCTTCCGCGAAATTCACCCCATGGTCTTCAGCGGCCTGTACCCCGTGCTGACCAGCGACTACGAGAAACTCGGCGCCAGTCTCGAGAAGCTGCAATTGAATGACAGCTCGTTTGTCTACCAGGCCGAAAACAGTGTGGCCCTGGGCTTCGGCTATCGCTGCGGTTTTCTGGGGCTGTTGCACATGGAGATCATCCAGGAGCGCCTGCGCCGCGAATACGACCTGGATCTGATCACCACCTATCCGGGCGTGGTCTACCAGGTGCATTTGACCGACCAGCAGGTCAAGGAAGTGGACAACCCGGCCTTCCTGCCCGAGCTGACGCGCATTGCAAGCATCGAGGAGCCGATTGTGCTGGCGCGGATCATTTGTCCCAACGAGAGCATTGGCGAAGTGTTGCAATTGATCATGGAGCGCCGGGGGGAGGTCGAGCAGACCGAGACCCTGGACGTGCACCGGGTGATGCTCACCAGCCGGATGCCGTTCAACGAAATCCTGATTGATTTTTACGATCGGCTCAAGAGCGTGAGTCATGGCTATGCGTCGTTGGATTACGAGCATGTGGGGTTCGCGGCCGCGGATCTGGTGCGGTTGGATATCATGGTGCATGGGGAAGTGGTGGATGCGTTTTCCTGCATTATTCATCGCAGCAAGGCGGAGGCGCGCGGCCGTGAGATGTGCAAGGCGCTGAAGGACGTGATTCCGCCGCAGATGTTTCAGATTCCCCTCCAGGCCGCCGTGGGGCGCAAAGTGATTGCGCGCGAGACGATTCGCGCCCTGCGCAAGGATGTGACCGCCAAGTGTTACGGCGGGGATATCAGCCGCAAGCGCAAACTGCTCGAGCGGCAGAAGGAAGGCAAGAAGCGGATGAAGCAGGTCGGCAAGGTGAGCATTCCGCAGGAAGCGTTCATCCGCGTACTGAAACAGTCCCAGGGCTAGAAAGGGCCGGTCATGCCAACATATTTCGAGCGGCGGCGGTTGCGCAAGCAGGTCAAGCATGTCCTGTATGAGGCGCGGCACACGGGCCACATGCGCGAGGATGTGGCGCCGGCGGAGGAGCTGGCCGCGCTGATGGCCGCCCGGGCGGATCTCGAAGCCGCGTGGCGCGCGCGGGCGTGGGAACGACTGGCGCCGGCCATGCAGGCGGTGCAGGCGCGGGCGCAAGCCCTCTGGCCGGAGCGGCGCTGGCCGCGGCTGCGGGAGAATTTCGAGATTCTGGTGGTGGCGGTGGCCGTCGCCATGGGGTTCCGCACCCATTTCGTTCAGCCCTTCAAGATCCCGACGGGCAGTATGCAGCCCACGCTCTACGGGATCGCCATGGGGCCGCCGGCGGCGTGGTCCGTGTTCAATCACCCGCCGCTATCGCTGGTGCGGTGGGCCCTGTTCGGCGAACGGGCTGTGACCATCCGGATGCCAGTCAGCGGCGTCGTGAAGGTGCTGGGCGTTGCGCCGGCCCAGGCCCTGTTCCTCGGGGGGGACGGCCGGGGGGGAATCCGTTCGCGGGCACTGGAGACGAATTACGAGGCGCTGTATATCACCATTGGCGAGACCGGACTGCGCCTGCCGATCCCGGCGCTCTTCGAACGCCACTTCAGCGACGGGGAATTCCTCCAGCGCGGAGCGGTGCTGGCCCGCGGCGCCCAGCGCAGCGGCGACCACATCTTTGTCAATAAGGTGGCCTACAATCTGTTTTCGCCGCGTCGCGGCCAGGTGGTTGTTTTTGACACCGTGCATATTGATTTCCCGGGCATTCGGACCGACAACTTCTACATCAAGCGCCTGGCCGGTCTGCCCCATGAGCGCATCTCGATCCGCGAGCGGCATCTGGTGGTCAATGGCGAGCCGGTCACCGAGCCGTGGCCCTTTCGCCGAATGGTCGAAGATCCCGGCTACGCGGGCTATACCACCACGCCGGTGACGCCGGGTCCCGATGGGCCGCACGTGGCGCTCGGTCGGCCCGGCGATGTGTTGGCCCTGGGGGCGGGCGAATACCTGATGCTGGGGGACAATACCCGCCATAGTCTTGATGGGCGCTATTTCGGGGCGGTTCAGGCGCGCGACCTGCTGGGGCCCGCGTTCATGGTGTATTGGCCGCTGGGGCCGCGCTGGGGGCGGATTCAATGAGTCATGGGGCGTCAGCCGCGGTCCGCCGCGTCCAGGGCAAGAGGGTGAAGTGATGAACCAGGACTGGATGCCGTTGGCGTTTCAGCCCGTGTACAAGGATTACATCTGGGGGGGCGCGCGGCTGGCTACGCAGCTCGGGCGCGCGGAGGCGCCCGCCCGCGCCGCGGAATCGTGGGAGGTGGCGGACCACGCGGATGGCCAGAGCGTCGTGGCGGACGGCCCCCTGGCCGGGCAAACGCTGCGGGACTTGTGCCGGGCGCATGGCGCCGCGTTGCTGGGCACGGTGGCCACGGAGGCCGTCTTTCCGCTCCTGATCAAGTTGATTGACGCGCGCGAGTGCCTGAGCGTGCAGGTGCATCCGGATGATGCGGCCGCGGCACGATTCG
>JAIPIQ010000139.1 GCA_021734645.1 Fidelibacterota bacterium | reverse complement strand
CATGTCTTCCGGATTTACCTCAGCGCCCTGACCCAATTGAACCTGGATTTCAGCAACCGGATCTCCACCACCGATAATCGCCTGATCCGCCGCATGGTCCGGGACCATCGCTTCCGGGGCAACCCGGCCCTGGCGACCCTCGAGATGTGGCCCAGCGTCCGCCGCGGCGAAAAGACCTGGATCTTCCCTTATCAAAACCAGGCGGATGTGGCTTTCAACTCGGCGTTGGATTACGAGGTCGCGATTCTGCGGCCGCATATCGAGCCGTTGCTGGCCCGGATCAAGCCCGACCAGGCACAGTATGTGAATGCGCGGCGGTTGTGGCGCTGGCTGCATAATTTCCTGCCCGCGGCGGCCACGGCGGTGCCGCCCAATTCGCTGCTGCGGGAATTCATCGGCGAAAGCGGTTTCAATTACTAGTCCGGCGGAATGAGCGTGCCCACAGGAACCAGACCGGGCCGGGGGAGGCGATGCAAGCGCTGGCTCGGCCTCGGGTTGACGGTCGGTCTCCTGGGGCTGCTGATCGGGGCGTACTGTTCCGATGAATTGCTCTTGGCCAATCCGGCGCGCAAAGCCGCGCGCTACCGGCAGAAGATCGGCGAGCGTCTGGCGGCCAGGCATGGTCTGGGACTGCTGTTAACGTTCGATGAACCGGTCGCGCGCAATTGGATCGGCGGCGCGCTCGCCGCATACCCGGGCACGGAGCGGATCCCCGGGCCCACGGGCGGCGCCCGTCAATTCGACGGCTCGGCCAACGCCGCCATCGAAACGACGACCCCCTGGACGGACCTGGGCGAGAACTTCACGGTGGCGGTCTGGCTGCGGCTCGAAGCCGGCGCGTACGATCAGGATCTGGTTCACACCTCGAGCCATGGGCGCCGGGTCGGACTGGGACTGCGGGACGGCCGGATGTGTTTCTTCGTGCCCGCGCCGGGTCTCGAGCAATCTGTTTCCTACGCGTACACGGCCTACGACCGGTTCGTGCACATGGTGGCGGTCGCGGATCTGGCCGCCGGTGAGGCGCGCCTCTATGAAGACGGCATCCTCAAGGCCGCGGCCCCCATCACGCAGGTGGATCATCCTCCCCATAATATCGAGCTGGGCAAGTTGCGTTGGTACGCGGTCACCCGGCCCATCCAGGGGGCCGTGGGCGAATTGGCGGCCTGGCGGCGCGCGCTGGGAACAGCCGAGATCCAGCGCCTGGCAACCGCCCGCCGACAGCTCGCCGCCACGCTCGAGCCCCGCTATGACCGGCGCTGGCGCCTGGCGCAAGCCGGGCACGACCACGCCCGCCGCCTATTGAGCCTGGCCAATGCCCTGCCGTCCTGGTCCGGCATCACCCGTCAGCGGCTGGGCGCCCTGCCTGAAGTACACCTGGTCTTGAGCGCCGCCGATCAGCGGTATGTGAACCGCTCCCACGCGGCGGCCCTGGCATCCGGCCGCCGCCCCGCCGATGGCGCCCGGATGCGCCGCATCCACCACCTGGAACCCGGGCGCGGCGGCGAGGCCCACCTGCAACTGGATGGCAGCGACCGCGCCTATCCCCCAAGCCCGCGCCCGTCCTTCCGGCTCGAATTTCCCGATCGGGCCAACGCCCTCGAACTCGGGTCCGCGCGCCTGAGCCCGCCCGAGAACGAGACCGCGTTCGCCGGCCTCATCACGGCCGCCGCCGCGCGCCGCCTGGGACGCCCCCACCGCCGCAACGGCCTGTGCCGACTGATCATCAACAATGAATTCCAAGGGATATACTATTACGAGGACAACCGCACCGCGGGACTCGAACGCGGCCAAGCGCTCGAATATGCGCGGGCGCCGGACAATACCAGCGCCTGGCAAAGCCTGTTCAGCCCCCCCCGGTACGATCCCCTCACCGAATACCCGCCCGCAATCATCAAAGCGGCCCTGCGGGACGTCGCCGACCAATGGGCGCCCCTGCTGGGCCGCGACGCCCGCAGCCCGGTCAGTCGCCGCGAATGGAAGCACCGCCTGCGACTCCGCGCGGCGGATCTGCCCGCCGAACCCGCGCCCACGGCCGCCGACCAACTGAACGCGCTGACGCGATTCGACCTGCTCGGCGAGAATCCCAGCCCGGACTACGTGCTGACCGACCTCGATCTGCCCCGGCGCCTGGCCGACCTGGATCTGGTCTGGGAAAGCTCACACCCGGAATGGCTGAGTCCCTCCGGCGCTTATCAGGCGCCCGCCGGCCAGACCTTTATCGAGGTGACCCTTACGGCGCGCCCCGCGGATCCCGTCGCGCCGACCGCGCCCCGGTCGTTCGTCTTTCGCCTGCGGCCGCACCAGCCGCCCTGGGCGGCCCTGATGCTGACCGTGGCCGAACCCGTGCGCAAGGTTCGCCGAACCGACTTCACCGCCCTCTATTACCCGGCCGGGGGCGCCCCGGCCCGCCGGCTGACCGGGCGCCAGCACAGTGAGGGCGGCCTCAAACACCGGGGCAACACCAGCTTCTGGCGCGGCGACCTCCAACCGCCCTTCTCCCTGCGCTGCGACGAACCGCACCTCCTCCTCGATGAAACACCCACCCACCACTTGTATCTGCTCAATGGATATCTCGATTGCACCCGCCTCAAGAACAAGCTCTCCTATGACCTCTTCCGCGCCTTTGGAACACCCGCTGCCCCCCGCCATGCGCCGCAGGCCGACTTCGCCGAAGTCTTCTTCAATGGCGCTTATCTGGGACTGTACGAAATGGGCACCCGCATCCACGCCGAAATGCTCGGCTTCCCCCGCCGCGCCCCCGCCCACAGCCCCGCGCTCCTCTACAAAATGCGCGGCCCGGAAAACCTGTTCCGGGAACACCTGCCCGGCTACCCCTACGATCAGAAACTGCCCAACCCCAGCCGACAACCCATGCCCGAACCCTTCCATGACCTCGTGACGTTCACCAGCACCGCCCCGCCCGAAACCTTCGCCGCCCAAGCTCACCACTGGCTGGACCTCGAATACCTCGCCGACTTCCTCCTGCTCGTCAACTTTGCCGAGAATGTGGACGGCCGCACCACCAATTTCTACATCGCCCGCCCCCCCCAGCCCGAGGCCCCCTTCTTCTTCATTCCCTGGGACTACGACCGCACCTACGGCAACCGCCAGGAGTGGTTCTCCAATCACCTCTTCAACCGCCTCGAATCCGAACACCCGCACTTCCCGCACAGGCTCCGCGCGCGCTGGGCGGAACTGCGCGCCGGCCCCCTGGCATTCGCCGCCATTGACCGCCGCCTGACCGCCATGGCCGAGCGCATCGGCCCGGCCATCGCCTTCGAGGAAGCCCGCCTGTCCCGCCGCGGCGAGCTGCCCCCCTACCCCGAACGCGTGGCCGCGCTCCGCGCCGCCATCGCCGGCCGCCTGGCCTATCTCGATCGCCGCCTCGCCCTGCATGCCACCGGAGAACACCATGACCCCCCTCAAGATCCTGACCCACTTCCTTGACCGCGAACTCGATACGCCAGCCTTCGATGATGTGGCCTGCAACGGGCTCCAGGTCCAGAACAGCGGCCGCATCCGGCGCATCGCCACCGGCGTGGATGCCTCCCTCGAGTTCTTCGCCGCCGCCGTCGAACAAGACGCCAACCTGCTGATCTGCCATCACGGCTTGAGCTGGGGCGATTCCCTGCGCCGGATCACCGACTCGAATTACCGCCGCCTCAAGTTCCTGCTCGATCACGACCTGGCTCTCTATGCCAGCCACCTGCCCCTCGATGCCCATCCGCAACTGGGCAATAACGCCGGCATCTGCCGGGCCCTCGGCCTCCGGCACAGGCGGCCATTCGGCAACTATCGCGGCCGCCCCATCGGCTTCGCCGGGCGCCTGGACCAACCCGTGACCTGGAAGTCGTTTCAGGCCCGCGCCCAACGGATCTTCGGGCGGGCGGGCGTGACCTTCGATTTCGGCGCGCGCTCCGTGCGCACCATCGGCGTCGTCTCGGGGGGCGCCGCCGATTGCCTCGAGGAAGCCGTCACCGCCGGACTGGACGCCTTTATCAGCGGCGAACCCCAGTTGCCCAGCTATCATCTCGCCCGCGAAGCCGGCATCAATGCCCTCTTCGCCGGTCACTATGCCACCGAAACCTTCGGCGTGCGCGCCCTCGCCGAACGCCTCCACCGCCGCTTCAAACTGCCCGCGGCATTCATCCCCTTCGATATCGCGCTGTAGCGCTCGCCAGCAAGGGCTGTTCGCGCGCGCCAGCATGACCAACGGCAAAGAAGTGTTCACCACGGAGGCACGGAGAACACGGAGATACAGAAGAGGGACCGATTGAATCGGGAACTCAGGAAGTCAGGTGGCGTCCGGGATAGATATTGACGCGGACCAGACGGCCATCCAGGGCGCCATTACGCAGGGGCCAGCGGGCCTGGGGACGCAGGCCGAGTTGTTTGAGCAGCTCGCGTTCGCCGAAGTAGATATAGGCGCTGCTGTCAAGACAGCGTTGTTTGAGGAAATCGCCGAAGGCCCGGACGGTATCGGCGGCGCCGGCGGGGCCTTCAAGGCGCAGGCCGTAGGGCAGATTGGTGATCAGGCAGGTGTTGGTATAGCCGGGAGCGGCGCGGAAGTCCTGTTGGCGCAGGGTGATGCGCTCGCCGCCGGGCAGGCGGTCCAGATTCATCCGCGCGGCGGCGAGGGCGCGGGGATCGTTGTCGGCGCCGGCCAGCAATCCGGCGGGCGGCAGGACGATGGCCGCGCGCGCCTGTTGGCGCAAACGCCGCCAGAGGGCGGCGTCGAAATCCGGCAGACATTCGAAGCCGAAGCGTTCGCGCAGGTAATTGGCGGGGATGCGGGCCTGGCGCATCCAGGCTTCGGCCAGGATCGTGCCGGAGCCGCAGCAGGGATCCACCAGTGGCTGGCGGCCGTCCCAGCCGCTGAGGCGCACCATGGCCGCGGCCAGGGTCTCGCGCAGGGGCGCGGCGACGCCGCGCGCCCGGTAGCCGCGCTGGTGGAGCGGCGCGCCGGACGTATCGAAACTGACGGTTGCCTGGCGGCCGGCGATGAACAGGTGCAGGCGCACATCGGGATCCTGGCGGGCCACATCGGGGCGGCGGCTCAGGGCCGCCCGCACGCAGTCCACCACCGCATCCTTGAGCTTCAGCGCTGCGAAATGGCTGTGGGCCAGTTGGCCACCCTGGATGGTGGCCTCGATGCGCAGGGTCCGGCCGGCAGGAAAAAGGGCGGGCCAATCGAGGGTCCGGGCCTGGCGATACAGCTCATCGGCGTCGCGACAGGGAAACGAAGCCAGGGGCGCGAGGATGGCCGCGGGCAGGCGGGCCTCATGATTGATGCGATAGAGCACGGCCGGGGTGGCCTGGAAATGCACGCCCGCCGGAATGGCACGGTCATTTTCCGCGCCCAGCTCCCGGAGTTCGGCGGCCGCCAGCTCTTCGAGACTGGGCGCCACGCGCGCGAAGTACTGGCCCTCGAGCTGGTAGCGCCAGCCGTCGGCCGGCCGGGGGCGGGGCGGCGTTCTCAGTGGGCCACCGCATTGGAGAGCCGGTCACCCGCATCCCCCAGACCCGGCACGATGTAGGCGTTCTCATTCAGCCGCTCGTCCACCGCGCAGACGTAGATCTGGGTATCGGGCGCGGCGACCTGCACCCGGGCAATGCCCTCCGGCGCCGCCAGCAACGCGCAAAGCTTGAGCCGCGGAACCCCCCAGTGCCGCAGGGCCGCAATCGCCGCCAGGCACGAACCGCCCGTGGCCAGCATGGGATCTATGATCAGCCCCACATCCGCCGGATTCCCCGGCGGCAACTTTTTATAGTACTCGACCGGCTGCAGGGTCGCGTCGTCCCGGTAAAAGCCCAGGTGCCAGATTTCCGCTTCGGGCAGGAGATCCATGATGGCCGGGGTCATGCCCAGGCCGGCGCGCAGAATGGGCACGACCGCAATCCGCCCCGCCAGGCGCTCGACCCGCGCCGGCGCAATGGGCGTCACGATATCACACGGCGCGGTGCGCAGATCCTGGGTGGCTTCATAAGCCAGAAGAGTGGTCAGGCTGTAGACGGTCTGGCGGAAGACGGCGGGGGGGGTGCGGCGATCCCGCACCACCCCCAGGTGATGACGCACCAACGGATGATCCAAAAGGGTCAGTTCGTTCGCCATGATCTTGCGCCGCCGCCGCTCTAACGCCGCACGCGGGCGTTGCCCTGCCAAATGCTCCAAACCTGCTCTTCATCGGCCGGCTGACCATAGTCGGTCAGCATGGTCGTGGCCAGCGCGCCGGTCGCCCAGCCAAATTGCACCCATTTTTCGGGCGCCCACCCCTTGAGCAGGGCGTAAAGCATGCCGCCCACAAACCCATCGCCGCCGCCGATCCGGTCCAGCACGCCGATCTCCCGCGGCTCGACCACATGCCATGCGTCGCCCGCGCGCAGAATGGCGCCCCACCGGTGCAGGTTGGCACTGACCACCTCGCGCAGGGTCGTGGCAAACACCTGCGTGTTGGGATAGGCCCGCTTGGTGCGCTCGATCATGTCCTTGAACCCGTCAATCTTGGCGGCCAGATCCTTGCCGCCGGCTTCCGGCCCCTCGAGCCCCAGGCACAATTGGAAATCCTCTTCGTTACCGATCAGAATTTCGGACACGCCGGCAATCTCGGCAAAGACCTCGGCCAGCTCCTTTTCGCGTCCCTTCCAGAAGGAATCCCGGTAATTGAGATCGAAGGAGATCAGGGTGCCATGCTTGCGGGCCGCGCGGGCCAGTTCGAGACAGAACTGGCTGGTTTCCGGCGATAACGCCGCAATCAGGCCGGAGAGATGCATGAGGCGAACGCCTTCCTGACCGAAAATCCGGTCCAGATCGAAATCCTTGACGCTCAGGGTGCGGCCGACTTCGCCGGCGCGGTCATTCTGGACCCGCGGGCCCCGGGCGCCGTAGCCGCTGTCCGCCAAATTGAATTGATGCCGGAATCCCCAGGGGCCGCCCTGGGGCACGTCCAGCCCCTCGACGGTCATGTGCCGACCGGCCAGATCGTCCTTGATCAAGCGGGCGATCGGGCTCCCTTGCACGAATTTCGTCAGCACCTTGACCGGCAGGCCCAGGAAGGACGAAACACTGGCTACATTCGTTTCCGCGCTGGTGACCTGAATGTTCAGGGTCCGGCTATTGTGCATGGGCTGGCCATTGACGGGGGTCAGCCGCACGCCCATGCTGGAAGGGACCAGAAGCGCGTATTGATATTTGTCACGTAAAGTAAGCTGCATTCCATATCTCCGTTTTCGTGGCCGGACCCTTTGTCCGTGCCTGGCGCGCTTCTTAACACAGCCCCCGGGGCCCACGCAACAGGAATGTGGTAAAAGAACAACAAATCGGCAGCGCAGAACCCAGCGCTTCTCGTGCGCGCTTGAATCTGAGTCGGTTGTTCATCGGGAACCGTCCCAGGCCACCGCCACTTTCACCACGACCTTGTGCAAGCGGCCGCGGCCGACCAGCGGCAGATGGGCATCCTCAGGGAAGAACACCGCGAACTGTCCCGGTTGAATGGCGACCCAGGCATCACAGGCATCCGTGTAGAGGCGGCAATCCTTGGCATCGTCCCACGCTCCGAG
>JAIPIQ010000138.1 GCA_021734645.1 Fidelibacterota bacterium | reverse complement strand
CCGGGTTTCTGTGGGGATAATTTCATTGACGAAACGCAGGTTTGAGATTCAGGGCGCCGAAATGGAAGAGGATGTCCGTCTTCAACCGCTCCCTGTTTCTGTAGCCGCATGACTTCTGGATTAGCAGCTGAATGCGGCTATTGACGCCCTCGGCGAAGGCGAAGAAGCCGGCCAGACCACCGATAGTCATGCCGGACACGCCGATGATTGATAGTGCCTTGAACATGCCGTGCTGATTCGGAAAGGGGTCGAACGAGCGTTTCTCGGGGGCGAGATCCAGTGAGCCAACAAAGAGGGAGAGGATGCGGGCATACACGAAAGCGAAGAGCATGAAGAAGGCGAAGGTCGGCCATGTCATGATGCGTTGTGGACCAACGAGGACGATTAGGACACCGAAGGTCAGACCTGCGGTGGCACCCAGCCTTTGGGCCGACCGTTGACTGAACATAAGACGCACACCGCATGAGGGACAACGCATCCTCCATCCGATCTGGCGAAAGAGTCGGCCAATTGGATATGGCGTGTCGCAGCGTGGACACTGGAGTCTTGTTTTCATCTTCTCAATCCGAACGTGAGCCTTCACCCTCACAATGACCGCCCAAGCGCGGTCATTTTGTAGTGGTGCAAGGCTTTGTTCGGTGTCTCAGATCTACGATACGCTCTGGATGTTCTTGTTCCCGTTTGCGCAGGTCAGCAACGATTTCATCAAGATTATGGTTGTGCTGTTTTGTGTAGGCATCACGATTACGCCAGACTTCTGAAATAATTTCATCTTTGTACATCATTAACCTCCTCTTCTGAAAGTAGTTCCAATGGCGTGCAGATTTCCGGACAGGGATAACCGGCAATAGCACATATAGACCTGATAACCGGCTTCGTAACCGCATTGTCAATATGGCGACAATTCCACGTCAAGAGATAGTCCATTCCGTGGACACTTGCCGTGGCAACATGCAGGGCGTCAGCTTCCGCATGCAAAGGTACGCCACCGCCTGAAATAAGACGGGCAGCAAGCGACTTTGCCTCATCTGATATGGTTACCTCGCGGATGCCCTGTAGTGAATTAAGTCTCCGTTGCGCAGCATCGGGATCGCCAGCTCCAGCCTCAGCAAGCACAAGTTCGGAGACGAACAACTGATATTTGGGTTTCTCTTGCTCCCACCACTGTATGGTGATCTGCTGCCAAGCCGTTGCCCTGACATCTCGATTAGGTCGAGCAGTCAGATAGCTGGGAATCGAGGTCTCTATGTATACAGTTTTCATTTGGGAGCAGTATATGATTTGGATAGCTGGGGCGCAAGAATGGTTTGTTTTCTCTCTCCGAATTATTCTAGCGCTGCACGGCTGAAAGACCGGTCTTGCGGTCAGATTCGGCGCGCGCAGCGACGGTTAGCTCCTCTTGCATCGTTTTTATGCACATCACGGCATTCATCATGGGCGACATTTTGCGGGGACCGGCTGGGAAGTCAAGGGCGAATCTTGCCTGAACGGGCGTCCGAGGGTGTCCCGGTGTGGTTTTGGGCAGACGGGTCGCGTTGGGGGTTACGGGGCCGGTTGCTTGATCGCGGTGTTCGGGCATATCCGGAGGGACATAATTGCCGATTGAGGATTGTGGAATGCCGATTGCAAAGAATCGTCCTCGACGAATACGAGCGGGCATCGAGGACGACGACGAAGGACGAGACCGATTGGAAGGGGCTTCAGTGACCGTTCAAGGGCGCGTTCCAGCGGCTGTAATGGAGCCCATTTTTCGTTCCAGCGGCTGTAATGGACACGCTGAGCCGTCGGCGGGAACTGCGATTCAGGGCGGGCGGTGATGAACGGCGAACGCGTTCATCCTCGCGTACTCTTACACCTACTCCTACACGCCAATCTTTCCAATTATTCCGCACATTAGCCAGTAAACGATCCCCCCAGAAACCCGGAAGGACCCAAAAAAAACGCTTGCTTGCGGCGGCACTTCGCGTAAAACGCTAAGTGTTCTGCCGGAGATGAAAGACTGGAAAGAAGACCCGATGCGTGCTACGTTGAAATTGCATTGAAAGCGAGGTGGCGAATCATGCCAGGCACAGCCGAGATCATACATGAAGCGGAATCGCTCCCGGTTGAGGAACGAACGGTCGTGGTAGATTCACTTCTACGTTCTCTCAACCCGCCAGATCCTGAAATCGACCGGAAATGGGCAGTCGTCGCAAAGCGACGGCTCGAGGAACTCCGTTCCGGACGTGTTAAGCCAGTCCCGGGAGAAGAGGTATTCGCGAAGATCCGACAGCGTTTCGCGGTATGACGTTCTCGTTCCATCCCGAAGCCGCCACCATTTCTCTGTCCCTCTTGGCGGTCCCTCTTGGCGATTGATTTTTTGAACCGTTTGGCGTATGGGCAAGACCATGAGCGCGACCACACATTTTTTAACGCCCTTGAATCTGGCGGTCATGGGGATTTATCTGCTGGGCCTGCTGGTGATCGGCCTGCTGCTCGCCCGCCGCCAGCAATCCTTCGAGGACTTCAGTCTGGGCGGGCGCCGATTGCCCTGGCTGTTGGTCGCCATGAGCATGTATGCGTCCGTCACCAGCGCCATGACCTTCCTCGGTCTGCCGGGACTTGGCTACCAGGGCAATATCTCCCTGATTATCGTCAGTATCATGAGCCCCCTGATCGCGCCCGTTCTGATCTTCGGCTTCTATCCCCTTTACCGTCGCCTGGGCCTGACTACGTCCTATGAATACATCGCCGGCCGCTTCGGCCCCCACGCGCGCATCGCCGTGGCCACCCTGTTCCTCCTCGCCCGCCTGGGCTGGCTCGGCACCGTGATCTACGCCCCCGCCCTGGCCCTCAGCACCGTGACCGGCCTGCCCCTGAGCGTCACCATCCTGCTCATGGGCCTCGTCGCCACCGGCTACACCGTCCTCGGCGGCCTGACCGCCGTGGTCTGGACCGACGCCATCCAGTTCCTGATCATGATCGTGGGCGCCGTCTGGGTCGCGGTCTCCCTGCTCAACAATGTTCCCGGCGGATTCGACGCCATTCGCGCCCAGGCTACCGTCGGCGGCGGCCTGGCCCCTGGCGACTGGGCTTTCGAACCCACCGTCATGAACGCCCTGGCCGTGGCCTGCGCCTACTACTTCCTGCTGATGCAGGATTACGGCGTGGACCAGGTGACGGTGCAGCGCCTGCTGGCCGTGAAGACCAACCGCGGTGTGACCCGCGCCATTCTGTTCAACGCCACCACCGACTTCCTGATCATCGGCCTCCTGCTCTTCATCGGGCTCGGCCTGGCCGCCTTTGCCGCCGCCACCCCCAACGCCATCCCCGCCGACCTCGCGCCCGAACGGGTCCTCCCCTGGTTCATTGTCACCCGCCTGCCCCCCGGCCTCTCCGGCCTCGTCATTACCGCCGTCATCGCCGCCGCCATGTCCAGCATGGACAGCGGCATCAATTCCATGGCCACGGTCGTGCTCCACGACCTCGTCCGCCCCAACCAACCCCGCTGGGACAGCGCCCGGCAAGGCGTGCGCCAGGCCCGCGCCCTCACCCTCCTCCTCGGCCTGTTGTCCACCGGACTCGCCTTTGGCGTCGCCCGCATCGGCGGCATCATCAAGGCCTTCTACACCTTCATGGGCTATTTCAGCGCCCCCGTGCTCGCCCTCTTCCTCCTGGGCCTGCTCACCCGGCGCGCCCGCTTCGGCGGCTGGCTCATCGGCGCCGCCTGCGCCCTCTTCATCAGCCTCCACCTCCAACGCACCGGACAACTCCACGAAATCTACCTCTTCCCCCTCGGCGTCCTCCTGACCGGTTCCATCGGCTACCTCGCCAGCCTGCTCATGCCCCAACGCCGCCCCCCTACCCACCCGCTGAGTGCAGAACACGACAGCGACCATCGCTAATCCTAATCGCACTCGTCTCATCGCATATCCCGGCGGAGCCGCCTCCCGTCTTCAAGCGCATTGGGGACGCAGAAGTGGACTCCCCCAATCTTTGTCGCAAGCTATGAAAACACCACTTCTCTGGCCCCATGCCGTCCCCAATGCTCAGCCGTACCCTTGCCCAAGGGCGGTCGGTCCTGTCTTTCATTCTGAATTCGATGTCCCGACAAGGTGCGCGACAAGGTGCGCGACAAAGATGAGGAAGCGCTGGCCCTGTGCCCCTAATGCAACTTTCCTGTCCCGCACTTCCCCCCCACTCAACCCTGAATTTGCGGCTTGCACCCCCTGGACACCTGGTCTATGGTCACTCTCGCCGCGCAACCGGAGAGGTGGCTGAGTGGTTGAAAGCAGCGGTTTGCTAAACCGTCGTACGGGTCAAACCTGTACCGGGGGTTCGAATCCCCCCCTCTCCGCCAGTTTCCATCACCGGGGGGGATGAGACCCCCCGGAGGGGGTCGGCTGCCCGACCGGAACGGGCGGGCAGGACGGCATGCTGGTCATGCCGCCCGCAGGGCAAGCGGCCCATCGGGCCGCGCAGTCAATCCCCCCCTCTCCGCCAGCTTGCCAAGATGTTCGGCCTCAACCGGGGCATGGCCCATCCAACACCGCTCGCATTTTGCGAGCGAGGTCGTCGCGCGTGAAGGGCTTGGACAGGAACTGCACGCCTTCGTCCAGCACGCCGCGTTGGGCAATCACGTCCGCCGTGTAACCGGACATGAACACCACCTTGACGCCGGGCTTGACCGCGCTGAGGCGTTGCGCCAGTTGTCGCCCATCCATTCCCGGCATGACCACGTCCGTCAGCACCAGATGGATGTCACCCCCATGCCGCTTCGCGATCACCAGGGCTTCCTCCGGGGTCCCCGCCTCCAGGGCCTTGTATCCCAGGGCTTTCAGGAACTGGCCGCACGTCTTGCGCACCGCTGGCGCGTCCTCCACCACCAGGACGGTCTCCCCCCGTCCCGCGGGCGCCGCCGCCTGGTCGGTCACGGGCGCTGGGGCCTCCGCCGCAATCGCGGGCAGAAAGATTCGGAACGTCGTGCCCCGGCCCAGCTCGCTGTAGGCGTCGATGAAACCGTGGTTCTGTTTGACGATGCCGTAGACCGTCGCTAGCCCCAGCCCCGTGCCTTCGCCAACGCCCTTGGTGGTGAAGAACGGCTCGAAGATCTGCGCCAGCGTCTCCTGGTCCATGCCGCAGCCATTGTCGCTGACCGCCAGGAACACATAGGCGCCGGGAATGGCTTCCGGGTATTGGGCGCAGAGCTCCGCACCAATGACGACGCTTCCCGTTTCGAGCGCAATTTCGCCCACCCCGCCGATGGCGTCCTGCGCATTGACGCACAGGTTGGCCAGGATCTGGTCCATCTGCGCCGGATCGAGCTTGACCCGCCGCAAGTCCGAGCCGGGGCGCCAGGTGAGCTTGACATCCTCCCCGATCAACCGGCGCAGCAGTTTGAGCATGCCGCCCACGGCGTCGTTGAGGTCCAGGACCCTCGGCGCGATGGTCTGCTTGCGGGCGAAGGCCAGGAGTTGCCGGGTGATCTCGGTCGACCGCTGGGCGCCGGTCCTGATTGCATCGAGAAACTCCCGGATCGGATGGTCCAGCGCGATTTCTTCCTGGCACAGTTCGGTATACCCCATGATGCCCATGAGCAGGTTGTTGAAGTCGTGCGCCACGCCGCCCGCCAACCGGCCGACGGACTCCATCTTCTGCGCCTGAGTGAGCTGAGACTTAAGTTCCGCCCGCTCCTCCTCCGCGCGCAGATGCGCAGTGATGTCGCGCTTGACGGCCACATAGTTCAGTATCCGGCCGGCTGCGTCCTTAACCGGCGAGATCGTGGCCTCCTCGGTATAGAGCGTACCGTCCTTGCGCCGGTTGACCATGCGGCAGGCAAACACCTCGCCCGCGGTCAGCGCCGCCCACATCCCTCGGTAGAACTCCGCGTCCTGTTTGCCGCTCTTGAGGAGGCGCGGGGTCTGGCCGATGACCTCCGCGCGGGTGTAGCCGGTGACTTTCTCGAAGACGGGATTCACGTACTGAATCGTTCCTTGCGCGTCGGTGATCACGACCACCTCGGCCGCCTGCTCGATGGCCGTGCTCAACCGCACGAGTTCCTGTTCCGCCTGCTTGCGCTCGGTGATGTCCTGATCGCTGCCACGATAGCCTTTGAGCGAGCCGTCAGCATCCAGAATGGGTCGGGCATTCGACGTCACCCATACAATGCTCCCATCCTTGGCTTGAAGGGGGTTGTCCAAATTCGAGAGGTCGTCCTTGCGCTGAATCACGGCAAAGGCCATTTTCTTGAAGTCCTCCCGCCCTTCTTCGGGATGCAGGTCATAAACATGCAACTTACCGACGATCTCATCCTGACGATACCCAAGAATAGTTTCGACCGCTGTGCTGATAAACGTATACAGTCCATCAGCATCAGTTGTCCACGCGATGGTGCGGCTATCCAAGGCAAGCCGTTCATGAAGTTCTTTGCTCTCCCGCAGTTCACTCTCAGCCCGCTTGCGCATCAGTGCCGCTCCGATATGCGCGGCGATACCTTCCAGAATTTCAATCGTTTCGAGGGTGAACCGGCCTGGGCGCTTGTCGTTAAGCTGGATCAGCCCCACGATCCGTTCCCTGGTCCGAACCGGTACCTGGGCTATAGAGCTAAATCCATTACGGATGCAGGTCTCCCTTGAATGCATCTGGTCCTGAATCCGCACCGGTATCAAAGCCACGGAGGCATAACCCTGATGGATGCAGTTGTTGCGCGGATGCCGCCGGGGATCCTGTTCGGACGGCAGCTCGAGCAAGGGGAAGGAGTCGTTGGTCCAACAGCTTCCCCCTTTGGTAAAGAGCGGATTGGTGGGGTCCGTGTGGCCGGAGATGACCAGGCCGCAGGTGCATTCCAGACAGACATTGCCGTCCTTATCCCGGCACACGCCGCCATCCTTGCCGCGTTCGACCAGCGTGTTTTCGGTCAACAGGAAATCCTGGGAGAAACCGTCCTGAGCGAAGTACGGGAAATCCTCGCCCTCTTGCAGGCGCAGGCCCACGGCATCGACCCCGGTCCGCATCTTCAATGCAGTTAGGATGCGCTGGATAGACTCCTGCAGGTCGCCCGGCTCGTTGAGAATCTGTAGGACCTCCCTGCCGATCTCGCGATAGAGTTCCGCCTGCTTGCGCTCGGTGATGTCCGTTGTGACGGTAACGAACGTGTTCCTCCCGGGGCTGGCCACGTGGACGTCAAAATGCTTGTCCATCGGCGTATAAGCAGTGATGAAGGTACACGGCTCTCCCGTCATGGCGACACGAGCATATTCATCGAGATAGGGCGCACTGTCGGAGCCATACACATCGGTGGCAAGTCGACCCACTGCATCCTCGCTCCTTATGCCGGTGATTCGAGTGAAAGCCGGATTGCAGTCAAGAATTCGGTAGTTTACCGGTCTGCCATCCTCATCGAACACCAATTCATGAAGCACGACGATTTCCGTCATGGAGGCAAAAAGGGAACGTAACCTCCCTTCACTTGCTCGTAGCGCCTCCTCCGCCTGCTTCTGCTCGGTGATGTCCTGGATGAATCCATAGATCCTGCGGTGCTTCAGATCCGCTTTGCCTATAGTATGCACTGCGCGCGTATTGCCTTTGGCGGTTATGATCTCCAGATCCAGGTCGTAATCCTCGCCAAGCTCGATAGCGCGTTGCACCGCTTGCTCGATAATCGGCCTGGACGCCTTTGAGGCTCTTGCAGAACC
>JAIPIQ010000137.1 GCA_021734645.1 Fidelibacterota bacterium | reverse complement strand
GGGCCCCCCTCCATCCTGCTGTATCCCAAAAGCCCCATCAATGCCCGCCGCCGCATGCCCCCGCCCGCCGCCCTCGAGTATGTCGCGCCCATCGGGCCCCCCCGCCGCGTACGCGCCGGCCAGGATTTGACCCTGGTCTCCTGGGGGAGCACCATGCCCCTCTGCGAGGACGCGGCGGCGCACCTGGACGCCCAGTTGGGGCTGGCGACCGATCTGCTGGACTTGCGCTCGCTGTCGCCCTGGGATCGTGAGACCGTGCTGGCTTCGTGTCGGCGCACGGGACGGCTGTTGGTCGTACATGAGGACAACCGCACCTGCGGCTTGGGAGCGGAGATTGCCGCCACGGTCAGCGAGGAACTCGGCGCGGCGGTGCGCGTCGCGCGGGATGCCCAGGCCGATACGTTCATTCCCTATCACTATCGCGCCCAGTTGGCGGTCCTGCCTTCCCTCGAGTCAATCCTCACCCAGGCCGCCGGCCTGCTCGAGGTGGATTTGCGCTGGGAGGCCACCGCCAGCGCGGAGGCGGGCCAGATTGTCGTGCATGCCATCGGCTCCAGCCCCTCGGACGAAACCGTGCATATCGTCGAACTGCACGCGGAACCGGGCGCCACGGTCACCGAGGGCCAGGTGTTGGCTTCCGTCGAGGCCGACAAGGCCACCATGGAAATCTCGGCGCCCGTGGCCGGGCAGTTGGAAAGCTGGCTGCTGGCCGTGGGCGACCGCGTGCCCGTCGGCACGCCGTTGGCCCGGTTGCGGGCCGCGGCGGGCGGCGAGCTGCGCGCCGCCGCGGCGCGCGAATTACGGCGGCCCCTGCTCGAACGGCGGGTGGCGACCGCCCCGGCCGCCCCGACCCAGGCGGCCGCCCCTCACCGGCCGGTGATCCTGTCCTCCATCTGTCACCCCCTGGGCGCGCGCCGCGTGACCAACGAAGATCTGCTCGTGCATTTCCCCCAATGGACCAGCGACGATATCATTCAGCGCACGGGCATCTATGCCCGGCACTGGATCGGTCCCGATGAGTCGGCGCTCTCCCTGGCCGTGGACGCCTGTCGGCAACTGTTCGCCCGCGAAGGTGTGACCATCCGCGATTTCGACGCGCTGATTTGCAGCACCGGCACCCCCCCCTCGACCACCCCCTCCCTCGCCTGCCGGATCCTTAAGGCCCTGACGCCCCCCGGCGAGGAAATCATGATGCAGGCCCATGATATCAACGCCGCCTGCTCCGGCTATCTCTACGCCCTCCAGCAGGCCCATGACCTGCTGGTCGTCAATTCCGACCGCCGCGTGCTGGTCGTGACCGCGGAAACCCTCTCGCCGGTGGTCCGGCATGACGATCCCGAAACCGTGTTCCTGTTCGGCGATGCGGCCACCGCTTCCCTGATTTCCTGCGTGGATCGCCAGGGCAATATCAATGTCCGCATCCGGCGGCCCGTCCTGTCCGCCCTCGGCAGCGAAGAGGATGTGCTCTTCGTGCCGTCGCTGAAAAGCAAGGAGGTCGTGCGCATGGACGGCCGGCAGGTATTCCGGATCGCGGTGCGCAAAATGATTGATATGCTCGGACGCGCCTGCGCGGAGTCCGGGCTGTCCCTGGACGAGTTGAGCATGATCGTTCCCCACCAGGCCAACGAACGCATCATTGAAGCCATTCGCAAGGCCATCAAATTCCCCACCGAAAAGGTGTTCTATTACATCCGGGATGTGGGCAACACCTCTTCGAATACCATTCCCCTCAGTCTCGAAGCGCTCCTCCAGCATCGCCACTCGGGCGATCTGATCGGCCTGACCGCCTTCGGCGGCGGGTTCACGTTCGGCGCTGGCATCCTCGAAATCATCTAGCGCCCCTGACCATGCCGACCCTGCCAACCAGCCCGCGCGAGGAACTCGCCCAACTGCCGTGGGACCGCCTCGAGGCCATTCTCTTTGATATGGATGGCGTGTTGTGCGATTCCGAACCCCTGATCCTCGAAGCCGCCCAGGCGATGTTCATGGAGCGCTTCGGCATGCGGCCCGCGGCCGCGGACTTCGCGCCGTTTATCGGGCGGGGCGAGAACCGGTACCTGGGCGGCGTGGCCGAGCAACATGGCCTGCGCCTGGAATTGCCCGCGGACAAGGATCGCACCTATGCCCTGTATCTGGAATTGATCCGCGGGCGTCTGCGCCCCCTGCCCGGGGTGCTCGACTTTGTGGCCGCCTGCCGGACCCGCGGACTGCGGCTGGCCGTCGCCACCGGCGCCGACCGGATCAAACTCGAAGGCAATTTGCGCGAGATCGGCCTGCCCCCCGCGTCGTTCGCCGCCTGCCTGACCGCCGAAGATCTGACCCATCCCAAACCCCATCCGGAAATCTTCCTGCGCGCCGCCGCCGCCCTCCAGACGCCGCCCGGCCGCTGCCTCGTGATTGAGGATTCCGTCAATGGCCTGCGCGCGGCACGGGCCGCCGGCTGCCTGGCCCTCGGCATCACCGGTTCGTTTACGCCGGAGGCCCTGCGGGACGCCGGCGCCCAGTGGGTCGCCGACCGGCTGGCCGCGCCGGAGGCAACGCGCTGCGCTCGATGAGAAATCGCTTTTCAGGCTGCAATGGTGTGCAATGGTGTGCAATGGGTGCGCAATGGGGCACAGCAGTTGTGTCCGCAATGACCACAAACGATATGGAAGGGGACGACACGGAGGTCGTCCCTCCAGAGGTCGCATATGGAGGGTCGGGCTCCGTCCCGACCGCAAGCGGGTGATCGGCAAGGAAGAACGGCCTCAGCGGTGTCATCCGGCGCACCACGCACCGGTGGAGCGATTCAACGAACCGGTGATCGTGCAGGTCAACGTTTGCACCAAGGATCGGCGGGCGGTTTTGGCTTGCGATGCGGGCCATCAGCTTTGTCGGGCGGTTTGGCGGGCAGCCGATCACTGGCGGGTGGGCCGCTATGTGATCATGCCCGACCATGTCCATCTGTTTTGTGCGCCGGGTCGCTTTCCGATGCCGGGCCTGCGGCAATGGGTGGAATTCTGGAAGAGCCGGATTGCGGCACAATGGCCTGGAGGGACCGGCTCTGTCCGGTCCGTTGGGCATCCGGATGCGGACGACACGGAGGTCGTCCCTCCAGGGGATGGATATTTCGTCCCGACCCGAATTCCGCCCGTATGCCGGTTCAAGTTATGGCAACGCGACTATTGGGACACGCAGATGCGTTCGCGCGCGCACTATGAAGATAGACTGCTCTATGTCCGTCTGAATCCGGTGCGGAGGGAACTGGTCACGCACCCGGAGGATTGGCCGTATCAGGGCGAGATATTCCCGCTTGATTGGTTGTGAACGGAAGGGGATGGACATGGAGGGACCGGCTCCGTCCGGTCCGTTGGGCATCCGGATGCGGACGACACGGAGGTCGTCCCTCCAGGAGATGGATATTTCGTCCCGACCGCCGACCGGCTGGCCGCCCCATCCGCCTGACGCTTCAGCCCTGGGCGCGGGCGCGGACGCGCAGGCGTAGTGCGTTGAGCTTGATGAACCCCGTGGCGTCCGCCTGGTTGTAGACTTCTTCTTTCTCGAAGGAGGCCAGGGTGGGATCGTAGAGCGACTTGGGAGCGCGGCGGCCCGTGACCACGGCCTGGCCCTTGTACAGCTTGAGCCGGGCGGTGCCGGTCACCGGCGCGGCCGCCTCGTCCAGCGCCGCTTGCAACAGGGTGCGCTCCGGGCTGAACCAGAAGCCGTTGTACACGCAGCGGGCGTATTCCGGCACCAGGGTGGCCCGCAGGCGCAGCACTTCCCGGTCGAGCGTGATCTGCTCGACGGCCTCGCGGGCGCGGTGGAGCAGGGTGCCGCCCGGGGTCTCGTACACCCCGCGGCTCTTCATGCCCACGTAGCGATTCTCCACCAGGTCCACCCGGCCCACGCCATGCCGCCCGCCCAGCCGATTCAGCGTGCGCATGATCTCGAGGGGCTCGAGCGCTTCGCCGTTGACGGCCACCGCATCGCCGCCCGCAAAGTCAATGGTGACCTCTTCGGGCTGGTCCGGCGCCTGTTCGGGATTGACCGAAAGGACAAACATATCCTCGGGCGGCGCCTGCCAGGGATCTTCCAGCACCCCGCCCTCGAAACTGATGTGGAGCAGGTTGCGGTCCATGCTGTAGGGTTTGGCGGCCGTCACCGGCACCGGGATGTCGTGGGCGCGGGCATAGGCAATCAAGTCCGCGCGCCCCTTGAACGCCCACTCCCGCCACGGCGCGATAATGCGGATATCCGGTTCGAGGGCGTAGGCGGTGACTTCGAAGCGCACCTGGTCATTGCCCTTGCCGGTAGCCCCATGGGCAATGGCGTCCGCCCCGTTGGCGCGGGCAATCTCGACCATGCGCTTGGCAATCAACGGCCGGGCAATACTCGTGCCCAGCAAATAGCCGGATTCATACACCGCGCCCGCCCGAATCATCGGAAAGACGTAATCCCGGGCAAATTCCGCCCGCAAATCCTCGATGTACACCTTGCTCGCCCCCGTGGCCCGCGCCTTGTCCTCCAGACCGTCCAACTCCTCCTCCTGGCCCACATCCGCCGTGAATGCAATGACCTCCGCCTGGTATTGATCAATCAACCAACGCAATTGCACCGAGGTGTCCAAACCACCTGAATACGCCAAAACAACTTTCATCTATCCATCTCCTGAATTTCGTTGCCCAAACCCAATCTGGCACATTTCCCCCGCCCCCGCCAGCGCAAAAACGCCTCGAACCGCCTGCCCGAACCGATTGAATCCGGAACTCAGGAAAACAGGAAGCTGCCCGCCGAAGAAAGGTGGCGATGAGGGCCGATACACCTACCCGATCTTCTTCCCTCGTTCCCTCGAGTCCAGAACACTGCAAACCGCCCACGTCTATACGACAAAGATCGCGACAAAGCTCACGACAAAGATTGGTAAAAAACCACATCGGGGTCCCCAATGCCTCGAAATACTATCACCCCTGCGAAAAATCCGATTTCGGCCCCGAAATCGCGAGGCCCCACTGATCACTGCTTACTGATGACTGATCACTTTTCTTCTTCAGACCACCCCGTCAGGCTGCGCCTGCCACCCCTCCGAGGGCTCGCCGGACCACCCATCGCGTCCGGGCTATTGCCGGCGCAGGGTCGTGTTTCCGCTGTCGCCGCCCTCATCCGACCAGCGCAGATTCATCGTGCTGCCGCTGACACGCGGCATTGGGGACACGGATGTTGTGACCGTCAATCTTTGTCGCGCACCTTGTCGCGCACCTTGTCGGGAATCTCATGAGGAGGGGAACGTCGAACATCGGAACATCGAACGTCCAGTTCAGAATGAATGGGTCACTGGCCACTGGAAACTGGCCACTACCCCCTGCGTTTGGGCGCAAGGATCTCCCCATCTGTGTGTATCTGCGTCATCTGCGGATTCGTCCTTCCTTTCGTGGATTGTGTTGTTGATTCCTCGATGCCGACAAGGCTCACGACAAAGCTTGCGACGAAGTGTGACCGATCACTGCTCACTGATGACTGATCACTCTTCTTCAGACCACCCCGGCAGGCTGCGCGCCCCCCCTCCGGAGGAGGGGAATTGCTTTGGCGGTGCGCCGATCTCCGACCGCGGGTCACAAAAAGACTACTTGACGGCTTTCGGGAATAACCTATGATTCAATTCAACATTCGGCGCGGGTGCCGTGCAGGAGAATAGAAATGAAGACAGCATACGAGAAGCCGGAGATTCGGAAGGTGAAGTTGGTGCCGTCGGAGGCGGTGTTGACGGCGTGCAAGACGAGCGCGGCGTTTGGTCCGCAGGATACCCTGGCGGGTTGCCTGATTGATCGTCAGGATCCTTGCTCGGCGATGGGTTCGTAAAGTTTTTCGTTGGGCGGCAGGCTGGGCTTGACGGCGACGCCAAAGGCTTTGGCGCGGGCGTGGGCCAGGCGGCAGAGATAGTCCACGGGCTTTTCCTGGTCGCCGCTGTGGAGATACGCCCAGCCGGGGCATTGTCCGCACAGGCTGCGGATTTCACAGGAGGCGCAGCGGGTCACGCGGGTTTCCTTCTGGGCGAGCACCTGGGGGAGAAAATCATAGAAGGCTTCGTGGAAGCTGCCTTGGCGCAGGTCGTACTGCTGCTGGCGGGCGAACATACACAGGGACAACTTGCCTTCCGGATCAATATGGAAGCCCCATTGTCCGGCGCCGCACTTGTAGAGCCGGCCGTCATCGCAGGCGAAGGTGAACTTGTCGCAGAATTCGCGCCAGCCCTTGAGGCGTTCGGCGTCTTCGAGGTCGAGGCGCACGATTTCCTCGGGGCTGAGCATGAGATCTTCGGGTTGGGTTGAGCCGGAGAGGGTGGGATTGAGGACGGGGTCGAAGCGGTAGGGCAGGCCGCGGGCTTCGGCGTATTCCCGCAGGAGGGGCAGATCTTCGATATTCTGGCGCAGGATCATGGACTTGAGCTTGACCGGCACGCCGCGGTGCTGGAGTCGGTCGAGGCCTTCGAGCACGCGGGCGAAATTTTCGGCGCGGCCGGTGACGGTCTGGTAGGTTTCGGGGGAGAAGCCGTAGAGAGAGATTTCGACCACGAAGGGTTTGAGGCGGCCGAGCAGGTCGGCGATTTCATCGGTCACGAGGCTGGCGTTGGTGAAGACGGTGGTGATCATGCCCTTGTGGCGGGCATACTGATAGATCTCGGGGAAGTCCGGGCGCAGCAGGGGCTCGCCGCCGGTCAGGAGCAGCCAGAGGCACCCTTCGTCGGCCATCTGGTCCAGCAGATGCCGGATTTCGGCCAGGGAGAGATCCTGCTTGGGTTTTTCGTTGACGCAATAGCAATGGATGCATCGGAAGTTGCAGCGGAAGGTGACTTCCAGAGAGCCGCCGAGGGGCAACCGGCGGCGCTTGGTTTGCGAATGAACGCGCAGGCTGAAGTCCTGGTATTCGATCTCGGGCGCGCGGGTGGTGGGGTCCGTTTGGCTGGTTGGCGGCATGGCGATTCCCTTTCCGGGGGCAACCGGCGCTTTACGCTTCCTGAATGAGCTGCTCGCCCTTCAACTGGGCGACGAAGGACTCGATATCGGCGTCCAGCTCCGCGGGGGCGACATCGTACTCTTCGAGCAGGGCCGCCCGGATTTCTCCCATGGACTTGTGGCCGTCGAGCAAGTCCCAGATGCGGGCGGCGACGGGGTTGACCGAATAGATGCTATCGAGGGCCTCGGCGGTCTGGCGGACGGGGACCAGGATGGTTTCGTCGGCAATTTGTCGGCGGACGACATCGCCGACTTTGGCGAACTGCGTGTGATTATCGAGCATGGGATCTCCTTGGGGTTTGTACGGGTTTTCGATTGCGGACATCTTGTGCGGGGAGGTGTGTTTGGGCAAGCCGGAATTGTGGGGGGGGGCGGGTTGGCGGGGGTGTTGGCGGCAGCGGACGATGAGGTCGCGGGCGAGGCCATCGAGACTGCCGCGGGCGAGGCGGGCGCCGGCGCGGGCGGCATGTGCGGCGCGGCAAGCCAGCAGGCGGAGGCCTTGCGTCGGCGCGAAATACGAACGGGGCGGGAAAATATGCGGCAGGCCGAAGCGCGCGAACATGCTCCAGTATTGACCGGGTCGGCCCTGGGGCGCGGCGGCGTAGAGGGTGTCGTGGCCCAGGGACCGCAGGTAGGCGGCTTCGGCCTGCAATGCGGGCAGCAGGGCGTCGGTGACCGCTGGCGGTACCGGGGCCTGCAGCCAGGGGCGCGCGCCGGAGAGGGCGGCCGCCAGGTCCGGCAGGGCACCCCC
>JAIPIQ010000136.1 GCA_021734645.1 Fidelibacterota bacterium | reverse complement strand
CCGCCCGCGGCCGCCGGTTCGGCGGGGGCGGGCGCCTCCGGCAAGGCGGGGGACAGCCTGCGCCAGTAGAGGGCCATGGACAGGGCGGCGGCGCGGTCGGATTCGAGGCGGGTGTAGTACGTCGGGGAAATCCGGGCCATGGGCGCCAGGCGGGCGGACAGGAACGCGGCGCCGTCCCCGGCGGCCACTTCGCGGCGCAGGATTGCCAGCCAGCGGCGTTCGAAACCGGGCGCATCCGGGTCTGCCGCCCGGTCGAGCATCAACAGCCAGACGGGAATGGCATAGTCCTGGCAATAGCAATAGCGGGCGCGGGTATCGCCGCCGACCCGGGCCAGACGCCCATCCGGGAAGGTCAGCAGCTTGACCACGCGCCAGAGATCTTCGGCGTGATGATACACCGCTGCCGGGGCGGACTGCCCCCGCGCCTTCCAGGCAAAGTGCGCCATGGCAATCTGCGACAGACAAATCACCATGTAGCCCACGTTCAGATACCGGTGATGATTCAGCCCGTAGGACGGAAAGAAATTCGCGCCCACATGCCAGGCCGACAGGGGTTGCCCGGCGAACCGCTCCGCCGACTCGGCATCGGCCGGGACGGAAATGCCGTTGAGGAGGAAGGCCAGTCCCTGGCGCAGGTAGTCGGCGTGGCGCGGCGCATCGGGATACATCCAGGCCACCCGTTGCAGCAATACCCCGTTCCACAGATTGTTTTCCGGGTGATTATGCTCGATCAGTCCCGCCTGGATGCTCCCGGGTGGGTCCCCAGCATTGCGAAAATAGCCGTCCACCAACCAGTCGCACTCCGAAAGCAACACCCGGCGCAGGGCCGCCTGATCCGCGGGCGTCAGGTGCGGCTCGAGCGCCTGGACCGCATGCAGCATGCGCTCGATCCCCAACGCGCTGATCCAGGTGTGCCCCCAGGTTGTGCCATCAAGACAGGTAAACTCGCCGGACAGATGACTGGCCAGCGAAAAACGCAGCAGCCCCAGGGCGCGGGCCAGCAATTCCGCGCGCGACAGCCCCGCGCGCGCTTCGTCCAGCTCCGGTTCCGTGGCCAGCACCGCCAGCGCGGCAAAGGCTTTCTGGTTGGTCTGAACGCCCCAGCCATTGAATCCGCTGCCGTAGCACCACAGATCCGGCCGCTCCGGCGGCACATACATGTCCCGCCCGGCGGCGCCTGCCCAAGGTTCCAACACCCGCAAGTATTCTTCGTGCAACGTCGGCATAATCTGCTCCCCAAGGCCGCTCGAAGGCCAAAGCCATTGACCGGTCCACCCTACCGCCGCCCCGCGAACGCCACAAGCGCAAACCGTGTGCTGTGATCAGTAGCGCAGGCGTTCAAGCCTGCATCCGTCAGCCACATGCTGAACGACTCCTCGATTTCGAAATTCGGGAAGCCCAGCGTGTACTGGGTGCTCAAGAATACCTCTTTGAAATCATCATGCGACGCCACGTAAATCGCGCCACGCTCATGACCTCCAACTGTCCCATCGAGGAATGGGGTAAACTCATCGGTGATGTCCCCGCCACCACCGCCATCCTCGACCGTTTCCTGCAGCATGCCCAAATCATCCAAATCACCGGCCGCAGCTACCGCCTCAAGGACTGCGCTCGGGATAATACATCCTTGACGGAATGTCCCTAATATATTAACTGGAACGTTCCCATATCCTACGAAGTATATCCGCGCCTGAGTGACATCAGCCTGAAGGAATTTCATTTAAACCCGAAAGCCACTGCCAAGGCCTTCAGAGACAGCCGATCAAAAATCAGAGAGCTTTTCGGCCCGGAACTTCACATTCCCGTTTGTTGCTGCCCGCCGCTGACTTACGGGCATCTGGTCTGCCTTGGCGCGCGGGTTGATTTTCCAGATAACGGCGCGCCGGCGGTTCAGCCTCTCTGTGACAGCATTGACCGCTGCCTGGCGCTTTTCGAGCAGGAGGTGGTTTTTTGAAGAAAATGAGCTTTTCCAATTGTATCTTAAAATCCAGAAGCATTTGCAGCAGGAGTTCTCTGGGGAACAGGTTTCCTTCAGCGGTTTCAACCGCTCAGGCCCGATCACCTCGGCTGTACTTCTAAGGGGCCAGAATTTCTTTGTTGATCTCTACGACTATCCCGAGAAAGTTAAGAAATTCTTATATTTACGTGAATATGCTAGAGGGAGATATCCCTGCCAAGGTGCGCGTGTTTATGGAAACGGGTCAAGAATTGAAAAATAGATATCTGGGGCCACTATGAAAGAGATGACGTCCAAAGAACGGTTGCTGGCCGCCATGCGGCGGGAGGAGGTGGATCGCATTCCGCTGTCGCCGCGGATGGCTAATGTGGTTTCGCGCCATTATAAAAGCCAATCCCTGTTATCGCCGCGTACTTTAGGGCTGCGCATAAATACCGTTGAGGAAGCGCTGATCTTGTCCAGGACCGACCGCAGGGCCATGTCCCGTTGCTCTTTGCTTCAGGCTGGCGGCGCGTCGGCCGGCCAGACCACCGTGCCCTGCTCGAGCCGGATCTGGGAGGGGATGCAGGCATAGTAAAGCCGGATCTTCTCGGGCGCCTTGACGACGCGGCTGACCAGTCCCGGATCGTTCGCGAGCTCGCGGGCCGTGGCCAGATTGGTGTTCGATGAGTTGTAGAAGAAGTGGCCGAAACTGGGGTCGAAGAGCACGTAATCGTCGCCCCGTTCGACTGCGACGACCACGTGCCCCATCACCTGGGTTGGCTGGGCGCGATGCCGTCCGCCCGTGGCGGGATCGGGCAATTCCGAAACGAGGCCGGCGCCGACGATGGCCCGGCTGTAGCAGTGCCCGCCGCCGAGACGCAGCGCCGAGAGCGGGGTCAGGTGCGTGTGCAGGCCCACGCGCGCGGCCGCATGCGTCGTGACCCAGTCGTCCTGGGTAAACATCGCCACGGCGACGATCCGGTCCGTGTCCGGCTCGAACAGGGACCCGATCCAGTCTGCGATCCGCCGCAGCGCGCCGGGTTTCATCAGGTCGAACGCCACCGAGCCGTCCATGGCGCTGAGCACGAAATCGGACGGGGCGCCGCCCGCCGTGTTGCGCCGCCGGAAGCGCGGAAGCCGCGAAAGGATGAAGTCGCGCTTCCGGCGGTGGAAATCCGGATCCGACGGATCCGGGTTGCGCGGAGCGGCTGCCCCGGTGCGGCGCGCGACGCGCAGAGAAGGCTGGCGGACCCGCAGTCCGTTGTGGTTTCCCAGCGGAAACGTCGCGCGATAGAACCCGCCCGCCCGCCCGCGCTCGACCATTTCCAACCTGACATCCACGTTTGGGTATTCGAAGGGCAACTCGAAGCCCGCCGTAACCTCGACCTGCCCGTGGGGCATGAGCTCCACGGGCGTGGAATCCGTGGTCACGGCATAGGCGAACTCGGGATCGCCGACTTCCCCGCTGTCGCGCACGGTCACGCGGAGTGCCACCTCGCAGGCCCGGCCGCCGCCACTCAAGGCCATGCGCACGCGGTTAGCCCCGTATTCCAGCGTCCCCCAGTCGATGCGCGTCACCCGCGCCGGGGAATCGGTCAGGTACCCGTCGCCCAGCGCCAGGGCCGGGAAGTGCCACAGGTGTACCGCGGGGGCCCACGAGTACTGCCGCCACAGGTCCACGTTGCGCCAGCGGGCGAAGTTGAGCCCGACCGTCGGCGGCTGGTCTGCACCTGCGCACAGGGTCTCGAGATCGACGGCCAGGGCCGCCCGCCAATGGTCGCCGGCCTCGAACACCTCGCTCTCCCATGTCAGGCTGTCAGGCTCGGGAGCGCACGCCTGCGGCGTCTGGAGGGGGAAGACGGTCCAGCCCATGACCGAGGAGATTCGCCGGGCCAGCCGGGCGCCGTTGATGTTCACCTGCAGCAGCCTGAATTCGCGCTTGGCGTTCCCGGGGTCCAGGTATAGCCCCACGCACTCGTCGTACTCGAGCGCCCGACGCAGGCCGGGGAAGATTTCCACGCACCCGTCCTGTGAATCCCGCGGCACGAGCCGATGCGCCTTTTTCATCTGCGGCTCCGTGCAATGGAAGGCCACGAACAGGCGGCGGGCGTCCCGCAGCACGGCCACCCGCGTGGGCGGATGGCCCGGTTGCCGCGAGCGCAGGTGGCCCAGGTTCGTCACTTGTGCCGCCGCGAACCATTCGCAGCAGGCCTGTCCGCGGATCGCCGCAATCGCCGGCACCTCCGCCACAGTCCGGACCGTGATCGAAACCGGGCACATTACTGGATCGGAACCCAAACCCGGCTCGAACGGGACATGGTGGACGTTGTTCATGCTGATACCTTTCCCTCGCCCAGCAGGGGACCGGGCGCTGACAGCTCGATCAATACCGGGCCGTCGCAGAGCCTCGCGGAAAGGCGCAGCACCGCTTGGTCCAAAGGAAGGAGGGCGGGCGGATCGTAGATATTCACGGGGACGCAGGGCCACATCAGGTTCAGGCGCGCGGCCGAACGCACCCGGACCGGCCCGATTTCCAGGGTCGCGCCTGGTTCGCAGTCACGCCAGAACGCCATGTCATCGAGCGCCAGGTCGTTCCCACCGCCGGTCAGCCGCCGGCCGAGGCAGCCGTACAGGTGCAGGGCGACCTCGCTCTCCGGTGGCAGTTCGCCCTCCGCGCGGGCCTCAACCTGCAACGCGCCATTTTCCGTAGCGGAGACCTCCAGAAAGGCCCGGATGGTCCCATACTCAAGCGCGAGCGCAAGACCGCGGGCGCTTGGTTCGACGCGGCCGGCGTCGGCAAGGTAGCGGCCATGAAAGCGGAAGGTGGAGAATTTCGGGTCGAGCAGGGAGTTCCCGCCGCCGAGGACCAGTCCGAGGCTTCTGTGCCAGGCGCTCACATGGCACTGGAGGTCGTGGTGGAATGAGCGCGCGGGCACCTGCGTCGGAGCGCCTGAGACACAGACGAACCACGGCGGCTGCGCCAGGCAGCCCGCCGGGATGGTCGGCAGCACGAAGCGCCCCTGCGCGCGGGCCGCGGCGGGCACGTCGCCGTCCGGAACGCTTTTCCAGGTCTCGATGCGCATGGCGCCCAGCGCTGCCGGCTGCGCCGCCCCGTTCCGCTCCTGTATGCGCTCGGCGAACCAGGCCGCGGCCGGACGGGTTTCCTCGAACGCCGCCAGGGCCCAGACCAAGCGCTCCAGCAGCCCGCTGTGCGGCTGCATGTACCGATTGCGTTCGTCCATCGTCTCGACAAAGGTTCCGTCCGGGTAGGCCATGCGCAGATGATAGTCGGCCGCGCGGCGGACCGTTGCCCGCGCCGCCGTCGAGCCGGAGAGGCGGGCGTAGGACGAAACCACATCAAGGGTCACGGTGTTGTACAGGCTTGTGGGGCCGCGGTGTACGTAGGCATCGGGCCAGTATCCGTCCTCGAACTGCAGGGCCACGACCCGGTCGAGCGCGGCCGCGGCGAGTTCCTCCCAGGCGCGCTCGCCAAACAGGCGGGCGCCGAGCCAGAGCTGCAGCGTCGAGTGGGCGAAGATGTTCTTGCTGGCTGGATGAATACCGGTTTCCATGAACTGCTCCGCGCCGCGCGCGCGGCCTGGCAGTGCACGGCGAAGCATCGCCTCGAGGCGGTCGCGCCGAGCGGGGTCCATGCGCGGGCCGAACTCAGCCAATAGCCGCAACCAGGAATCCACGGACCAGACATGCCCGCTCCGATGGGTCTTGCGCGTGGCAGGCACATGCCAGTCCCACATCCCGTCCTCGAACTGGATCGCGCAGATGATATCGAGCATCTGGAGCACCTTCTCCCAGAGCGCCTCCCGTCCGAAGACCGGGTTCCCGGGGAAGTCGGTGAAGACGCCAAACGCGGCGGCATAGGCCGCCTCACGCCCGTGGTTTCGGCAGTCAATCCGCCGCTCGCGGTCCAAGCCTTCGATCAACCAGTCGTCAAAGTCACCGTTCAGGCTTGCCAGTACCCATTCGCTCAGCGTCTGCTTCAAGTTCATAATATTTCATCCATTTTAGGCGCGATCCGGGAGCCCAACGTCCGTGCGTTTCCGCAGGCCACGCTTGTCCGTATCCGTGCCGCAATCCCCGCATGGGTCACTTTCATAACCGCCGGCCGCGTGTATAGAAAAGGCGTATTCGAGCCGAACAGGATCCGGTCGGCCGGGATTTCTCCGCAAAGGGTTTCGAGCGTGTCCTGGCATTCGATGAAGGACAGGTCCACCCACACGTTGCGCCGACCCGCCACGAGGGTGGCCGCCTCGCCGCGATAGGCGCAGAGGGCGACTACCTTCAGCGCGGGATGATTGGCCGCCAAGTCCGAAACCGTTTCCGCCGGCACGCCGGGCACTTGCATCAGCGGGTGCTGGTTGCGCTCGTCCTCCACACGCATCTGGATCAGCAGGGGGATACCCCGCCGGACAAGCTCCTCGGCCATTGCATCCACGCGCGGGTCGTTGAGCGCAAACTGGTGGTAGTTCGGATGGATCTTGACCCGCCTGACGCGATGGACCTTGAGCGCCCGTTCCAGGCTCGCGCGCCAACCGCCCAGCAGGGGGTTGATGGTCTTGACCGGAAACAGGGACGGAAATCGGGCCAGGCTGCTGAACAACTGCTCATCATGCACATCAGGATCCGTAAAGAGGATCGGTTCCACCGCCGACACCCAGGCTTGGGCAATCCCCTCCGCGGCCAGGTGCTTTGCCAGCGCCGCGGCAGTCTGGATGCGGAAGTCCATGAAGGGCCATGTCCCCAGAGAAACGTTCACGTCGATAAAGCCTGGCGTCATTGGGAAAGCCTCCCTGCGTCAAGTTTCAGAAGTCGGGCCGCGTTCCCGCCCAGGATCCGCCTCCGTTGCGCCTCTGTCAGTTGCGCGCCCTGGACGCGTCCCAACTGGGCGGCGAAATCGCGGATCGGCGCGTCGGAACCAAAAAGCACCCGATCTGAACCCAGCTTATTCACCGCATACTCGACCATGCCGCTGAACGGTTGCGACCCCGATGTGTCAACCCACACGTTCTCGAATCCCTGGATATCGAGCACCCCCCGCATGCCGCAGGCCGTCAGGTGCGCCATGACGATTTGCGCCCGCGGATGACGCTCGGCCAAGTGGGCAATATCGGACGGATCAGACTCGTGTGCGCACTTCCCCACGGTTTTATACCAGGCATGGTGCAGCAGGAACACACCGCGCTCGGTGACCTTCTTGAGAATCGGATCCAGGCGCGCGTCCCGCGCATTGACCTCGTATTCGAGCTTCACGCCGCGGAGGCCGGCATCGAGACAGCGGTCAAGCTCTGCGAGAAGGAAGCGCGCGGGGAGCGTGGGATTGAGAAAGCAAAGCCCGTAAAGCCGGTCGGGACGACTCCGGACCAGAGCGAGGGTCGCGTCGTTGATTTGGCGGATACCCTCCTCATCGGGGTAGGGCCAGAACCGACCGAGGATACAGAGCGCGTTGATCCCCGCCCGGTCGGCGGCGGCCAGCATCCGGGCCGCCGTCTCCCCAGGCGTGCCGATCAGCGACCGCTTAGCCGGCACGGCCGGTGGATGTACGTGGATATCGATGATCATTTTGTTTCCGATCCTAGTTCTGGTCTGACTCCCGTCCCAGTCCCGAGCAGTGTCACGATCTCAATACTTTCGCCCTTCTTTCGCAAGCTATGGAGTGTCTGGTTCGAACCATCGGTCCGGGCTGACGGCAAGCGCGGCGGGCAGGCCGGAGACCGGCCGGAGGCCCCGGCTCCAGCCCGGCGCCGAAAGCATCCACATCCGGCCCCGGTACTCCGGCGGCACGGCCACACGGGCCGTGACCGTTTCCGGGC
>JAIPIQ010000135.1 GCA_021734645.1 Fidelibacterota bacterium | reverse complement strand
GGTCGGCCGAGCGCCGGAGCAGCAGGTCAATCTTGCCGGCGTCGCCGACCGTATCGCGCCGACCTTCGCAGAAGGCCAGCAGGTCGCCGTTGGTCGCGCGGGCCAACGCCGGGGTGCGATAGGTGTGATAGCCGCCCTCGCCGCTAACGAACAAGTCCTGTTTTTCGATCATTGCTTTTCTCCTGGTTTTTGTTTTTGACTGCATGACTTCGTGACTTCGTGACGCCGGGCGTCATGGGGTCATGAAGTCACGGAGTCCTGGTTGTTAATATCCTGTTGCGACACGACCGCCCCGCGGCGGCGCAATTCCGCGCGCAGCGCGGCGAAATCCACCCCGGCAAAAGCGGCGGGGCTCCGCACGACCTGCGCGGCGGCCACGCCGGCCGCTTCGCCCATGGCCATACAGGGCGCCATCACCCGCAGGGGACCCAGCACGTCGCGCTCGACATGGACGGCCCGGCCGGGACAAATGAGATTGGCGCAGCCCCGCGGCAACAACACCCGGTACGGAATCGGGGTCAGCGCGGGCGTTTTCACCTTCTTCTCGTGCATGGGCTGATGCGAGGGCCGCTTGGGATCCGGCAGGTCCCAACCATAGGCGGAGTAGCCGATGGTGTCGGCAAAGTCCCGCCCGGCGAGCACATCTGCGACGGTAAGCTGGAAATCCCCGACGATCCGCCGGGTCTCGCGCACCCCCAGCAGCGGGGCGATGGCCTTGATGCGCGCGTGCTCGAAGCCGACGAAATGCTTGCGCAGAATGGCCAGCAATTGCAGCGACTCGCGGCGCCCCTGGACCATGGCCCGGGAAATGGAAGCGCCGTCCGTGCCGTCGAATCCGGTCAGGCGCGAGGTGTTGACCATGAACGTATCTTCTTCTGTCAACTGCACGGAAATCAGGCGGTCATAGGAGAACGGCCATTCGCCCTGCTTCATCAAGGCCTGGATTTCGTCGAGCCAGCGATAGCCGTTCTGGCTGCGGGCATTGACGTAGGCCTTGAGGGCGGCCGCATCCACATGGTCCATGTGCATTTGCAGGGTCACCGGCGTCATGAGCCGGTCCTCCTCGCGACCAAGGAGGGTGGGACATCCACTCAAGGCCGCGACGTCCGCGTCGCCGGTGGCATCAATCACGGCTTTGGCGGCGGCGGCCTGGAATCCGCTCTTGTTGTGCAGGATGACGTGGGTGATCGTGTCGCCGTCCTTGACGACATCCACCGCGCGCGTGCAGAACAGCACCTCCGCGCCGGCGGCGGCCACGACGTCGTCCAGCAACGCGGCCATGCCGAAGGCATCAAACGGCACGCCGGCCACCAACTGACCGCGCGGCTTCCAGCCATGCGGGCACACGCCGCCGTCCGGTTCGGGCTGGGGGAGCAGGGCCACCCCGCGTTCGACGCCCGCCAGGCTGAGCTCTTTGAAAATCCCGCCGACCACCCAGTCCCGGCAGTTGTTGGCGCGCCCGCCCAGCCAGTGACTGACCAGCCCGCTGGTGCCCATGCCGCCGAGCTGCCCCTGCCCTTCGACCAGCAGCGCCTGGAGTCCCTGCCGCGCGGCGGCAATTGCCGCGGCGCAGCCGGCCGGGCCGCCGCCGCAAACGACGACGTCATATGCGCCCAGCACCGGGATCTCGCGGACGGGTTGGTGAATGGTTTTATTCATGCCGTTCTCCCGATCGGTTTCATTGCAAGCACGGCACCTCCGGCGCCTGCAAGGCCTGGTCATCCAGATTGGCCAGGGGCAGGCGCACGCGCGTCGAGATGGGCACCCCCTGGGCCCGCAGCATGGCCTTGAGCGCCACGAAGAAATTGCCGGTGGCGATCATGGCATTGATCATGCCGATGGCCTGCAACTGCCGTTCCCGCGCCGTGGCCAGGTCGCCGCGCGCGAAGGCGGCCATCAGGTCCAGGAACAGGGGCGCGGCCACGTTGTAGGTCGAGCCCACGGCGCCACGCGCGCCGGTCGCCAGCGCGCCGAGCAGCATTTCGTCGCGCCCCCACAGGATGTCGTAGCGGCCGTCCGCAACGGCCTGGGCCGCCTGGTAATCGGCCAGGCTCTCGAAGGTGAACTTGATCCCCGCCAGGTTGGGGATGCGCGGGCCGGCGATTTCCAGAAATGGGGTCATGGCAAACCCCACGCCGTTCATGGAAGGCATGTGATAAAAATAAAAAGGCAGCTCCGGCGCCCCCCCGGCCACCTCGGCGCACCACTCCGCGAGATCCGCCGCGCGGGCGGGTTTGAAGAATCCCGGCGCAATGGAGGCCACGGCATCCGCGCCCAGGGCCTGGGCCTGGGCCGCCAACTGCCGCGCTTCGGCGACACTGTTGTGCCCCACGTGCACGTACAGGCGGATCGAGGGCGGACAAGCGCGCCGCCAAGCCTCCGCCTGCGCCACGCGCTCAGCCACGGTCAGGGACATGCTTTCACCGGTGGTCCCATTAATGAACACCCCCGCGACCCCCTGTTTCTGTAAATGCTCAGCCAAATGAGGAATTACGGCCAAGTCCACCCTGCCGTCCGCCAGGAACCCCGTGGGCGCCGCGGCAACCAGCCCAATCTGATGCTTGTATGTTTGCATCCGCCCACCCTGCGCCCCGACCGCCGACTTGACAAGCCGCGGCGATTGGTAATATGTTCATACCAATATGAAACCCGCGCCCCCGCCCCCCCTGCGCATCCAGCGCTTCGACCTGATTGCCGCCACGCTGTCCCGGCTGCGCCTGGGCCTGCAACGCGGCGAATTCGGCGCCCAGTTGCCGGCCGAGCGGCCCCTGAGCGTCGCCCTGGGCGTCAGCCGCCCGACCCTCCGCGCCGCCCTGGCCGCGCTGGAAAGCGAGGGACTGGTCCGCAAACAGGGTCCGCGCGGCGAACGGGCGGTGCAGGCGTTATCGCGGGGGCGGCGCCTGGCGCCGCCCCGGGTACGCCTGTTGCAGGGCGGCACACCGGCCTGCTACCTGGGCGAGAATCTGCGCTGGGTGGCTTTTCTGACCGAACAAATGCTCGCCCGCCAGGGCCAGTTCACCGTCGAGACCCGGCCGGCCTGCTTTTCGGGGCGCCCGGCGCGCGCTCTCGAGCGCCTGCTGGCCGACCGGCCCGCCGACCTTTGGATTCTGCACCTGAGCAATGAGCCCATGCAGCAGTGGTTTGCCGCGCGGCGGATCCCGTGCCTGGTGCTGGGCTCCGCGTGGGAAAGCGCCGACCTGCCCTGCATTGACACAGACTACGCCGCCGCCTGCCGCCATGCGGCCGGCCAGTTTCTGGCGCGCGGTCACCGGACCCTGGCCGTGCTGCACCCGCACCCGCTCCGCCGGGGCGATCAAACGAGCATCGCCGCGTTTCAAGCCGGTGTGGCCGCCGCGACGGCGCCCAATGTCACCCTGCATCAGCAGCCCCACGACGGCACGCGCGCGGGTCTGCTGAGCGCCATCCAGGCCCTGCTGCGCCGCAAACCCCGTCCGGACGGCTGGCTGATTCCAGGCAGCGAAACCTACTCCTCCGTCGCCAGCGCGCTGGGGCAGCGCAACGTGCGCGCCGGACGGGACATCAGCCTGATCTGCCGCAACGCCGATCCCCTCTTTGCCGCCCTGATCCCCACCGTGGCCCACTATGAACGCGACGCCCGCCAGATGCAGCGCCACCTGGCCCGCTGTCTCAAGGCCCTCCTCGAACACCGGCCCCTGCCCCGGCGCAAACTGCTCGTGCAATCCGTCTATCGCGACGGGCACTCCCTGCGGCCCGCCCCCCGCGCGCGCGCTTACGAACGGACGTGATACTGCTGTTCGAGGGCGCCATAGCGGTCCAGCACCGCCCGCACGTACCGGCGCTTCTCGAGATAGGAGCCGGGAAAGAAACTGCCCTTGAAACCGGCCAGCACGAGATTCTGAAACTGGGAGGGCGTCAGCGGCAGCGCGTCGGTCACCTTCCACAACTCCTCCGTCACCGTCGTATTGGAAACCAGGCGGTTGTCGGTGCAGATGCACACGGAGAGATTATGCTCGATCATTTGGCGCAGCGGGTGATTGCCGACATTCCCCAGCCCGGGAATCGTCTGCAGATTGCTGGTGGGGCAGACCTCGATGGCGATGCGCTGGCTGGCGATATACTCGGCCAGATAGGACACATAGCGTTCCGGATCGGGGATGAGCGCATCACTGACGCGGTCGGCCGCGAACAGGAACGTGCCGTGCCCGATGCGGTTGGCCTGGCATTCGGTGATGGCCTGGAAGATGGATTCCGGGCCATAGGCTTCCCCGGCATGGACGGTCTTGCGCAGGAAATGCCGGTGGACATACTGATAGGCGTCGCGATGATGGACGGCCGGGAATCCGGCCTCCTCGCCGGCCAGGTCGAACCCCACGACGGGCAGGCCCTCCTCGTGGGCCAGCGCCACCGCGGCCCGCGCCAGTTCAAGGGAAGCGGTGGCATAGACTTCCTGGGGGCGGGCATACTGCATGACCTCGAACAAGCGGCGATAGTACAGGGACATGTCGCGATGAAACGACCGCATGGCGCAGACGATGACCCCGAAGTCGAACGGCAAGGCCGCGCCGGCGCGCACCGCGGCGCCCTGGTTATGCTCCTGCTTGGCCCGCTCCAGCCCCCGGCACACCGCCCGCACGATCTCCGCCAGGCTCAATGTCTCGTGAATGTGCAACTGGGGCGCGAAACGCACTTCGCAATAACACACGTTCTCCGCCAGGTTGTCCTGAGCCAGTTCATAGGCAATCCGTTCCAGATGCTCCGCCCGGCGCATCACGGCGCAGGTGTACGCAAACCCCTGGAGGTACTCCGGCAAATCCGCATAGCTGTCCTTGAAAACCGCCCGGCGCAATTCCGCCTCGCTGGCGCCCGGCAGCTCGAGCCCCTCCGCCTGCGCCAATTCCAGCAAGGTGGCAATCCGCAAGGAACCATCCAGATGCAAATGCAGATCCGTCTTGGGAATCGCCCGAATAAACTCGACCGGAAAAACTGTCCGCCGCGACTGGCTCATGATGGCACTCCTCATCTTTTGACATACTATACGGCAGCCAGCCCCGCCCCGCCACTCCAAATACCAGCGCGCTCGACCGGGGGCGGGACTGCGGTTCGCAGTTGCAACCGGGCGGTAAACAGGGCAGCATGACCCGTCATGGAAGACAGGGACCAATCAACGGCCGGCGCCATCCAGACGCTGGGCCTGATTGCCGGCAACGGGGTGTATCCCCGGCTGCTGGCTGAGGCGGCGCGCCAACACGGTGTGACCCGGATTCACGCCCTCGCCTTCAAAGGCGAAACCGAGCGCGCCCTGGCGCGGGTGGTGGACCAGATCACCTGGCTCCGGCTGGGCCAGCTCGAGCAATTGCTGGGCGCGGTCCGTTCATCCGGCCTGCGGGATTTCGTGATGGTCGGGCAGATCACCCCCACCCGGCTGTATACCGTCCTGCCGGACCGTCGCCTGCTGACGCTCCTGCGCGGCCTGCCCCAACGCAATGCCCATACGATCTACGGCGCGCTGATCGCGGAATTGCAGGCCGCGGGCGCCGTCTTTCATCCGGCGCATCTGTTCATGGATTCCGCCCGGCCAGCCGCCGGCCAGCTCAGCGCGCGCGCGCCGGACGAACGGGAATGGGCCGATATTCGGCTGGGCCTGACGGTCGCCCGGCAGGTCAGCCGTCTCGAAATCGGCCAGACGGTGGTGATCAAGGAAGGCACGGTACTGGCGGTCGAGGCTTTCGAGGGCACGGATGCGGCCATCCTCCGGGCGGGACGTTTGGGCCGGGGCGGGCTGGTCGTGGTCAAGGTCGCCAAGCAGGGGCATGACATGCGCTTCGATATTCCGGTGATTGGCCAACGCACGCTGCGCACGTTGCGGCGGGCGGGGGTCAGCGCCCTGGCCGTCGAGGCCGAACGCGCCATTATTCTGGAACGGGACGCCGTGGTCGCGGCGGCCAACACGATGAATCTGGCCTGGGTGGCGCTCCCGGCCGAAGGAGCAGTACAATGAGCAGACGGGTCCGGATGGGCGTGGTCGGCGTGGGCAGCCTGGGACAGCACCATGCCCGGATTTATGCGGAGCTGCCGCAGGTTGAGTTGGTCGGCCTGTACGACGCGGATGCCGCGCGGGTGGCGGAGGTGGCGGCCCGGCATGGCGCGCGCGTCTACCCGGATCCGGTGGCGCTGGCCGCCGACTGCGAAGCGGTCAGCGTCGCGGTGCCGACGGACCGCCATCGCGCCGTGGCCGGCGCGCTGATCGAGAGTGGCCTGCACGTGCTGGTGGAGAAACCCCTGGCGGCCACCACCCGCGAGGCCGAGGAATTGGTGGCCCTGGCGCAGGCCCGGAACGTCATCCTGCAGGTCGGGCATGTCGAGCGTTTCAATCCCGTACTGGCCTACCTGGAAGAGGCGCTCAAACATCCCCGCTTTATTGAGGCCCACCGCCTGGCCCCCTATCCGCCGGTCCGGCCCGGCCTGCCGCCCCGGGGCACCGAAGTCAGCGTCGTGCTCGATCTGATGATTCATGACCTCGAGATCATTCTGCATCTCGTGGGCGCGCCGGTGACGGAGATCCGCGCCGTGGGCGTGCCCGTCCTGAGCCCGACCGAAGACATCGCCAATGTGCGGCTGCAATTCGCCAATGGCTGCGTGGCCAATATCACCGCCAGCCGGATCAGCGCGGAACGCCTGCGCAAAATCCGCGTGTTTCAGGATGACGCCTATCTCTCACTGGACTACCAAGCGCAAAGCGGTGAAATCCACCGCCGGACGGCCACGGGGATCACCCGCGAAACGATCCCCCTCGAGCCCGGCGAACCCCTGGCCCTGGAACTGGCGGCCTACGCCGAGTGCGTGCTCCGGCGCGACCAACCCCGGGTGAGCGGGGAACATGCGGCCGATGCCCTGCGCCTGGCCGCCCGCATCCTGGCCGCCCTGCACGAGGGAGCCGCCTGAGTGGACCCCGCGCCCCCCAATCTGCTGTGGGTCGCCGGCGAAATCAGCGGCGATCATCACGCCGGCGCGGTCGCGGCGGAGGTGCGCCGGGGAGCGCCGCACCTCACCCGGTGGGGCTTGGGCGGGCCGACGCTGCGCGCGGCCGGGGTGGAGACTCTCCATGACGTAGACGAATTGGCGGTGATGGGCCTCGGCGAAGTCCTGCGGCGCTACGGTTTCTTCCGGCGGGTGATGCGCGCGCTCGTGGCGGAAGCCCGGCGGCGACGGCCCGTGGCGGCGGTGCTTGTTGATTATCCCGGCTTCAATCTGCGCTTGGCGCGGGAACTGAAGCAACTGGACATTCCCGTCATCTATTACGTCTGCCCGCAGGTCTGGGCCTGGCACCGCGAACGGATGCACACCATGGCCCAATCCATCAAGCATCTGCTGGTCATCTTTCCGTTCGAGGTTGAATTATTCCAGGGCACGGGGCTGCCGGTGACCTATGTCGGCCATCCGCTGGTCGCCCCCGCGCGCGCCGCGCGCGCCGCCCCGCCCGTCGCGCTGCCCTGGGGCGCCCACCCGCGCATCGCCCTGCTGCCCGGCAGCCGCCGCCAGGAACTGGAACGCCTCCTGCCCGGCATGCTGGCCGCCGCCCAACGCCTCGAGCAGACCCACGGCGGCAGTTACCTGGTCGCCGCCCCCAATGCGCCCCTGTCCGCCTACGCGGACCCACTCCTCGCCGCCACCCCCCACAAGCCCGCCGCCATTGACATCGTCACCGGCCAAACCCGCCCCCTGCTCCGTCAGGCCCGGGCCGCCTGGGTGACCTCCGGCACCGCCACCCTCGAAGCGGCCCTGCTGCG
>JAIPIQ010000134.1 GCA_021734645.1 Fidelibacterota bacterium | reverse complement strand
GGCGGAACTGGTGGGGGCGGCCGGTGATCGCCAGCGGTCCGCGCCGTGGGGAGCGCAAGCACGTGGGGGTTACGGCCAGCGGGGCGCGGGCCCGGGCGGGCACGATTGCGGCCGACACGTCGCTGTTTCCTTTTGGCACGATTGTGCGGGTACCGGGGTATGGGTATGGGCGGATCGAGGACCGGGGCGGGGCGATCAAGGGCTATCGGTTGGATTTGTATTTCCGGACGCACAGGCAGGCCGAGGCGTGGGGGGTGCAGTATCTGGATGTGGAAATCTGGCCGCCGCACTGAGGGGGTGGCGGGTGAGGAGCGAAGGCATGGAGCGGGAATTGCAGCAGGTTTGGGAGCGGTTGGTTGAGCCGACGCTGGCCCAGGCCGTGGCGGAGTCCCTGGCGGAGGACTTGGGGCGGGGTGATGCGACCTCGCTGGCGCTGGTGCCCGAGGGGGCGCGCGCCGAGGGGGTGATCGTAGCGCGCGGGCCGGGGCGGTTGGCGGGCGGCGCGCTGGTGGAGGCGGTGTTTGCCCAATTGGACCCCGTGGTGACCGTGCGGCAACTTGTGGCTGACGGCGCGGCGTACGCGGCGGGGGCGCATCTGATTGCCCTGGAGGGATCGGCGCGGGCGCTGTTGGCCGGCGAGCGGGTCGCCTTGAACTTTGTCTAGCGTTTGACCGGGATCGCCACGTTGACGGCCGCCTTCGTCGAGCGGGCCGCGCCCCATGGCGCCCAGATTCTCGATACCCGCAAGACAACGCCCCGCTGGCGCGGTTTGGAGAAATATGCCGTGCGCTGCGGTGGCGGCGTCAATCACCGGCTGCGCCTCGACGACCGCATTCTGATCAAGGACAACCATCGCACGCTCTGGCGTCAGGGCGGCGGCGAAACGTCCCTGGCCGCCGCGGTGCGGGCCGCGCGGCGGGCCTATCCCGAGCTGCCCATCGAAATCGAGGTCGAGTCCCTCGCCGAGTTGCAGGATGCCGCCGCCGGCCAGCCTGACTGGATTCTGCTGGACAACATGTCCGGCACTGATCTGCGCGCCGCCGTGGTCTGGGTCCAGGGCCGCATCCCCCTTGAAGCCTCGGGCGGCATCACCCTCGAGACCGTGGCGGCCGTGGCGGCTACCGGCGTCACGGCCATTTCCGTGGGCGCGCTGACCCATTCCCCGCCGGCCGCGGATCTCTCCCTCGAGTTTCTCTTATGACAACGGATTGTGTGTTGGCCGTTGATATCGGCAACAGCAATGTCAGTTTCGGGCTGGTCCGCGGGGGCCGGGTGCGGGCGCGCGGGCGGATACCCAGCGCGACGCGGGATCCGGCGGTCATCGAGGCGGCGTTGCGCGCGCTGTGGCGGGCGGAACCCGTGCTGGGGGTCGCACTGGCAAGCGTGGCGCCCGCTAGGACCCCCGTCTGGCGCCGTGTGCTGACCCGCCGCTTCGGCTTTGCCCCTTTTGAAATCTCCCATCGGGTCCGTTTGGGAATCGGTCTGGATTACCCCCGGCCGGAAACGCTCGGGGCGGATCGGTTGGTCAATGCGGCGGAGGGGGCGGCCCGCTACGGCGCGCCGCTGATTGTCGCCGATTTCGGCACGGCCACCACCTTTGACGCAATCTGTCCCCGGCGCGGTTTCGTGGGCGGCGTGATTGCGCCCGGGTGGCCCCTCATGTTGGATTATCTCGCCGCGCGCGCGGCGCTGCTGCCGCACCTGTCGCCGCGGCGCCCGCGCCGGGTGTTGGGCCGCAGCACCGCGACCGCCATGCAGAGCGGCGCGCATTATGGCTATTGCGGGCTCACGCGCGAGATTGTGACCCGCCTGAGCGCGGAGTTGGGATCGGCGCCCGTGCGCCTGGTGCTCACCGGCGGGTATGCCCCGCGCGTCGTGCTCCCGGATAGGCCGGAGGCGGTCCACGATCCGGATCTGACCTTGCGCGGTCTGGCCCGGCTCTACCACCTCAACCAGCAAAATCACATCAGTTGAAAACGGGTACGTAATGAAAGGCTTATGTGAATTATACCGAATTGGGATGGGGCCTTCCAGCAGTCATACCATGGGGCCGCGGCGGGCGGCGGAGTTATTTGCGGCGCGCACGGAACAGGCGGCCGGGTATCGGGTGACTTTGCAGGGCAGTTTGGCGGCGACGGGCCGGGGCCATTTGACGGATCGGGCGCTGGCGGCGGCCCTGCCGCCGGGCAAGGCGTTGCGAATCGTCTGGGCGCCGGAGCCGGTGCCGGCTTTTCATCCCAATGGAATGCTGTTCGAGGCGTTGGACGGGCAGGGGAACGTGTGCGACCGCTGGCAGATCTACAGTGCGGGGGGTGGCGCATTGCGCGAAGAGGGGCGCCGGGAGGAAACCCCGGAGGTGTACGCGCGCGAGACGGCAGCGGACTGGTTGGCATGGGCCGTGGGCGAGGGCAGTCCCCTGTGGCGGCTGGTGGAGCAGTGCGAGCGGGCCGCTGCGCAGGATATTTGGGCATATTTGCGCCAGGTGTGGGCGGTCATGCAGGCGGCCATCGAGCGGGGATTGGCGGGTGAAGAGCCCTTGCCGGGACCCTTGCGGCTGCAACGCCGGGCGCATGCGGCCTACGCCCGCGCCCGGCAATTGGGCGAGCCGCGCACGGCGCGGATCAGCGCCTATGCCCTGGCAGTGGCTGAAGAGAATGCCAGCGGCGCCATCGTGGTCACCGCGCCGACCTGTGGCTCGGCGGGGATCATCCCCGGTTTGTTTCGCTATCTCATGGAGGCGCATTCCTTCGGCGAGCCGGAGATGTTGCGCGCGTTGGCGACGGCCGGCCTGTTCGGTAACCTCATCAAGCACAACGCCTCGATCAGCGGCGCGGAGGTGGGCTGCCAGGGGGAGGTCGGCGCGGCCTGCGCCATGGCTGCGGCCGGCGCGGCGCAGCTTATGGGCGGCACGCCGCATCAGATTGAATGCGCCGCGGAGATGGGGCTCGAGCATCACCTGGGCCTGACCTGTGATCCCATGGCGGGTCTGGTGCAGATTCCGTGCATCGAGCGCAACGCCATGGCGGCGTTGCGCGCTCTGAGCTGTGCCGAATATGCCCTGCTGTTCGACGGGCGCCACCGGGTCAGCTTCGATCAAGTGGTCGAGACCATGAAGCAGACGGGCCGGGACTTGCCGAGTTTGTACCGGGAGACCTCCGGCGGCGGCTTGGCGCGCTGGTATCAGGAATAGATCAGCACAGGGCGTTGCGGGGCGTGCGCGGGAAGGGCATGGCGTCGCGGATATTGGCCAGGCCGCTGCAGACCTGGACCAGGCGCTCGAAGCCGAGGCCGAAGCCGGCATGGGGCACGGTGCCAAAACGCCGCAGATCCAGGTACCACTCATAATCGGCCGGATCGAGGCCGGCGGCGCACAGCCGTTCGGTCAGGACCTCGAGCCGTTCCTCGCGCTGGCTGCCGCCGATGATCTCGCCGATGCCGGGCAGGAGCACATCCATGGCCGCCACGGTTTGTCCATCATCGTTCAAGCGCATGTAGAACGGCTTGATGCCGCGGGGATAGTCACTGACAATCACCGGTCCCTTCACGAACTCCTCCGTCAGGTAGCGTTCATGCTCGGTCTGGAGATCCTGCCCCCAGGTCACGGGGAATGTAAACGGCCCCGGAGCGCGCGCCAGGGCGGCCATGCCCTCCGTATAGGTCAGGCGCGTGAAGGTCGCCGTGGCCAGGGTCTCGAGCCGCGGCCGCAGCAGGGGCTCGATGCGCGCGGTGAAAAACGCGATCTCGTCCGGGCATTCATCCAGCACGGCGCGGGCCAGGTGCTTGAGATAGGCCTCGGCGAGGGCCGCGTCCGCCGCCAGATCGGCGAACGCCATTTCCGGTTCCACCATCCAGAATTCGGCCAGGTGGCGGCGGGTGTTCGAGTCTTCCGCGCGGAAGGTGGGGCCGAAGGTATAGACGGCGCCCAGGGCGCAGGCGTAGGCCTCGGCGGCCAGTTGACCGCTGACGGTCAGGCTGGCCGCGCGGCCGAAGAAATCCTGCTGGTAGTCCACGGCGCCGTCCGGGCGGCGGGGAGGGCGATCGAGGGGCAGGGTGGTGACTTGAAAGAGCGCGCCGGCGCCTTCGCAATCGCTGGTGGTAATGATGGGGGTGTGCAGATGGAGGAAGCCGCGGGCGCGGAAGAACTGGTGGGTGGCGGCGGCCAGGGTGTCCCGCAGGCGGGCCACGGCGCCGAAGGTGTTGGTGCGGGGCCGCAGGTGGGGCAATTCGCGCAGGCGCTCGAAGGAGATGCGTTGCTTCTGCAGGGGATAGGCGGTCGGGTCACAGGCCCCGAGCAGGGTGATTCGTTCGGCGAGCAGCTCGGCGGCCTGTTCGCGGCCGGCGGAGGGTACCCAGGCGCCCTCGACCTCAATGGCGCTGCCGGGATAGAGGCGCGGCACAAGCGTTTTGGCGGCGGGGCACTCGGGTGGCACAACGATTTGCACACCGGCGAAGCAGGAGCCGTCGTTGAGTTCGATGAAGGCCAGGTCGCCTTTGGCGGCGCGGCGCGTGCGCACCCAGCCGGCCACGCGCACGGCCTGACGGGCGGGCGCCTCCGGCAGCAGGTCTCGAATGCGAATACGGTCAGAGTTCGTCATGCGCGGCACCTCATCGGCCGCGCCAGAGATCGCAGAGGGTCTTGAAGCAGCCGGATTGATTTTTCATGATGGGCAGGAAGCTGACAGAAACGGGCGGGCGCGTCAAGCGGGGAGCGGGTGAATTGAGAATTGACCCCATCCGGGAATCGGTTCAGCATGCGGCGATTTGGAACCCGGAGCGTGCGGCGGGGAGGCCGGCGGCGCGGGAGAGAGGTTGTTGAGTGCAGTGAACAGGCCATTACAGGTGGGTATCATCGGGATGGGCGGCTTTGCGCGCACGCATCACAGGGTGGTGCGTGAGCTGGAGGCGGCCGGTCGGGCGCGGTTGCGGGCGGCTTGCGATCCGGGTTTGGCGCAGTTTGATGTGGCCAGTGATCCCTACGAATTCGCGCAACGCGGGGTAGAGGCCTTCCGGGATTACCGGGAGATGCTGGCGGCAGTGGGGCGGGAGTTGGACGTGGTGCATGTGCCGACGCCGATTCATCTGCATGCGGAGATGCACGGGGCCTGTGTTGCGGCGGGGATCCCCTGTCTGCTCGAGAAGCCGCCCAGCCTGGATCCCGCCGAGCTGAGCCAGATGCTCGCAACCGAGCAGGCGGCCGGCTGGCCCACCCAGGTGGCGTTTCACATGGTGGCCGAACCAGGCCGGCAGGCGCTGCGGGCGCGGCTGCTGGCGGGCGAATTCGGCGCGCTCGAACGGGTGACGCTGCGCGCGCTCTGGCCCCGGGGCGACAACTACTATCGGCGCAATGACTGGGCCGGGCGCTTGCGGTGGCGGGATGGTCGCCTGCTGCTCGATTCCTGCATCGGCAACGCCTGTTCGCACTATCTGCATAATGCGCTGCTGTGGTGCGGTCGGGACGCGGTATTGGCCTGGGCGGCGCCGGTCGCGGTCCGGGCCGAGTTGTACCGGGCGCGCGCCTCGATTGAGGGCCCGGATGCGGTTTTCGCCGAAGTGGAGACGGACACGGGCGTTCCGTTGCGCCTGGCGGTGGCGCACGCCAGCGCGGGACCGGCCGAACAATGCGAGACGCTGGAATGCGCGCGGGCGCGCATTACGTATGACCTGGCGAAGCAGGGGGTGGTCATTCAGTGGGCGGACGGTCGCCGTGAGACCCTGGACGGCGGCGGCGGCCGCCATGCGCATCTGCAAAGCGTGGCGGCTTATTATGATTTCCTGCGCGGCGCGGCGGAACGCCCTTTGAGTACCCTGCCGGAGACCGTGCCCTTCGTGCAGTTGAACGGGCTGATTTATGTGGCGGCCGGCGGGATCGCCGCCGTGCCGGCGGAGTGCGTCACGCGCCAGGCGGGCTCGGCGGTCTCGGGGCCGGTCGAGGCCATCGAGGGGTTGGCCGCAGTGGCGGACGCGTTTTTGGCGCGGGGTGAGTTTCCCAGTGCCCAAGGCGTAGCCTGGGGGCGGCCGGGCGGCCGGGCGGAGGCGGGCGACCTGGTTGATTTGGGTGCGCGTATTCGGCGCGCGTTGCCCGCGCCGGACTGAACGGCGGACAGCGCGGCAGGCAAGGAGCAGAGATGGAAAACAGTTGGGCGGCGAATATCCTGGTGACCGGGGGCTGCGGTTTCATCGGGTCGAATTTCATCCGGCATTTGCTGGCGCAACCGATGTTTACGGGCCGGATTGTGAATGTGGATGCGTTGACGTACGCCGGCAATCCCCTGAGCCTGGCGGATGTGGTCGCGGCGCACGGCGCGCGCTACCGGCTGGCGCACCTGGATATTTGCGATGCGGACGGTTTGGCGGCTCTGGCCGCGGAAGAAGCCATTGATCTGATCGTGCATTTCGCGGCCGAATCCCATGTGGACCGCTCGATTGTCAGCCCCGACGCCTTTGTGCAGACCAATATCGTGGGGACGCATGTGCTGCTGCAACTGGCCCGGCGCCTGCCGCGGCTCACCCGCTTTCATCACGTCAGCACCGATGAAGTGTACGGCAGCCTCGGGCCGGAGGGATTCTTCACGGAAGAAACCCCCTACCAACCCAACAGTCCCTACTCCGCTTCCAAGGCGGCCTCCGACCACCTGGTCCGGGCCTATCACGCGACCTATGGCCTGCCGGTCACCATTTCAAATTGCTCCAACAATTACGGGCCGTATCATTTTCCGGAAAAGTTGATCCCCTTGATGATTCTGAATGGCCTGGCCGGAAAGCCCCTGCCGGTCTACGGCGATGGGCAGCAGGTGCGGGATTGGCTGTATGTCGAGGACCATTGTGCGGCCATCGAGGCGATTCTGCGTGGGGGCCGACCGGGCGAGACCTACAATGTGGGCGGGCGCAACGAGCTGACCAACCTGGCCGTCGTCGAGCAGATCTGCGACCTGCTGGATGAGCTGGCGCCGCCGCTGCCGGGCGGGGCCGCCCGGCGGGGGCTGATCGCGTTTGTCAAGGACCGGCCCGGGCATGACCGGCGCTACGCCATTGATTGCGGCAAGCTCGAGCGGGAGCTGGGCTGGCATCCGGTGGAGACCTTTGGCAGCGGGTTGCGCCAGACCGTTCAATGGTATCTCGAACACGAGGAATGGGTGGCCCAGGTGCGCAGCGGCGCCTATCAGGACTGGATCAAGACGCAGTATGGCACGCCCTGAAGGCGGCCGGATCGGGCGAAAGGAGCGCGTTATGAAAGGCATTATCCTGGCGGGCGGATCGGGCACCCGGCTGCACCCCATCACGAGGGTGGTCAGCAAGCAGTTGCTGCCCATTTATGACAAACCCATGATCTACTATCCGCTTTCCGTACTGATGCTGGCGGGGATTCGCGAGATGCTGCTGATCAGCACCCCGACGGATTTGCCCCGCTTTGAAGTGCTCCTGGGCGATGGGTCGGCCTATGGCCTGCGGATTGAATACGCGGTCCAACCCCGCCCGGAAGGCTTGGCGCAGGCCTTTGTGATCGGGGCGGAATTCATCGGTTCGAGTTCGGTGGCCTTGATTCTGGGGGACAATGTATTTTACGGCGAGGGGTTGGGGCGCACGCTTATGCAGGTGCGCCAGGAGATGCAGGTGCGGGGGGGCGGCACCGTGTTCGGCTACGCGGTGCGGGATCCCGAGCGCTAGGGGGTGGTTGAATTCGACGGGGCCGGCCGGGTGATCGGGATCGAGGAGAAGCCGGCGCGGCCGAAGTCCCATTACGCGGTGCCCGGGCTGTATTTCTATGATCCGGAGGTGGT
>JAIPIQ010000133.1 GCA_021734645.1 Fidelibacterota bacterium | reverse complement strand
GCCGGGCCAGCCAGCGCGCATCGGCGGCCACGAGGAGCACCAGGACCAGGGGCGTCCAGCGCCGGGCGGCCGTCCCGCGCCAGCGCGGGGCCGTCAGCAGCCACAAACCGGCCGCGGCCAACAGGCTGGCGAGCGCGCCGTGCAGCAGGGCGACTGTGCGGTTGCGTAGAATGGCATCGGCGGCGGCGGATGGCCAGCCGGTCCGGGTCAGGGCGGTCGCGCTGTCGGGCCGATTCCACGCCACCCCGATGGTCCCCAGCAGGAGCAGCCCGCCCAGGCCGGCTGCGAGGCCGATGGCCAGCCCCCAGCGCGTGGCCGGGGCCGGAGGGCGAGGTGAGCGCGGGGCGTGTTGGGGGCGCGTCATGGCCGGGGCTCCTCATCCGCGCGCTGGGCGCGATCGAGGCCCGCCGCTGCCAGGATGGCGACCCCGATCTGGAACAGGTGCAGGAACTTGTTCGGATTGCGGATGCTGCTGATCATGGGCAACTGGTAAAAGAGGCGATAGAGTGGAAAATGTTTGCCGAAGGCCAGCAGCAGCGTCACGAGCGTGATCAGGGTCCAGCAGCGCAGGGTCAACTGCCACGGGTCGGCGGGGGCGGTAGCGGTCGCGCCCGGCGGGTGGCGCCGCCAGGCCAGGAGCAGCCCCGTCAGGGCGAAAAGCACGGGGATGGCGCCCAGGTATTGGTTCTCGAGTTTGAAGTTGAGAAAGCCGCGGCGGGTCTGTTCCCAGCCGGCGGAGCGTCCCATGCGTCCCCAGTAGGGGCCGGCTGGCTCGCCGGAGCGCCAGCCCATGTAGCCGGGCGCCACGAAATCAATGGATTCCTCGGGGGGCCAGCTCCACTGGGTGCAGAAATCCCATTGGGCATCCGGATCGGCCGGGTTCAGGGAGGCCATGTCCTGTACGGCGGTGCGGTAGCCGCTGTAGAGCGGATGGACCGCCATGAGCAGGGCCACCAACAGCAGGGGCGCCAACAGGCGCAGCCACAGGGCGGGGGCGCGGCGATGATCGCGCCAGAGCACAAACAGCGTATAAGCGCCCAGAACCAGGGCGCAGAACAAGGCGACGTCGGGCTGTTCCCCGAATTGCAGACCGAGAACAAAACCCGCGAGAATGGCCTGGGCGGCGCTGCGGCGGGCGCTGGCCCGCTCGATCAGCCAGAGATAGGCGCAGACCCACATCAGGATCGCGAATTTGGGAATGTGGCCGGCATACGTCAGGGTGAAGTTGTTGCCCAGCCAGAAGGCGGTCAGCGTGGCGAGAGCGCAGGCCGACCACGCCAAGCGCCAATGGCGCAGGTAAAGCAGGAGGAAGAAGGATGCCCCCGCCAGGTAGAAGGCATGGATCCAATTGATGAACACGGAGGTCGGCAATATCCAGAGCAGGAGATTGGTCAGGCTGGCGGAGAAGCTAGTGGGCTGGCCGAGGAGGGCGGACGGATCCCAGGCGCCGGCGAGGCCCTCGGGCAGCATGGTCGCCCGCCAAGTGGTCGCTCCCAGGTTGTCGTCGGTCGAGAACAAGACAGCCTGTGGATTGAGAACCGCCGCAAACATGAAAACGGCCCAGAGGATCAGCAGGGCCAGGGCGCGCCATGGGGTTTTGCGCGGGGGGGCAGGGGCGGGGGAGGCGGCGGGAGTAGTCATGGGCGGCGGGGCGGATTCAGGTGCGGCGTTTGATCTGGATGGTGCGTCTGACGGGTTGGGTATAGGGCGCGCCGTCGGGCAGGTCAATGCGCACGGTTGATGTTTTTTGTAATTCCGTGCCAGCGGGCGCGGGGGCGGGGTGGGCGGGCAACTCCGTTTGCCGCAGGTAAGCCTGAATGGTTTCGGTGGAGGGAATGCGGACGGCCTGGGCGCACTGTGGGCAGGCGGCGGTTTCGCCGGCCAGCTCGGTGGACGCCTCGATTTCCTGGTCGCATTGATCGCAGCGGAAGCTGATATAGACGACGCCCTCGTCTTCTTCTGCGCCGCTGATCGTGGCCTCCGCGGCGTCAGGATCCGGCGGGGGTTCGGGCGCCACCGGCGCGGCGGGTTCCTCCGGCGGCGGCGGCGGCGGCGACGGCTGGGGTGCGGGCGCGGCCTCGGGCGGCGCCTCCCCGCGGGTGTAGCGCACGGCGGCCATTCGGGCGTTGGGCGAGAAGACCATGCGCAGGGGCGCGCCCGGTCCGGCGGCGGACTCTTGTTCAATCCGTCCCAGCCCGGGGATTTCGATTCCCGTTCCCGCGCCGCGCAGCACTTGCTCCACCAAGCCGTTCACCAAGGCTTCGGCCTGCTCCGGCGTGACACCCGCCTGTGCGGCCAAGGCCCCCAGATCAATTGTCTTGCCCGTCATCATTTGGCTCCCATGTCTGCGGACCCCTGATCGGCGCCGGTCTCATTTCACGCGCGCGCCCGGTGGCATGGCCGGCCCGTCGGCGGCGGGCCCAACCAGACACAACTGCTTGCCGTCCCCGGCGGCCAGGAGCATACCTTCTGATACAATACCCCGGATTTTGGCCGGCGCCAGATTGGCCACGATAACAATCTGCCGGCCGGGCAGGTCGGCAGGCGCGTAGGCCTTGGCAATGCCGGCTACGATTTGCCGCTGCGCCGTGCCGAGATCCACCTGCAACTTCAGCAGCTTGTCCGCGCCCGGGACCGGCTCCGCCGACAGGATGGTGGCGGTACGCAGATCGAGCCGCGCGAAATCGTCGTAGGCCAGGAGGGGTTGGGCGGCGGCGGCCGGGGCCGATGGAGCGGGCGGTTCCGGTGGCGGCGGGGCGGCGGCCTGCAGACGAGGAAAGAGTGCCGCGGGCGGCGCCACGGGCGTACCGGGCTGGAGCACGCCGAAGGTGCTCAAGCGCGCGAAATCCAACTCGTCGCCCAGGCCCAGGGATTGCCGCAAGGCCATCATCCGGCCGGGCATGACGGGGAGCAGGAGGGTTGCCGCCACGCGCAGGGCCTCGGCGGCGATATAGAGCGTCAAGCCGGGCTCCCCGGCTTCCGCATCCGCGGTGGCCGCCCGCCAGGGCTGCTTGATTTCAAGATAGCGATTGATGGCGCGGACGGCCTGCAGGACTTCGGCCAGCCCGAGATCGAGGCGCATGCCCAGTACGGTTTCATGCAGGCGGCGGACGGCCTGTTGTACAGCGGCCCACAAGTCCTTTTCGGGCCCGGCGACCGGGAGCGGGGGGCAGGGCGGCAGGCGACCGCCGCACTTGGACTGCAGCAGTTTCAGGATTCGGCTCTGGAGATTGCCCAGGTCGTTGGCGAGGTCCGAGTTGTAGCGGCGGATGAAGGCCTCTTCGGAGAAGGTGGCATCCTGGCCGAGGGTCATTTCGGCCATGAGAAAATAGCGGAAGGGGTCCACGCCGTAGCGTTCGGCCATTTCCATGGGATTGACCACATTGCCGAGGGACTTGCTCATCTTGCTGGCGCCCAGCAGCCACCAGCCGTGGGCAAAGATAGTTTGGGGCATGGGCAGCCCCAGGGCATGGAGCATGGTCGGCCAGTAGACGGTATGGGTGGTCAGGATATCCTTGCCGATCAGATGGTAGCTGGCGGGCCACCAGCGCGCGAAGCGCTCGGGCTCGACGCCGAAGCCGATGGCGCTGATGTAGTTCACCAGCGCGTCGAACCAGACGTAGCAGACGTAGTCGGCATCGAAAGGCAGCTCGATGCCCCAGGCCAGGCGGCTCTTGGGGCGCGAGATACAGAGGTCGTTGAGTTCCTGCCGCAGAAAACCCAGCGTCTCGTTGCGCCGGAAATCCGGCTGGATGAAGTCCGGATGCGTTTCGATGTAGTCCACCAGCCAATCCCGGTACTGTCCCATGCGGAAGAAGTAATTGGCCTCGCGGATCTGTTCCACGCCGCGGCCGCATTCGGGGCAGTTGCTGTCGGCTAGATCTTTTTCCATGAAGAAGCGTTCGCAGGGCGTGCAATACCAGCCGTCGTATTCCGCGCGGTAGATTTCGCCGCGGTCATACAGATCCTGCAGGCAGGCCCGGACGACGCGCTGGTGCCGGTCTTCGGTCGTGCGGATGAAGTCATCGTGCGTGATCTCGAGCCGGCGCCAAAGATCCTGAAAGCGCACGACGGTGCGGTCGGCCTGTTCGCGGGGGGTACAACCGGCCTCCCGCGCGGCGCGGGCCACCTTCTGGCCGTGTTCATCCGTGCCGGTCAGGAAGAACGTGGGCTGTCCGAGCAGGCGGTGATAGCGCGCCAGCACGTCGGCCAGGATGGTGGTGTAGGCGTGGCCGATGTGGGGCCGGTCATTGACGTAATAGATTGGCGTGGTGACGTAGAATGGGTCTGGGCTCATGCAATATTCCGCCTGCTTCTGTTCCTGTTGGTGTTTTCAGCATACTAACCGACCGGAACCGGCCAGGGAAGCAAAAACGAACGGCGGCTCAGGCGGTGAAGATGGCCTTGACCGTGTCGTAGGCCAGCTTCGGGCGGCGGTATTCATCGAGGGTGCCCTTGTTATTGAACGCCCGCGGACGCCGGAGCGCCCGAGCGCCCCGATAGGTACGGCCATCGCAGAACTGCCACAGCGCCACCCCGGCAATGGCGGGATTGTCCACCACCTCGTGACAGACCGTGGCCAGATAGTCCCGCTGGTAATCCTCGGACCAATGGGCGGCGACCGGGTCGCGCCAGCCATAGATGGCCCCCGCGCCGATTTCCGTCAGCAGGAAGGGTTTGTGCGCCAGACCCCGTTCGCGCAGACCCGCCAGGCAGGCCTGGATGCGGGGCCGGATTTCCGCCAGCGGACACTCCTCGTCTATGTCCGCCGCATACCAGCCCGGATAGATGTTGAAGCTGACGACGTCAACATGCTCGAGGAACCGGTCTTGTAGCGCCCGGTTGCTGGCATAGGTCACCAGGCGGGTTGGATCCTGGGCGCGCACGAGGCGGATCAGCGCGTCATAGCAGGGCCAGGATTCCGCTGCGTCGCTCTGGCCCTCATTGAGAAAGCCCCGCAGGATGACCGACGGGTGGTTATAGGCGCTGTTGATCAGGGCGGTGGTCTGCGCGACTTGCGCGGCGATAAAGGCCGGATCGGCCAGTTGTTCGGCCTTGTTGCCCCAGCCCAGGCTTTCCTCGAACACCAGGAAGCCCAATTCATCGCACAGATCCAGAAAGCGGGGATCTTGCTGGTAGTGCGCGCCGCGAATGAAATTGCAGCCCAGGTCGCGCAGGAGGTGCAGGTCGGCGACCAATTGGGCCAACGGCAGGGCGGGGCCGAATTGCGGATGGGCTTCGTGACGGCAGTAGCCGAGGAGCTTCAGGGGCTTGCCGTTCAGCAGGATTCGGCCTTCGGCGGCGGTCACCCGGCGGACGCCGAAACGCACCGTGTGAAGGTGCGTGCCGTTGTCTACGGCCAGCGTGTGCAGGGCCGGGCTGTCCGGCGACCAGGTGGACAGGCCGGGCCGGCGCAGGGGCAGGCGCGCTTCCCCGTCGCGGACATCGGTGGCGGTAAGGATCTCCGTCGGACCGTCATCCAGGCTGAGGTGGAAGGCTTGCCCCGGGCGCGCGGGTCGCACGCGGATGAGCAGTTCGCCGGCGTCGGGATCAACCGTGTCCACGCCGACCCATTCCACGAGTTCGCCTTCGGGCAGCAGCTCGAGGGTAACGGAGCGGAAAATGCCGCCGTAGGCATAGAAGTCATAGTCAGGCAGATGGAGGGGATAGAGGGCTTCATCAAAGCGATTGCCGGCCATCACGACCAGCTCGCGTTCGGCCCGTTCCGATTTCGGGACCTCGACAACAAAGGGCGTATAGGCCGCGTATTGCTCGCCGACCTTCTGCTGATCAATGAATACTTTGGCATACATGCCCACGGCGTTGAACCGCAGACGGGCGCGTTGTCCGGGCGGGACCGTGATCAGGCGCCGGTAGAACCCGACGCCGCGCCGGCCGTTGTAGGCCGGCAGGGCGTCGAAGGCCGAGGGGACTGCAATCCGGTCGTCGTAGGCCAGGCGCGCCAGGTTCTCGTCCGTCCAGGCCTGCTCGGCCTGGAAGGTGAACTGCCAGATGCCGTCCAGGCTTTGCGGGGGATACGATGTGGGCTGGGGCATAGGCACTCCGATCTACTTCAGGAACAGCTCGATCACGGGTACGGTGACATCGGGCATCCGGACGGGCAATTCGAGCACGACGCTGCCGGGTTTGGTGAGCGGGGTCATATGCGTATGGGGGGCGTCGGCCTGGGGCTCCGTATAGCGAATCTCAGAGGCGTCGTTGAGCAGTTGGGCGTACTCGATGCGCCCGGCCAGCCCATCAAGGTGCAGGTGCTTGAACGGCCAGTCATAAATATGCAGATACAAGCGCTGGCCGTTCTGGGTGAACCGGCACCCGCTGGGGGCGGCGAACTCGCTCTGGGTACAACCGTAAATGGACCGGCTGTGCCGATGCATCCAGCGGGCATATACGTCCAGGGCGTCCAGCGTCCGCTGATCCAGCTCGCCGCGGCCGGTCGGGCCGACGTTCATCAGGAGATTCCCGCCGCAGGCCACGCTGTTGATCAGCATTTTGACCAGTTGTGCCGGACTCTTCCAGGTGCTCTCGTCGCGGTGATAGCCCCAGGAGCCGCTGAAGGTCTGGCAGGCCTCCCAGACCACCGGTTGGCCATTGACCTTGACCCATTCCCGGGGTTGGTACTGCTCGGGCGTCTTGACGTCCTGGTCAATCTGGAGGCGGTCATTGAGGATGATCCCCGGCTGCAACTCGCGGATCATTTTCAGCAGTTCCTCGCTGCGCCAGTCGTCCTTGCCCTTCCCCTCGAAGTGGGCAAATTCCGGCTGGACGGGCTTCTTGAAGGAGAAGTCATACCAGAGGATATCAATCGGGCCGAAGCGGGTCAGGAGTTCCCGGGTCTGCCCGTGGAGATAATCGGCATACAGCCGGACATCCCGGTCCTGATTCATGGCGCGGGCCTCCGGATGGTTGCGCTGGGGATGATTGGCATCAAGCGGATACTGCGGGTGGCGCCAGTCGAGCAGGGAATGATAGAACCCCACCCGCATGTTCTCGGCCCGGAAGGCCGCCACCAACGGGGTCAACACATCCCGGCCGTGCGGTGTGCGGGTTGCCTTGTATTCCGTCAAATCACTGTCCCATAGACAGAACCCATCGTGGTGCTTGGTGGTCACCACAAAGTATTTCATGCCCGCCCGCGCCGCCGCCTGGGCCCACAGCGCCGGCTCATACAAGTCCGGGTCGAAATGACGAAAGTACCGCTCATAGGCCTCATCCGAAATTTCCTCACGGCTCTTGACCCATTCGTGGCGCGCGGGCAGGGCATACAGCCCCCAATGAATGAACAGACCAAAACGGTCTTGAACAAACCATCTCGTGTCGCCGGTCGTCTGCGCAGGCTGTAACATGGCACAATCTCCTGTTTCCGTATTTTTTCTTTGGCCGGCTCGCGGGCCGGTCGTAAACGCGGTTACCCTATCGGCCGGGCGCGGGAAGTCAAGCCGCTTCGCAACAGCCGCTTCGCAACTCGGGCGCGAAACACGATTCACTGACTTTGGGCAGCCATTGGCACCAAGGAGCTTGAAATCTCCAGATTGGGGGGGGGTAACCGTTCACGGGCGACGATAGCATATTGAACAGTGAGCCCCGGAGGAACAGAAGATCGCAAAGAACGCGAAGAAAGCATGGCCACAAAGTGGTACCAAACGCGCAAAAAGGCGGAGGATGACCGCGAGCGCCCTTTGGAGTGCGGCAGCGTGCGTGTCCGCCGTAGCATGACCTGCAAAGGCGGAAGCTGCCGCTTTTTACGGTGTTTGGATCAGTGACCGGTCGGGCGCTTGGTCAGGCGC
>JAIPIQ010000132.1 GCA_021734645.1 Fidelibacterota bacterium | reverse complement strand
CCCGCGCAATCGTTAATTGCCGACCGGGAGCCGCCCCCCCGGGACGCTTGATCCGGATGGTCTTCTGCCGGGTCGGTGGATGCGCGGCATCCGGCGGGAGGGCAATCCGCGCGGTTTCAATCTTACTGTGCTCGACCCCCTCGTCCGGCTCCATGGGAATCGTGGGTTCCGTGCCGCCCCCCGCCGGCGCGGCCGCGCCCGGCCGCTTGAGACGGATCGTACGCGGCAAATTGGAATCGCGGGTCTGCGCTGCCGTCGGCGCGCCGCCGCCCGGCTTGGGCAACACAACCGGCGCCGTCGAGTCCGGCGCCTCCTCGGACAGGACCGACGCCAGATCCACTTTCACCGTGCGCTTCTTCGCCGCATCCTGAACCATGTTGCCCGTGGCTTCGGTGGCACCGATGGGCTGCGTCTCGCCCATGACCGACGCCAGGTCGGCTTCATCCACTTGCACCCGCATGGTCGCCGCCTTGGCCTGCTCGGCGGCCTCCGGGCTGACTTCCGTCAAGGGCACATCAATATAGGCCGTCGCGGATTTCGCGGCCTGATCCCCGATGCCCGCCGGCGCGGGGCGCAAACCGGAATCGCTCTCCGCCGGCCGGGCCGCCGCCAAATCAATCCGGGCGGTTTCCGCGCCCTGACGGCCCAGGGAGCCCGGCATGGCGGCAGAAAGGTCAATGCGCGCCGTCTGCGACTTGGCGTCCGGCCGCTCCACCTCGCGCCCCAGTTCAACCACAACCTTCGAAGTCTGAGCCTTGGCGGCCGGCACGTCCGGGGCCTTCGGCTGGGCCGCCTCGACCGCAATCCGCGTGGTCTCCGCCTTTTTGTCCGGCGGCGGGGGCTGAGCCCCCACAGGACGCGCCGTACCGGTCGGCACCCCCTTCAAGCGGATTTTGGGCGGTTGCGCCGGGGGGACATCTTTTTGATTTTCCGTAGCCATAGCCTGATTCCTCACGTTAGCTTTAGTCACACTTTACCAAATCAAGGCAGGGCGTCAATCCAGCAATTCCAGTTTGTCTCCGGATTCAGGTTCAAGAGGTCGTGCCATTTGAAGCTTGGCGCAGCGGTATAAACCTGCTTGTATCCTCCGCATGACGCCGTTGCTTTCCATTCGTGATTTGACCATCGCCTTCGATACGGAGGCCGGATGCCTGGCTGCCGTGTCCAACCTGACACTCGAGTTGGCGCCCGGCGAAACCCTGGGCTTGGTCGGGGAATCCGGCTGCGGCAAGACCGTGACCGCCCTGAGCATTCTGCGCCTGCTGCCCTCGCCGCCCGCCCGGCTTACGTCGGGCCAGATTCTATTCGACGGTGAGGATCTGTTGCGGCTGCCGGCGGCGGGGCTGCGCCGCGTCCGCGGGCGGCGAATCGGCATGATCTTTCAGGAGCCCATGCAGGCCCTGTCTCCCTTGCAGCGGATCGGCGCCCAACTGGCCGAGGTCCTCAGCCTGCACCGGTTGGCCGAGCCATCCCGCTATCGGGCCGTGAGCCTGGAATGGCTGCAACGCGTGGGCATTCCCGAACCCGCCGAATGCCTGAAGGCCTATCCCCACCAGCTCTCCGGCGGCATGCGCCAACGGGCCATGATTGCCATGGCCATGGTGGCCGAACCCGACCTGTTGATCGCCGATGAACCGACCACCGCCCTCGATGTCACCATCCAGGCCCAGATCCTTGAACTCATGCGCACGGTCCGCCGCCCGGAAACCGCCCTGCTGCTCATCACCCATGACCTCGCCGTTGTCTGGGAAATGTGCAGCCGCGTGGCCGTCATGTACGCGGGCGAAATCGTCGAAACCGGATCCCGCGCCGAAGTCTTCGGGCAGCCCTGGCATCCCTATACGGAAGCCTTGCTGGCCGCCATGCCCGCCCCGGCCGGCGCCCAACGCCGCCCCCCCTCCACCCCCGCCCAGGCCCCCCCCCTGACGGAACTGCCGGCCGGCTGCCGCTTCGCCCCCCGCTGTCCCTATGCCCTGCCCGCCTGCACCCGGCATCCTGACCTGGATACCCATGCCGACCGCCAGGTCCGCTGCTGGCGCGCCGCCGAACGCCATCACCTCGCCTGACGGCCCGCGCCGTCACAAGCCCCCGCGGGCGGCATGGGCGCAGCCCTCCGGGCCGCGGCCGGCGAGGGCGTGGCCGCTCGTCATTCGGGACGCCTGCAGAATGAGTTTGACCGCCACGGGGGGGCTGTTCAGGATAGGCCTATGAAAATTATACTGATTGGCGCACGGGGCATGTTGGGCACCGACCTGTTGGCAATGAGCCAAGCGGCGGGCCTGGACTGCCTCGGGCTGGATCTGCCGGAAGTGGACATTACCTCGGCCGCCAGCCTGCGCGCGGCTATGCCCCGCGCCTGCGACTGGGTGATCAATTGCGCGGCCTACACGGATGTGGATGGCGCCGAGAGCCATCCGCAACAGGCGATGGCCATCAATTGCGAGGGCCCGCGCCTGCTGGCCCGGTGGTGCCGCCAACAACAGGCGCGCCTGCTGCACGTCAGCACCGATTATGTTTTCGCGGGCGACCGCCCGCACCCCTATGGCGAAACCCATCTGCCCCGCCCCCTGGGACAGTACGGCGCCAGCAAATGGGCGGGCGAACAAGCCCTGGCCGCCGAGGGCGCCGCCCACCTGATCGTCCGCACCCAGTCCCTGTTCGGACGCCACGGCAAGAATTTCGTGCGCACCATCGCGGAGCGTTTGCGCTCCGCCCCAACCGAGCCTCTGCGGGTCGTGAACGATCAGTTCAGCGCGCCGACCTACACGCGCCACCTGGCCGAGGCGTTGCTGAGACTGCTACCCCTCGAGCGCACGGGGGTGGTGCATGTCGCCGCAACGGGATCTTGCTCCTGGTTTGAATTCGCCCGGGCGATCGCGCAGTCCCTGGACGCCGCCACCCCCATCGAACCCGTCCCCGCGGCGACCTATGCGCGCCCGGCACGCCGGCCGGCCTTCTCGGTGCTGGACACCTGGCGCTACCAGCTCTGGACGGGATGCCGGCTGCCCGACTGGCGCGCGGGCCTAACCGCCTACCTGCAAGAAACAAACGGGCTCTCAGCCCAATAAAATCGGCTCAGAAACAACGGCCCTGCTCTTGCTTGCGGCAGCCATCTTCGCAACAACGATAGCAGACTTCGTTTTCGAGGGGACCGTCCGCGCGGCAGGCGTCCAGGTTCGCGAGCGTTGTTTCGGCGATGTTGGCCAGCGCTTCGCGCGTGAAAAATGCCTGGTGGGAAGTCACCAGCACGTTCGGGAAAGTCAGCAACCGGGCCAAAACATCATCGCTCAAGCCCTCATCGCTGAAATCCTCGAAAAAGTAATCGCCTTCCTCCTCGTAAACATCGAGGCCCGCCGCGCCCACCTGGCGGCTCTTGAGCGCCCGGACCAGGTCAGGGGTATGAATCAGCCCGCCCCGCCCCGTGTTGATCAACATGACGCCCGGCCGCATCTGCTCGATGGTCTCGCGCCGCACCAGATGTTTGGTCTCGGGGGTCAGGGGGCAATGCAGACTGATGACCTGCGCGCTGGCCAGCAACGCGGGTAGGTCCACGTAGCGACAGCCCGCCGCGGCGGCAAATTCATGGTCCGGATACGGATCGTACAGCAGCACCTCCATGCCGCAGCCGCGCAGGATGCGCGCCAGCACCTTGCCGATCCGTCCGGTCCCGATCACGCCGGCCACCTTGCCGTTGAGATCGAATCCCATCAGCCCGTCAATCCGGAAGTTGCTCTCGCGGGTCCGATTATACGCCCGATGCGTCTTGCGATTCAGGGCCATGATCAGCGCCAGGGCATGTTCCGCCACGGCATGCGGCGAGTACGCGGGCACCCGCACGACATGGATCCGACCGAACGCCGCCGACAAATCCACATGATTGTATCCAGCGCACCGCAGCGCCAGCGCCCGCACACCCCCCGCCACCAGCCCGTCCATGACGACCGCATCCAGCGTGTCGTTCACGAACGCGCATACCGCATCGTACCCCTGCGCCAGCGCCACCGTGTCCGCGTTCAACCGCTCCGAAAAGAACTTCAGGCGCAAAGGCCGCTCGCCCAATGCCCCCCGCAGGAACTCCTCATCATACGATTTGCTGTCGAATACCGCCACCCGCCAGCAATCAGCCGTTTTCATCATACACTCCAACCTGGAGGCGCCTGCCGCGCCCCAAATCCCCTCCCCCGGAAAAGACAGACCGCCGCGCTTATTCGGCCGCCGGCGCGACCGTGCCCATCTCCACCTGCTTGAGCTCCACCAACTTGCCGGTGTTCTCCGCGATCCGGAAAGCCACGATGATCAGCTCGCAATTTACGCGCGAAACAATGCTCATCAGAATGGCCACCAGCGGACCGAAAACCAGGCCGCCCAGGATGCCCATGAAGCCCCCGGAACGGAACCCGCTGAACATCACGATCAGGCCGAAAATAACCGAACCGATGAGGGCCAGAAAGAAGATCAGCTTGATGATCTTGATCGTCACAAAGGACGAAAAGGAGAAGTCAAACAGGCTCTGAAAGAACGTTTTCGGGACCATCTCATCCATCACACACCTCCGTGGCTTGCATTCTCTGCATTGACGCAAGGACACCATGCCGTCGCGTCACCGATCTCAATGTATCATACCCCAACGCGGAAGCAAGGTTGATTTCCGCTCGACATTCACCATTGCCATGCGCGGCACGGACAACTTATGGTATTGGCTTATGAAACACGCAACAGGATTCCCGGCGCCGCGCCGAGCCCGCGCGATGCGCACACGCTCAGTGGCACACCTCCTCATGGGCATCAGTCTGCTCCACTTGCTGGGGCGCCTTTGCGCGACGGCTCAACCCCCCGCGGCCCCGGCGACGCTGCGCCTCGGCTTCTCCGGTTCGGCCATCGAGCGCGCCACCCTGCAAGACCATCTTGCCCGGTATACTGGCGGCCCGGTCGCGCTGGTCGAGTGGCGCTGGCCGGACGGCTCAGCAACCTTGCCTCCCGCCGCGCCGCCGGACGTTTTCCTGCTGGACGCGCAATGGGTCGCGGAGGCCGCGCCCCATGTTCTGCCGCGCCCGGACCTGGAGGCGGCCGCGTTTCATCCCACGGCGTGGCAGGCGGTCCAGGCCGACGGTCAGACGATGGCGGCGCCCTGGACCTGCCTGGTGAGCGTCCTGTTCGTCAATCGCGCGGCGCTGGATCGCGTGCAACGGCCATTACCCGCCCACTGGACCTGGCCGGAGTTCCTGGCGCGGGCCCGCCAGTTGACGGTGCGGGCAACGGACGGAAGCGTTACGCAGTGGGGCTACATGGCGTTGTCGGATCAATACAGTGAAGACGCCGAATGGATCGAGTTGGCCGGTGGCGCCTGGGGGCCCAACATGTATTTCCATCCGGCGACCGTGGACGCAGGCGCGGAGGCCATGCGCTTTGTTTCGGACTTGAGCTATGTCCACCAGGTGGCGCCCACGGCCGCCCAGTGGCGCAGCGACTACCTGGACCGCCGGACACACCCGGACTTCCGCCACACCCCCTACTTTGCCGACGGCCATTTCGGGCTGTTCAAGGGCCGCACCTGGCACTTGAACGAGTTGAACCGCCTGGACATGCCCGAGGGGTGGGACATGGCGCCTTTACCGGCCCACCGACGCGCGGGCGGCGGGGTTCAGGTCCTGGCACTGGCCATCTCGAGAGCCTGTGCGCAACCCGCCGCCGCCCGGGCCTTGGTGGACTATCTGCTCCCCCTGCCGGAACGCGGCGTGCCCGCCCTGCTCGATCCGGACGTCCGGGCACGTTTCGTCAAGCATTATGAACTCGAGCAGAAAAACTACGCGATTCTGTTCGCCGCCCTGGACCATGGCCGGTTGCACCTGCGCGAAGCGCGCGATCCGCGCTTGAGCGACCCCAAGTACCGCACCCGGCCCTGGCACTTGAAGAAGCAACCCTGGACCGATGCGGTGGACGCCGAGTACCGCGCCACGATTGAAGCGTTTGGCTTAAACGCGCCGCCCCAGGACTAGAGCACCAAGCCCCGTCCGAGTCGAGCAGCCGGGCAACCTCCTCCGGCGGTCTGTGTCCACGCTTGCGTCCATGACAAACAGGCGCGAACCAATCACGGTTTCATTTGCGGGACAGGTTCCGGCGCAATCATCAACACCCGCGGCCGCCACCCATGGAATTCAAGGGCGAAGCGGCCATCGGTGATCTCGAAGGCCTCGTGAGTCACTGCATCGCGCGCGTATAGTTTGACGGGCAGGCCCAGCGCCGCGAGGTCCAGCGCGAAATCGGCCTGGCATGCCTCATCCGCCAGATTCATGGCATAGAAATACATCTGGCCGCGGTCATTCATCCGGAACGAGGCCTTCACATCGGCTCCCTGTACGGCCAGAACCGAGGCGTTGTCCCAATAGCCGTACCAGGCGTGATCCCGACTCCAGTCGAACCATTGCAGGGGCACCCACATGCGCCAGTCAATACCTTCGTCCGGCTCGTAGCTGTTCCGCTGCAGCCTGGGCTGCGACGCATGATTGGGATACATCTATCCCGGTTGTGGGCTGCCCACCATCAGCGGCCCGGGAAAGCTGCGGCGCACGCGCCATGCCAGGTAGAGCGCCTCATCCGTATACCCCAGGTACACTTCCGTTTGATCGGCGGCCGCATTGCCGGTGATATCGGCCAACAGCGCCGGTACGCGCAGGGCCGGTAACCATTCGTCGGCTGCGAGTGTCCCGTCAATGGTCGGCGCCGTCACCATCAATGGCGCGCCTAGCACCGGATAGCGATCCCAGGCAGGTCCCGCCGCGCGCGCGCCATCCGCCCCCCCCGCCAACAACCCCAATGCCAAACAACAAAACAACCCGCCCCGCCGCCTTGATCTCAGAATATCCTTCACCGCGTGCTCCTTATGCCGTTTACGTCCACGAATCGAAACAAACCGACGCACAGTGAGCAGGAGCCTACTGTCTTCACCGCGCCGGAGCAAGGGCCATCGGGTACGGCTTCGCGCATACCTACTGCGATTTTGCGCAGCCGGTCGTGCGGGACTGGGGATCGAGTTCGTCGCGCAGCAGGTCGCCGACGAGGTTGCAGGCCAGGACGACCAGCGAGATGGCCAGGGTCACGGCAGCCATTTCCCACCAGACGCCCTGCCAGAGGCGCAACCGGGCGTTGTTGATCATGACGCCCCACGAGGGTTCGCCTTGCACGCCGAGCCCCAGGAAGCTGATGAGCACCTCGGTGCCGATGGCGGCGGGAAAGCGCAGGGAGAAAGTCAGGATCACGACGTGAAAGGCATTGGGTAGGATGTGGCGGAAGAGGATGCGGGGGGAACTGAGGCCCAGGGCGCGGGCGGCCGTGGCGTAAGTTTGCGCGCGCTGGCGCATGACCTCGCCGCGCACCAGGCGGCAGACGCCGACCCAGGTGGTCAGGCCCAACCCGAGGTAGATGCCCGGCAGGCCCTTGCCCGCCACGAGGGCGATGGCCAGGATAAACAAGAGGCCCGGCATGGCGGCCACGGTGGTGTAGAGCCAAACCACGCAGGCATCGGTTCGCCCGCCGTAATAGCCCCCCAGGGCGCCCAGCAGGGTTCCGAGCGGCACGGCGATCAGGGAGGCCACCAAGGCCACATGAAAGGCGATCCGCGCGCCCTGGATGACCCGCTGGAAGACATCGCGCCCGAGGTTGTCGGTGCCAAATGGATGCTGTCTCCCGGGCGGCTGATAGCGTTGTTCGAGGTGGACTCGTTGATAGGCCGGCGTGTAATCGCGCCAGCGGGCCAATCGGTAGACCCCCTCGCCGTAGAGGGCCGCCAGCAGAAACAGGCCAAGCACAATCAGGGCGAACCGGCTGGCGGGGCGGCGCCACAAGCGGACCAG
>JAIPIQ010000131.1 GCA_021734645.1 Fidelibacterota bacterium | reverse complement strand
CCACCTCTCTAACCAATACGGCTACCTGTTGGAGGATTTCGAGCGCGATTGGTTCAGGAAGGCGTCACGTTGCGGAAGCGTGGCGGGCTTGGCCGCTGGGGCTGTGGGGCCGGGGGGCCCGAAGCGGGCTATGACGCGGGCGTGCCAACAGGCGCGGCAGCACCGCCGGGTCGTTGGACGAGCAAACCAGGGATGGGCTTGCCGTCAGCTCCGACAATTCTCGCGCAAGCCGACCATCCGCCGCCGCCCTGGGTGATCTTAAGGATGAGTTCGTTCGTTCCCTTTTTGAGTTTGATGGGCGCGGTGTCCTCATCCGCGACTTCGCCGCGATCAATGTTGTGGCTGTGGACGACCTCGCCGTTCAGCCAGGCCTTGATGCCATCGTCGCTGCCCATGAGGAGAGCGCCGGAGCAGTCGGTAAGCGCGATGATTTGCGCGCGCAGATAGGCCGCGCAACTCGCCTGTTCTCCGAAGAGGTCCATGAGATTGATATGGTCGGTGCGCGGTGCGGTCTTCCACTCCACCTTCTCGCCGGCATTCTCCGGACCAAACGGAACGTTGAAAACACCCTCCGCGCCGGTGGCGCCGGCCCGGCGATACGGGCCGCACACCACCCAATCACGAATGAACGAGGCCGCGCTGCTGGGCGTGATGCGCAAGGCCCGGGCGCGTTCGACCAGATTGCCTTCCTTCACCTGCGCGAGCACCTTGACCGCGACTTCGTCCGCGAGCTTTGGATTCGAGGAGGCCAGCATTTCGGCGATGTTCACGGCGGCATGAGCCGCCTCGTTCACCAGGTCGCGATCAGCGAGATCCTTCAGCACAACTTCCAGCGCTTCAGGCATCGGAACCTGGCCCAGTTGACCAAGCGCCTGCTTCTTCTCATCGGCATTCCTGGCGGCGGCGCTGGCTTGCTGAAGCATGGCAAGGCGCTTGGACAAATCCGGTTCCTGGCCGACCACCCCGATGCAGGCGCGCAGAGCGAGGGTGCGCATCGTGGCGTCAGCGCTGGTGCCAGCGAGTTCCAGCAGGTACGACGCAGGCGTGGCGTTGGGCCATTGGGCTAGCACTCGAATGGCATCCTTGGCCAGTTCAGGGTGGTTGTCCCGCGTGGCGGTTTGCGCGGCGGCCAAAGCGTCGGACGTGCCGAGTTCAGCCAACAGCGGCAACACCCGGCGGCGCCCGGTAACGGGGAATCTCCCGATGGACTCGACGACGCAGCGTGCGGTTGCCACCTTGTCCGGGCTGGCTTGGCAAACGGCGTAAAGCGCCTTGAGCACAGGCTCAAAGGCGGCATCGGACCTGGCTTTCGCAGCGAGATCGAGAAGTGGTGCGAGCGTGTCCGCCACGGCAAGGCGGCGCAGCGAGGCGAGTGCGGCGAGGCGAACTGGCGCGGATTCGGAACCGGCATTTTGCACGAGAACATTCGCGGCGGCGGTGTCGCCGCGTTCGCCCAAGACGCGCAGCAACTCGGTTTTCTCCGGCACCTCGGCATGGTCGAGACAGGCCAGCAGCGCCTCGCGCGAACCGGGGCCGCGCAACCGAGCCAGACTTCCGCGAGCGGCTTCGCGCTCCGCTGGTTCGCCACGAGCCGCAGCTTTGGCCAGCGCCGGAAGGAACGCAAGTTCACTCAAGTCAGCCAGAGCCTGCCACGCGGCGACGCGCACCGCAAGATGCGGGCTCCCGCTGGCGGTGCGAACGGTGGCAAGCGATTCCGCGCCCAGCTTCACATGGGCATCGAGCACGGCCAACTGCGACTCTGCCGACAACGAAGCCCATTGGCCGAGGCACGCCTTGATCACCTGCGTGTCCGCCAATTCGCGAACGAGTTTGAGCGCGGCCGCTTGCACCGGACGATCCGTGCCAGCAAGCGCATTCACGACCAGGTCGGTCCGCTGACCGGCGTCTGATATTGCGAGGCCACGCCAGGCGGCGGTGCGAATTTGCCCCGGGAACTTCGTGGCGAACAAATCGCGGTAGATCGCCGCGGCACCTGAACGGTCGCCGTCACTGAGGAGACGTTCAGCGCATTGCAGCAAGCCTTCCAACACGACAACCTGAACCGTGGACGGTACTTGATCGAGCGCGCTGGTGAGCCCGGCGATAGCTGCTTTGCCGCCAATCTTTCCGAGCGCGGATGCGGTGGCTGCGGCAATTGTGGCGTCGGCATCGGAGAGCAGCGGCGCGAGCAGCGGCAGCGCTTCCGGATCCCGCCGGCAGCCGAGCGAATCAATCACGCCAGCCTTGGTGAGGCCTGAATTCTTGCCCAGCGCCTCGCGCAACGCCGCGCCAGCTTCAGACGCTGGCATCCCTTCCAACGCGTAACGCGCCGCGTGCCCGGTGCGCTCCTCACCCAGCAGCGCGGCCAGCGCTGGCACGGACTTGGCGGTGCCGGCCAGTCTCAGTTGCTGGCAGGCTTCGCATTTCTGAGGCACGCTGGCGTCCGATTGCAGGGTGGCGATGAGGTCTTGCTCGGTACCGGCGCGAACCGTGACTGCGGCAAGACTGAGGAGGCCAGCCAGCACGAAGCGATTCATCAAGCCATGTCGAAACATCGCGCGCGGCCACGTCCTGGCGGAGGTTTCCAACCTGCTGTATCGTTGCCAGGGCGACCGCGCCGGGAGATTTGTCTTCATGGGATTTCTTTGGTTGAGAAAGGAACTGTTTATATGCATGGCTCGCCTAGAGGCTTTGAAACCGGTAATATATTGTCGTTAGGTCAAATTCTTCGTCCACCGTCTTGGGTCTTGTCGTCTTGGGTCTGAGGCGAAGCCTCGCTAGGTTCTCCACGGCGAGCGCGGCGAGTATGAGAGGAGGCGATTGGCCTGGTCGTCGCCGGGGAATTCGCCCTTCACCGGATCCCATTTGACCGCACGTTGCAGAGCCAGTGAGATGCCACCAATGAGAACCGCGTTCATGGTATAGACCGCGGTTTCCGGGTCGGTGATCGTCGGGCGACGGCTGCGGATGCATTCCAGGAAGTTCCCCGAATGGCTGTTGGATTGATAGACACGGCTGTCGTCGGGACGCAGCGGTTGTTTGAGAATGTTCGCCGGGGAGGAAACGATGTTCGCGCGATCCACGGCGATGCGGCCTCCGGTGCCGACAAAGCACGCGCCACCATCGCCGCCGACGCGCTCGCCCGGATAGCCGCTGGAGTGAACCACTACGCCGTTAGAGAAGCGGTAGTGAATGACGGCACTGTCAGGCCCGCTGCCTTGGTTCTCATAGGTCACTTCAATCGGCGCGGTGACATCAGGATTCACCGTCCACAGGGTAATGTCGTAGTGGTGTGGCGCCCAGTTCACGTCGCCGATGAAACATCCGTTGAGGGCGTGGCCGGCGTCTCCTCCGTAGGGACGCCAGGGCAGCGGCCCGAGCCAGAGATCCCAGTCGAAACCATCCGGCACGGGCACCGCATGATCCGAGGTCCACGGCGACGGGAAAAACGCACCCGGCTGCCGATACGCATAAACTTCCTTGAGTTGACCGATGCGGCCATTGCGAACCAGCTCGCAGGCAAGACGGAACTTCCCGCCGTATTCGGAGCGTTGCTGCATCCCCGCCTGGTAGATGCGGCCAAACCGCCGGCAAGTCTCGACGAGGTTGCGCCCCTCGTGAATGGTGATGGCAATGGGCTTCTCGCAATAAACATCCTTCCCCGCCCGCGCCGCCATTGTGGCCAACGGCGCCGCCCAGTGATACGGCACCGCGATCAACACCGCATCGATGTCTGGCCGCGCGAGCACCTCGCGGAAATCATGGTAGGCTTGCACACCGTTGTAGCTGGCCTGACCGAGCTTCTGGGCATACATCTGATTGCAGCGGTTCCGGGCGCTCTCGCGGCGTTCCCGGCGCACGTCGCACGCCGCGAGCACCTGCACATCTTCACGCGCCACGTAGCCTCCGGGCACATACGTCCACGCGCCGCCGAGCAAGTGGCCCGTGCCTTGCCCACCCAGCCCGATGAAGCCCATGTTGACGCGCTCGCTGGGTGCCACTGCGCCCCCACGGCCCAGTGCCGAGGAGGGGATGAGTGTGGGCGCGGCCAGCGCAGCAGCGGCGCGGCTGCCTTGCTTGAGAAAGCTACGGCGCGAAGTGACGCTGGTTTGTGGCGATCGTTGTCGAACTGATAGGAATTCGCTTTGACGCTCCACAGGTGAGATTACTCCATTCATAGCGGTGTTCTCTGTTGTTGGTTTGTTATTTATGAACAGTGGCGGCGGGGTCTTTCAGGGCAGCTTTCGCGCGGGCTTGCATGGGATCGCTTGAGGGTAGGGAAATCAAGCGCTGTGGGAAGAAAAAATTCGGACCGACGGCTCCGACGAACCGCAGACGGTCGCTCCGGGAAAGTGGAGCGGTGGTCAGTGGACCGGATTGCGGGGAGCACGGCAGCCGCGCCCCCCCCCTGCCGCAGAGACCTTGTTGGCTGCAAGCTCTCTTTTGCCCCTCATGCGCACCAAGCCTCGACCGGGAGGACGGAGGACGGAGGACGGAGGACGGAAGGTGGGAGCTGGCCTGCCCCAAGGTTAATCGGAAGGGGGTGGGCTATCCTCGATCCGTGTCGCCAAGAAATCACGGAATCCGCGGAATTCCCTGCGGAAATCCCGGGGCCTCTCCTGCTGGACAATCGGCTGTCGGGACAATCGGCTTGCCAGCGGCCGCGAAACGTGAATCATTCCGGACATGTCCAAACTCCCATGTGCTGGTTTGATTGCCGTGGTGCTCTCAACTTCCACCACGATTGCGGCGGAGAAAACACCGGATCCGAGGCTTTTCGAACTCCGCAGCTACCCCGCCGAGCCCGGCGAAATCGTGGATCTGTTGGCTCGCTTCCGGAATCACACCTGCAAGCTCTTCGAACAGCATGGTATGACCAATCCGGGATATTTCCAACCGTTCGCCGGGCAGCCGCCGGCCGCTGAAACCCTGCTGTATTTTCTGGTGCACAAGGATGCGGCCACAGCCGCAAAATCCTGGGCGGACTTCCGCTCCGATCCCGTCTGGGTGGCGGTGAAGAAGATCTCCAGAGCCATTTCTTAGCCGTAAAGGCATCTTGGGCGCGTTGCTCATGCTCTTATGAAAACATCTTGTCCGGGCCGCTCCCATTCAGTCATCGCTTTGACTCGTTCTCTGTTGGCACCACTGGCTTTTGGTGCCTGGCTGCTGGGGGCGCTGCTACCCTCCCGCGCCCAAGCGCCACGGATCATTGACGACTGTCGTTTCGCCGACAATGCCGCCGCCAGCGCCGTCTGGCGACCGATGAATGGTTCGGCACCGCCTTCGATGGTGACCCTCGAAGGCGCGAAGGTGCTGCGCCTGTCGTGCAAGTTCGCCACCAACCCGGTGGATCGTGCCTCGTGGGACCGGCGGGTTGCACTCGATCTCGGAGATTGCAGCGGCGTCCAGTTTCAGTTCTGCTGTCGGAACATCGCGCCGGTTGCCTACTTCAGCATCTATTTCGAGAGCGGCAGCGGATGGTATGCGTCCACGTTCTTTCCCGAGCGCTCCGGTTGGAACACCATCACCATCGACAAAGCCGCCACGCACACCGAAGGCCAGCCGGCCGGCTGGAATGCAATCAAGACCATCCGCATTTCCGCGTGGCGCGGCGGCGACGCGGACACCGCGATGTTTCTCCGCGATCTGCGCAAATTCGGCACGCTCGGCCAGGACGTGCTCGTGGCCATCCTGCGCTGCGATTCCGCCGCGCAAAGCCAGCCAGGCGAAGTGACGGGCACCGCGCAATTTGCCGCCAATGTGGCGGACGTCTTTCAGGAAGCGGGCCTCGGCTGCGCGACGCTGAGCGACATCAACGTCAGCGCGGCGGAATTGCGCAAAGCCAGACTCGTCGTTCTTCCCCACAATCCCACCATGCCCGCCCGCACCGTGGCGGAGCTAACCGAATACCTGCAGCGCGGCGGCAAACTCCTCACCTTCTACGGCCTCAACGCCAAGCTGCGGCAGGCGGTGAAGATCGACGGCGGTCCTTACCTGAAACCGCCGCGCCCCGGCTACTTTTCCACCATGCGCTTCGCACCCGGCGCACTGCCGGGTGCGCCAGCCAGCGTGGGGCAGAATTCCTGGAACATTGCCGAGCCGAAACCCGTGGCCGGTGCCAGCCGGGTCGTGGCGGAGTGGTTCGACGCCGACGGCAAGCCCACTGGCCACGCGGCCGTGGTGGCCTCGGCCAACTGCGTGGAAATGTCACACGTTTTACTAACCGACGACCGTGCGAACAAGCGCCGGATGTTGCTCGCCATGGCGGGCTATCTCGCGCCCGAACTCTGGGCGCAAACCGCGGCCACCGCAATCGCCCGTGTCGGCCAGGTGGCGGGGTTTCGCAGCTTCGAGGAAGCACGCGTGCAAATCACCAGGCTGGCCGGCCCAAACGACAGCGCACTGTCCCTGCTGGCCGGTGCCGCCAAGCTCCGCGACGATGCGGCCACCGCCCACGACCAGCGCCGTTTCGCCGCCGCCTGCGACCTTGCGGCCGCCGCCGCGCAACGCCTGCTGGAAGCCTATTGCACCGCGCAACAGCCGTTGCCCGGCGAGTTCCGCGCGTGCTGGTGCCACAGCGCGTTCGGCGTGCCAGGGATGGACTGGGACGCGGCGATTCAGCGGCTCGCGGAGAACGGATTCACCGCCATTCTTCCCAACCTGCTCTGGGGCGGCGTGGCGTTCTATCAAAGCAAGGTGCTGCCGGTGTCTCCGGCAGTCGCCGAGCGCGGTGACCAAATCGCGAAGTGTCTCGCAGCCTGCAAGAAACACGGGCTGCAAGTCCACGTCTGGAAGGTCAACTGGAACCTGGGCGACGCGCCGCGGGAGTTCGCGGAAAAGATGCGGAGCGAGGGCCGCTTGCAGGTGAGTTCGCTCGGCAAAGAGGAACCGTGGCTGTGCCCGTCGCATCCGGCCAACCAACAGTTGGAGATCGACGCGATGGTCGAGGTCGCCCGCAACTATGATGTGGACGGCATTCACTTCGACTACATCCGCTACCCGGACGGCGATCACTGTTACTGTGCCGGCTGCAAGCAGCGGTTTGAGCAGGCCAGCCATCTAACGTTCGGCCAGTGGCCGCAGGCGGTGCTCACGCAGGGACCCGCGCGCCTGGCGTGGCTCGAATGGCGGCGCGACAACATCACCCGCGTGGTGAAAGCCGTGAGCGAGCAGGTGCGGGCCGCCAAGCCCAAGGTCAAACTGTCCGCCGCCGTGTTCCGCAACTGGCCGTCCGACCGCGACAGCGTGGGCCAGGACTGGAAGCTATGGTGCGACCGCGGGTATCTGGATTTCGTCTGTCCGATGGATTACACCGAAAGTGACGCGCAGTTTGGGAACTGGGTGAAAAGCCAACAGGAATGGGCGGGCAAAGTGCCGTGCTACCCCGGCATTGGTGCCAGCGCCACGCCCGTGAACATGGGCGCGGATCGCGTCATCGGGCAGATCCAACTTGCGCGTCAGCATGGCACCCGCGGCTTCGTGATCTTCAACTACGGCGCGACCGAGGCCAAGGACCTGGTGCCGCTGCTGGGCAAGGGCGTCACGAGGAAGGAATGAGCCGGTTGCGACGGGGCCGCTACCGCCAGGTGATGACATAGCGGCCCGCCTTGGCCATCCCGAACTGGAGCATCAGCCGGCCTTGCGCGATGGTGATCGGGACCGGTCCAAGATCAGCTCCGGTCCCTGCCGCCACCGCCCGCACCCGCGCGCGCGCCGCGTCGCCCCCCGGCGCGAGGGCCTTCAACTCCAGGCTGGCGCGAAACTCCCGCCCGCGGGGGTAGGGAAACACCGTCAGTTGACCGGCTTCGCGACGGATCATCAGCGCACCATCGGTGGCGACCTTGCCAAAATCGATCCAGGTCCCGG